>JASBTC010000196.1 GCA_030148625.1 Sphingobium sp. | reverse complement strand
CCGACGATGCCTTGCCAAGCGCGGCATCCAAAAAGGACGGTAGCCAACTCTGATCATTCCTGAAGAACCGCGCCATCGGATCGACAAGCCGATCGTCAGTCAGAGCTTCATACAGGATGGGGTACAGCGTGTCCCGACTCTCCAGCGATGCCCGCATGGCGATGTCGAAGAATTGCAATGCACCGGGAATATCGCCCCGCGCAACTCGCTGATCGATGAGATACAGGGTTGTGGGAATATCCCGGCGGCTGAGCCGTGCGGCATAATTGATCAGATCGTTCGCCCGGTCACTCCGTCCTTGCGCCAGTTCGACAGTCGCCAGCGTCCGCACGGCGCCAACCGACGTGGGGTCACGCGTCACTGCGCTAAGCGCCAGCGAGCGAACCCGTGCGAGTGTCTGCTCGTCAGCCCCACCCTGTATCAACTGATCGGCGCGTGCCTCGAGCGCACGGGAATCAACGGGAGAGAACGACAACGCCAATTCGGGGTTTCCGGCTCTTGCCGCGCTGGTCACTCCGGCCGCAATCACCAGGGCCGAGAGGAGAACCGCGCCCACGACGATCGCCGCACTCCGTCGGAACGATGTCGAGGATATGCCGCGTTTCATTGCCGAAGACCGAGCATTTAAGCGTTTTCGGTGGGTGTCTGACCATAGCCATAGCCATAGTCATAGCCATATCCGAGATGCGCTTTCTTCGCGTCGAACTTCGTCAGCACGCCACCCAGCAGGTTGGTATTGCTATTGTTCAGCCGTGCGAGTGCAGCCTTGATCATGCTCGAACGGACGCCCTGAGCTTGGACCGCATAGACCGCCCCTTCGACCGAGCTGGCGATTAGCGGGGCATCCGCGAGGCCGAGCACTGGCGGAGAATCGATCACGACATGATCGTAATTGGTCAACAGCCGCTCGATCAGCATCTTCAGGCGCTGGCTGGTGAGCAATTCAGCCGCATTCGGAGGCTGTGGTCCTGCCGGCAGCGCGGAGAGCTTCAACTGTTCCGAAGCCTGGATCATGGGATCGAGTTCGTCGTCGCCCGACAAGTAGTTGCTCAGCCCCTTGCCATTCGAAATACCGAGGATCTCGTTCACCGACGGCGACCGCATATCGGCGTCGACCAGGATAACCCGACGACCGGTACGGGCAAGCGAGAGAGCGATCGCGAAACTGGTGGTCGATTTCCCTTCCCCTGCGCGCGTGCTGGTGACCGCCAGCGATCGTGGCACGCCATGGTCTGTGGTGAACTGCAGATTGGTCTGGACCGATAGATAGGCCTCTGTAAGCGACGATTTCCGGTCCTGCAGTGCGTGGATCGGCTCATCGGTGTCGGTCTTCGGAATCGCGCCGAGCAGCGCAAGGCCAGTGGCCTGACCAAAGTCCGACGGATCCTTGATAGCTTCATCGATCTGCTCGAGAGCCAGAGCGACAGCCCCTGAAGCCAATATGCCAGCGATCAGCGCCAGGATCAGATTGAGCAACAGCCGCGGGCTGGACGGCTTGTCGGGAACAATCGCCGGATCCACGATCGATACATTATTGGTACCGACACCCCCAGCGACGCCAATTTCCTTGTAGCGTTGGAGCAGACCGTCATAGAGTTGCCGATTGGTGTCCACATCACGCTGGAAGATATTGTACTGGATGCTGCGCCGACGCAGATCGAGTAGATTGGACTTCAACTCCTGGACCTTGCCCTGCAATGCCCGCTCCCGCCCGGCTGCCTCGGCATAGCCGCCAGACAGATTCTGCCGAATCCGCCCTTCTTCCTGAACGATGCTCCGATCCAGCTGCGCGACCTGCGAACGCAACGCGACAGCAGCGGGATATTCCGGTTCGAACTGCGCCATCATGCGGGCATAGTCGGCAGAAATTTCAGCACGTTTCTGCCGCATCGTCGACAGAGCCTGGTTTGTAAGTGCCTCGGTGCTGGATGCCCCTTGCCCCGCATTCCGGCTTTGAGCGCGGATACGATCGGCGGTAGCTTCCGCAAGCGCCTTGTTCAACGCCTCCAGATCCTCGGCCACGAGCGAGCGTTCCTGTCGAGGAGCTCCTGGCGTGGCTGTGTCGCTCGATGCTATATTGATGATCCGCTGGCTCGCCGCATAGCCCACCAACGCACGTTCGGACTCTTCCAGCCGCTTGCGGAGCTGTTCCAAGCGCTGCTCGAGGAAGGTGCGGGCATAGGATGTCGCATCGAAACGCCGTGCCAGGTTGGATTCGATGAAGTTATCGGTCCATGAATTGGTGACACGCTGCGAGAGGTTCGGATCCGGGCTTGTGAAACTGACATAAACGAGCCGGGATTGGCGGATCGGCGAGATCGTGACATTCTTGAGAAGGATCTCAACCGCCTCCTTTTCGCGCTTTGCACGTCGTTCGGGCGTCAGCCGACCATTGTCGTTCTTGGTGAAGATACCGCCTTCGTCCGGATCGACGCCGAACAGCGCGAAGAAATTGTTGTCCTCGGCTAGCCTCAAGTCCTTCATGACGCTTTCGGCAAGCGAACGTGCCTGTAGCAACGAATATTGCGTCTGATAGAATTCTTCGTCCGCCGCGCCGTATTCCGGCTCGACGCTTTGCACCTGGACGATTTTCTCCTGCTGGCGCGCGATCTCGATCGTCGCCGTTGCGGTGAATTTCGGCGTCATGAGCAACGTGATGATCAGGCCCGCGATCAACGCCCCTGTCATGATGCCGGCTATGATCCATTTGCGTCGGACCACGATACGCCAATATTTCATCAGCGCAGGAACTTGATCTGACGGATCAGCGCGCTTCTGCCGTCCCGTTGGCGACGACATATGCAACCAGTCTTGGACGTGATCGTTCATCAGGCTGGACCCGGCAATTGCTGGTTTTTAATCAGGCGCATACGCTCGCCAAATACCCCATGTTGCGCAAATATTGGTGCTGAGCAGGTGTCAGACCGGCCTTCATTTCCCACCTTTTCGCCAGGCGCGAAGCGGCCGAAGATCGAACCGCCTAGCCAATAGGGGCCGAGCCGTCCACCGTTAATTCCGAGGCGGATCGCCTCATGCCGCTGCATTTTCTCGACTCCTCGCGGCAGGAGCGGGCGCTGGATCGATGCACAGAAACGCGCAGCCGAACGCGAACATCGCCATCATAATCGGTGTCCGCAGCGGATAATCCAGCACGCTCGCGGCCAGCATCAACACGACGATCACCGACCCCAACCTGGCCAAGGCATCGCGACGGCTCGGCTTGACACGCTTCGCCCAGGCCACACGGCTGCGGACGGCCAGCCAGGCCAGGAATATGAGAAGCAATGTCACGGCCGGCAGGCCGCCGTCGACGACAAACTCCAGCAGGTCGTTATGCGCATGGTTCACATATTCGGGATCCAGCATCCCGACCGGCTCGAAAATCCGATACACATCGGGAAAAGCGCCGAATCCTGCCCCAGTCGGAAAATATTTCCAGGCGAGATCAAGGACGTGTGCAAAGATGCGCAGCCTCAGTTCATCGCCGACACCCTGCTCAGTGAATCGTCGGACAGCCTCCCCCCTGGACAGGGCCAAGGTGATAGCGCCCATGAGCGCAAAGCCACCCGCCATCCACCATGCCGGATATGCCGCGACCAATCGCAATACCTTGCGACGCTCGCGCCCGCGCGGGGGGACAGCCGTCGCCACTCCTCCCGCTTGCGCGCGCAAACGCAGGTACAATAGCCACGAAAGCAGGAGCGCGAGCACATAAAGTGCAAGCCCCGCCCGCGACCCCGTGACCAGGACCAGCGGCAGCAGGAACAGCGCCCAAATTGCGGCGATCCATCCGCGAACGCGCGACGCCGCCTCCTCCGCTGGAAACAGCGCAAGGGTCACCAGGATCGGCAGATTCAACGCAAGCAAGAGCGCCTGATGGTTGCGGTTCGCGAACAGGCCGACTGCGACGCCGCGATTCGTGATTTCGTAGAAATACAATGCGTCCATCCGCCCCGTGATCTGCGCCAGTCCGAGAATCGCGCTCACCGCGGTCAGCACCAGGATCGCTATCAGCAAATACCCCCAGCCGGAGCGCGGTAGCCAGGCAGCCGCGAGCAACGCAGCGGCCGGCACCAGCAGCGACAAAAAGCTGTTGATCGTCAGATCAGGGGTGAGACTCAAAGGCCGCCAAGGTTGAGGCATACCGACGAGCCCGGCCAGTTCCGCAAACATGTCCCGCTCGGGCAGACTCGTCCACAGCGCCGGCGGCAACGGAATCAGTTGCACCGCCATGACGACCGCCAGCCCCACGAGCATGTAGAACGGCAGCCTCACGAACCGACGCTCCTCGACAGACGTCGTCAGCAACACCGTTGCCATGATGACGATCGCAGCCAACCTCACAAGAATTTGCGTGGGAACATCCGCTCGCGACGCGCCTCCGAAAAAGGTCAGCGCCACGAAAAAGCAGATCAGCATGACAATGGGCAGGCGCCGCGGAGCGCGTTTGCCTGAGACGAATGCGGTCAATGCAAAAATTCTCCGACCAACCTCTTCCCTAACGAACGCATCGTCACGGCCGCAACAGATAGATGAGCGGCGTGAATACCGCCGGTGCCACCTGCATAGCATCGCGGAAAAGCCGCCTTGCTTCTGAGGTGCCCACCAACACGACATCATTCGCGTAGACGTCGGGATCGTCATATTGGCCGCGCCGTATGGCCTTCAGATTATAGAGCGCGGCCATGGGCTGGCCGTTGACGGTCCGGAAGATGACGACGTCGTCAAGCCGCGCCAGTTCGCTGGCCCCTTCCGCCGTGGCGACCGCACGGATCAACGTCATCCGCCCAATCACCGGGTAGAGGCCGGGCTTCTTCACTTCGCCATCGACGGTGATGACCTGACTCACCGTTTCTTTGAGATTGACCGAGACCTGTGGATCCTTGACATAACGGCCGCGAAGCCGAGCCGCGATATCTCCAGCAAGTTCCTCTGGCGTGCGGCCGGCGGCCTCGACCGTTCCTGCAAGGGGCAGTGAAATCCGCCCGCTGGCATCGGCCTGCACCTCTCCGCTCAATTCTTCGACCCCGAACACATCGATCTTCAACTTGTCGAATGGGCCTATGAGGTAAGGTCGCTCGTTGCTGGCAAGATCCGCGCGGGTCGGTGGTGGCAAGGCGGCGGCATCCACGACGTTGAGCGATTTGCTACCGCCAAGGACGCGCTGCCCGCTGCAGCCAGCGACTGCGAATAAAACCAGAATCGGCACGATACGAAGCAGATTCAGACCCACAGAAACCTCACAAACAAATCCAACGGCCCACCCGGCATCTTGCTTTAGCGACTTAGAGGCAAACGCGGCGCCGTTCCAGTGCAATGGAGACCTTGCGGTTGTCAAAGTGCGCCCGCTTCAATAACAGCGCCAAAATGACGGGTTCCCGGCGACGGGATCAAAAGGGAACGGGGTGCGGCCATGGCCGAAGCCTCGGCAGCCCCCGCTACTGTAACCGGCGAGCCATCGTGCCACATGCCACTGGAGCAATCCGGGAAGGCGGCACGAACAAGGCGTTGACCCGGGAGCCAGGAGACCTGCCCGTCATCGTCGTTCTTCCACACGGGCGGGGTGCACCGGGCGGGCGAGGTCTTCCTCGTTTGGCGACATCGTGACGTCGTTGAACGAAGGGACATATCCGTGAAGACCATATCGACTCTCGCCATCATTCTCGCCACCGCGTCTCCTGCGCTGGCCAATGATGCCTCCGCAGACGCCAGCGCCGACATCGTCATCACCGCGATCGGCGCCGCGCAGGATGCCGACGAGACCGGCCAGGCCGTCACCGTCATCGACCGCGCTGCGATCGAACGCAGCCAGGCGGTGATCGCGACCGATCTGCTGATGCGCACGCCCGGCGTTTCGGTGACGCGCACCGGCGGTCCCGGTTCGGTGACGGCGGTGCGCATCCGCGGCGCCGAGGACGGCCAGACGCTCGTCCTGATCGACGGGGTGCGCGTCGGCGATCCGTCGGCGCCGTCGGGCGCCTATGATTTCGGCAATCTGATGATCGGCAACATCGATCGGATCGAAGTCGTGCGCGGCCCCAATTCGGTGCCCTGGGGCAGCCAGGCGCTGGGCGGCGTGGTCAACATCCTGACGGCACGCCCGAGCGAAGGGTTCCAGGCCCGTGCCCGCGCCGAATACGGATCCTATGACAGCGCCAACGCCACTGCCCTGATCTCGGGCAGCAGCGGCGCCTTTTCCGGCTCGATCGGCGGCAACTGGTTCCGCACCGACGGCGTGTCGCAATTTGCCGGCGGCACCGAGCGTGACGGCTATCGCCAGTATAGCGCCAATGCCCGGCTCGGCATCGCGCTCGGCGAGGATTTCGACGTCGATCTGCGTGGCAGCTTCGCCGACAGCCGCACCGATCTCGACGGTTTCGCGCCTCCGACCTACGCCTTTGGCGATACCAATGAATATTCGACCGCGCAGGAGATTTACGGCTATGCCGGGATCAACGCCCGCCTGTTCGACGGACGGCTGAAGAACCGCCTCGCCTTCACCATCTCCGACATCGATCGCGACAATTTCAATCCCGATTTCGGCACGACACCGACCTTCCTTGCGCGCGGCCGTACCGAACGCTTCGAATATCAGGGCGATCTGACGCTGTCGGAGATGTTCCGCGCGGTCTTCGGTGCCGAGACCGAGACGTCGAAACTGTTCACCGACGACGGTTTCTCGCCGTCCGCCGCCGAGACCGGGATCGACAGCGTCTATGGCCAGATCGTGATCAAGCCGGTCGCTGCGCTGACATTGACCGGTGGCGTCCGTCACGACGATCATGAGCAATTTGGCGGCCACACCACGATCGGCGCCAATGCGGCCCTGAAACTGGGCACCGGCACATTGCTGCGCGCCAATTATGGCGAGGGCTTCAAGGCGCCGACCTTGTTCCAGCTCGACGACAGCATCACCGGCTATGGCAATCCGCTGCTCCGCCCCGAACAGGCGAAGAGCTATGATGTCGGCATCGAACAGACATTGCTCGATGGCGCGCTGGTTGCCGGCGTCACCCTGTTCCAGCGCCGTACGCGCAACCAGATCGATTTCATCTCCTGCATCGCGCCGCTCACCGGCATCTGCGCCAATCGCCCCTTCGGCACATATGACAATATTGCGAAGGCACGCGCCAAGGGCCTGGAATTCCTGCTGGAGATGAAGCCGGTCGAGGCGTTGAATTTCACCGCATCCTACAGCTTTACCGATGCGGAGAACCGCACGCCGGGCGCCAATTTCGGCAATGATCTCGCCCGTCGCCCGCGCCACAGCGTCAGCGTGTCGGCGGATTATGCGCCGATGGAGGGGCTCAGCCTGGGTGCGGACGTGCTGCATGTCGGCGACAGCTTCGACAATGCAGCGAACAGCGTCCGGCTCGATTCCTATGTGCTGACCGGTATCCGCGCCGCCTATACGATCGATGGGCGCTTCACTCTGTACGGTCGCGTCGATAACCTGTTCGACGTGAAATATCAGACCGCCGCACGATATGGGACATTGGGCCGCGCCGCCTATGTTGGCGTCCGGGCGGGATTTTGACAATCTCCGCGCGCTGGTTGCCGATGCTCCTGCCGCTCGCGGGATGCTCGGCATCCGGCGCGCCGGATGCGCGACACGCACGCATCGTTTCGACCAATCCGTGTGCCGACGCGATCCTGATGGAGATCGCCCCGCATGATCGGATCGCGGCGATCAGCCATTATTCGCACGATCCGGGATCGAGCTCGATCGATCCGGCGCTCGCCCGCCGTTTCCGCGCCACGGCGGGCACCGCGGAAGAGGTCGTCACCTTGGCGCCCGATCTCGTCATTTTCGGCAGTTTCGAGCCCGCTGCGTCGCGCGGCGCCTATGCTCGCGCCGGCATCCGCACGCTCGCCATCGACGTACCGTCGACACTGGCGGGCGCGCGCGCGCAAGTGATGACGATCGCAAATGCGATCGGCGAGCCGGCCCGCGGCCGCGCACTCGTCGCCCGGATCGACGCCGCCGCGGTCGCCGCGGCCCCACCACCGGGTAGCGTGCCTGTCCCCGCCTTGCTCTGGCATGGCGGCGGGCTGGTCTCGGGCGCGGGCACGCTCGACGATTCGCTGATGCGTCAGGCGGGCTTTCGCAATGCCGCCGCCGATTACGGCCTCAGCTTCACCGGCTATCTGCCGCTGGAACAGGTGGTGGCGAAACCGCCCCGGTTGATGCTCGTCCCCCCCGCCGCACGCGGCACCGATGATGAAAGCCGCATGCGCACGATGCGCGAGCGCGCCCTCGCGCGGATCGGCACAACCATGGAGGCCGACTTCCCCGAGCATCTCTCCTGGTGCGCCGGCCCGGTCGTCATTCCCGCGCTGAAACGGCTTGCCGAAATCCGGCGGGGGATCGGATGATGAGCCGCAATCTCGGCGTCACGCTTCTCCTCGCATTCGCCTGCATCGCGATGTTCGGCCTCTCGCTGATGGCCGGCAAGGTCTGGGTGCCGTTCTCGGCCTGGTTCGGCAACGATACCGGCTGGTGGATCATCCTGGAACTGCGCCTGCCGCGCGCGATCCTCGCGGCCACGATCGGTGCGGCGCTCGGCCTGTCGGGTGCCGTGCTCCAGGGCTATCTGCGCAATCCGCTCGCCGATCCTACGCTGGTCGGCGTCGCATCCACCGCAGCACTCGGCGCGGTCGGCGCGATCTTTTTCGGCTTCGCGCTTTCGCCCTTCGCCATCTTCGGCAGCGCGATGGCGGGCGCGGCAATCGCCGTAATGCTGCTCGCCTTTCTGGTCGGCCGATCGGGCAACGCGATCGCCTTCATCCTCGCGGGCATGGTGCTGTCCAGCCTGTCGGGCTCGCTCACCGCCTTTCTGATCTCGATCGCGCCCAATCCCTTCGCCACGTCGGAGATCATCTCGTGGCTGATGGGCGCACTCACCGATCGCAGCTTCGACGATGTGACGATGGCGCTGCCCTTCATCGCCGCTGGCATGGCATTGCTGGTCTTCTCCGCACCCGCGCTCGACCTGCTCAGCCTTGGCGAAGACGCCGCTCGCTCGCTTGGCCTGTCGACGGGACGGCTCCAGGCGATCATCGTCGTCGGGCTCGGCCTGGCAGTCGGCGCCTGCGTCGCCGTCTCCGGCGTCGTCGGCTTTGTCGGGCTGATCGTGCCGCATCTCGTCCGCCCGCTGGTCGGGCAGAAACCCTCGGCGCTGCTGCTGCCGTCGGCGCTTGGCGGCGCGGCGCTGCTGCTCGCCGCCGACAGCCTCGTCCGGCTTTCGCCCGGCGCCGGCGAGATCCGGCTCGGTATCGCGATGGCGCTGATCGGCACGCCCTTCTTCTTTGCGCTTCTTATCGACATGCGTCGGCGGTCGGCATGGCTCTGACCACCGAAGCGCTCTCGCTCAGCCTCGGCCGTCGCCGCGTGCTCGACGATATCGGCCTGTCGCTGCGACCCGGCCGCATCACCGCGCTGCTCGGCCCCAA
>JASBTC010000190.1 GCA_030148625.1 Sphingobium sp. | reverse complement strand
AGGTGGTGAAGGTGTAGAGGCAGATCGCGCCGCTGGCACTGAGCGACACGACGAACAGCACCGCTTTCGGATGCGCGGCCAGCCCACGGAAGGTCCCCGCATCGGGGGTCGACAGCCCGGCTTCGCTGGTTTCGTGCATATGGCGGCTGAACAGCAATACGGTCAGCGCGAGCACCGCCCCGATCGCGAAGGGAATGCGCCACGCCCAGGCGCGGATGACCTCGTCGCCCAGCGTCTGTTGAAGCGCGAGCAGGACGAGCAGCGCGCAGAGCTGTCCGCCGATCAATGTCACGAACTGGAAGGACGCGATGAAGCCGCGACGTCCCTTCACGGAAATCTCGCTGAGATAGGATGCCGCCGCGCCATATTGGCCGCCCGTGGAAAAGCCCTGACAGAGCCGCGCGACCAGCAGCAATGCGGGCGCGAGCGCACCGACCTGCGCATAGGTGGGCAGCGCGGCGATCATCAGCGAGCCGACGCCCATCATCAGCACCGACACGACCATGCCGGCGCGGCGACCGCGGCGATCGGAGAAGCGGCCGAAGAACCAGCCGCCGAGCGGCCGGATCAGGAAACCGGCCGCATAGATGCCGGCGACGTTGAGCAATTGCGCGGTGCGGTCCCCGGCGGGGAAGAAGGACGACGCGAAATAGATCGCGGTGAAGGCATAGACGTAGAAATCATACCATTCGATCAGATTGCCGGCCGATCCCGCCATCACGGCGGCAATGCGCTGGCGCGGGCTGAGTTGCTCGACCGACGATCCCTGCTGCTGCGCGGCCATCACGGTCATCCGCCTGCTCCGGCCACGCGTGCGGCAGCGGCCGGCGCCGCCACGCGGACGACCCCCGCCCCGACCAGCGCATCGATCTCGGCATCGTCATGACCGCATTCGCGCAGGATCGCGCGGCTGTCCGCGCCGACCGCCCCGGGCGGCGTGTCGCGAACGGGGGCGATCCCGCCGAATTCCACGGGCTGGGGCAATGCGCGCCGGATCTCGGGCGGAAATCCCGCATCGACATCGAAGAAGCCGACATCGGCGAGGTGGGGATCGCCGATCAGGTCCTCGAGCATGTTGACCTCCGAACAGGGTATGTCGCGTGCCGACAGCGCTGCAATCCACGCGCCGGTCGAGCGGTGCGGCAGCGTTTCCGCCAATATCGCGTAGAGATCGTCGATCCGGGCCTGGCGAATGCGGGGGTCGGCGAACCAGGGCTGTTCGGAAACATCGTTGCGCCCGACTTCGTCGAGGAAGCGGCGCCATTGATCGCCGGTATAGGGCAGCACCGCGATCCAGCCGTCGGCGGTACGATAGGGCCGCCGGTCGGCGGCGAGCACGCGCGGATAGCCGAGCGCGCCGTCATCGGCAAAGGTGGCGCCCGCCAAATGCTCGTTGAGCGCGAACGATGCCATCGCCTCGAACATCGGCACTTCGACGCGGATCGCGTCCTCGCGGCCATGGGCGCGGGCGACGAGTGCGGCGAGGATGCCGTAGACGACATGGAGCGCCGCGACCTTGTCGGCCAGGATCGTCGGGATGAATTGCGGCTCTCCACCGCGCTGCGCCGCCAGCCCGGCCAGGCCGCTGGCCGCCTGGATGATATCGTCGAACGCGGGCCGGTCGCGATAGCGCCCGCGCTGGCCGAACCCGATCGCCGCGCAATGGATGATGCGCGGATTGATCGCGGCGACATCCTCGAACCCGAGCCCCAGGCGCTCCGCCGCATCGGCGCGCATATTGTGCAGCAGCACGTCGGCATTCGCCATCATGCGCGCGAAGCTCGCCCGCCCGTCGGGATGCTTGAGATCGAGCGCGATCATGCGCTTGTTGCGGTTGTTGTTGACGAACAACGCACCGTCGCCGGCGCCCTGCGGGTGCGATTCACGCGCGACATCGCCGCCCAGCGGCTCGACCTTGATCACGTCGGCGCCGAGATCGGCGAGGATCTGGCCGGCGAGCGGGCCAAGCACGACCGCGCCCACCTCCAATATCCGAATATCTTGCAGAAGCGGAATCATGCCGACGTCCAACTCGAACGGCCAGTCGCGAACGTCATTCCCACTCCCCCATCATCCCCGGCCCTGACGGCCGGTGCGCATGCACGGATGGTAGAGGATCGACGATCATGCTCAATGTCGGCGATGGTATCATTCGATGCGATGCGCCGTTGGGGCCACGATCGGCATTGACGCTGTTCGGGGTGGCGATAGTCTCGCGCGGCAATCATGCATGTCCGCCTCACCTTTCCGCAGCTCGATGCCTTTTTGAAGCTCGAAGCGCTTGCCAGCTTCCGCGACGCCGCGCTGGAACTGGGCGTGTCGCAACCGGCGCTCAGCCGGACGATCCAGCAGATCGAGGCGCGGGTCGGCGTTCGCCTGTTCGATCGCGATACGCGTCATGTCCGCCTGACCGCGGCGGGTGAACGCCTCCGCCCGATCGCGCTGCAGCTCATCAAGGATTATGAGGAATCGTTCCGCGATTTCGAAGCCTATGTCGAGGGTCGCGCCGGCCGGGTGCGGATCGCCACCACGCCATCGGTTGCGGCAACCCTGCTGCCCGCCGCGATCCACCGCTTCGGCCTGACCCACCCCGGCGTCACGGTGGAGATCTGGGAAGATGTCGGCGCGCCCATCCATCGCGTGATCGAAGAGGGTGAAGCCGATATCGGCATCGCGCCACCCCCGGCGGAAACGCGAAACCTGAATTTCAAGCCGATCTTCCAGGACAGGCTGATCCTCGCCTGCCGCGCGGACGATGTCCTGGCACAACAGGAACGTCACGACTGGACGGTCTTTCGCGAGCGGCCGTTCATCGCGATGTCGACCGATACCGGCCTGCGCGCGCTGATCGATCGCGCATTCGCTGCTGCCGATGTCGTCGTCGACCCGCTGTTCAACTGCAAGCATCCGACCACCGCCGCCGCGCTCGTCGTCGCCTCGCTCGGCATCAGCGTGCTGACGCGGCTCGCGATGGAACAGATCCGTTCCTCCGAACTGACATGGCGCGCGCTTGATGCGCCCGAGGCGTCACGGCCGATCGGACTGGTCACCAGCCCGGTGCGCTCGATGCTGAGTCCGGCCCGTGCATTCATGCACGAGGTGGAAGTGGAAGCCCGCGCACGAACATCGAGCGTTTGAAGCCCTGCCCGCCCGAGGCGGCTGACTTTCAAATAATATTATTTATTTTCAATTTATTAAATTGCAAACCTGAAGCCATGCGCGAGGCTTTCGGCATTTCAGCTTCGGATCGCCATTCCATTCGGGGTTATGAACTTATCCCCTAATTGTCATTGCTGGCCGCAGCACCCTCCCCCCATCTTCACCCTGCTCAGCCGGTCATATCGGCGGGGGAACCAGCGCCGAGAAAACAGATATCGGCGCGGCAAAAACTGGGGGGATCATGAGCAACAGGCATCAATCGCGCTGTCATTCTCGAATTCTGGCTTCTGCCAGTCCGATCGGCCTGGCGATCATCGCGGCATCGCTGTCGCAGCCGGCCCTTGCGCAGTCCGCACCATCGCCCAGGGAAACGCCGCCCGCCGCATTGCCAAGCCAGACGCCCGATCCGCAGAGCGAAGGCCCCGATATCACGGTGACCGCGACACGCGTCCTGCGCGATGGTTATTCCGCGCCGACGCCGCTTACCGTCTTCGGTGAAGAGGACATCGCGAAGGCAGGCGAAATCAATGTCTTCTCGGCCGCAGTTCAATTGCCGTCGCTGGCCGGCAGCAATTCGACATCGACCTTCGGCACCACCCAGAGCACCGCGACCGGCGGCCTCAGCACGCTCAACCTGCGCGGGCTCGGCACCAACCGGACGCTGACCTTGCTCGACAATCAACGCGTCGTCGGCGCGCTCAATATCGGCGTCACCGATGCCAGCGCTTTCCCGCAGGCATTGGTCAAGCGCGTCGAGATCGTGACCGGCGGTGCATCCGCCTCCTGGGGGTCGGACGCGGTTGCCGGCGTCGTCAACTATGTGCTCGATCACGATTTCACCGGGGTCAAGGGCATGATCAGCGGCGGCATCACCACCTATGGCGACGACGAGCAGGGCTCGATCTCGCTCACCTACGGCACCAAATTCGCCAATGACCGCGCGCATTTCATCATCAGCGGCGAGATCCAGGCCAATGCCGGTATTCCCCGCGGCATCGGCAGCCGCAAATGGTATGACGGCACGCGCATCCTGCAACGCACGATCGCCGGGACGCCGGCCGGACAGCCGCAATATATCGTCGCGCCCAATGTGGTCGACATGCGGCTCGCCCCCGGCGGCCTGATCACCGCGGGCCCCTTGATGGGCATCGCGTTCGGCCCTGGCGGCACGCCCTATAATTTCCAGTATGGATCGCTGATCGCCAGCCCCAATATGTCGGGCGGCGACCAGACCGGCGATATCGGCAACAATTCCAACCTGGATTCGACGCTCGACCGCGAAAGCCTTTATGTCCGCCTCGCTTATGATCTGAGCCCGGTCACCAACATCTATGCGACGTACAATCACGGCAATGTGCGCACGACCGCCCATTCCTATCCGGGCCAGTATCGCACCGGCAACCTGACCATCCAGTGCGACAACGCCTTTCTGCCGGCGACGATCACCGCCGCCTGCGCGACGAACAAGATCACCAGCTTCCAGTTCGGCAGCTATATCGCCGACCTGCCCGACAGCGTCGCCGTCAACCGCCGCACGATGGACCGCTTCACCGCCGGCCTCGACAGCCAGTTCAAGCTGTTCGACCGCGACTGGACGCTCAACGCCTATTATTCGCACGGCCAGACCTATACGCACAGCTCGATCAAGAATGGCGGGCTCAACAACCTGCTGTTCGCCGCGATCGACGCGGTGCGCGGCCCCAACGGCACGATCGTGTGCCGGTCCGCCGTCGCACAGGCCAATGGCTGCGTGCCGTTCAACATCATCGGCACCGGCGTCGCATCGCAATCGGCGATCAACTATGTGCTCGGCACCCCCTATCTCATCACACGGCTCAAGCAGGATGTCGCGGCGGTCAGCGTGTCGAGCGAACCGTTCGACAATTGGGCCGGCCCCGTCTCGATCGCGTTCGGCGGCGAATATCGCCGCGAAGCCTTCAGCCAGGAGGCGGACGCGGAATCGAACGGCAATGCCGGCAATCCTTTGCTCTCCGCCGCTGGCAACAACTGGTTCACCGGGAATTTCCGCCCCGCCGCGGGCAGCTTCCATGTCTGGGAGGCCTTTGGCGAAACCGTCATTCCGCTCGTCGACAATGACGCGCGGGGCAAGGCGGAACTCAACCTCGCCGCGCGCGCGACCCAGTACAGCACGGCCGGTTATGTGACGACGTGGAAAGTCGGCGCGACATGGGAAACGCCGCTCGACGGATTGCGGCTGCGCGCCCTGCAATCGCGCGACATCCGTGCGCCCAATCTCAGCGAACTCTTCCGTGCGCCGCAGAATTTCACCGGCACCGTGATCGACCGCATCGGCCCGTTCGCCGGCCAGGCGTTCACGATCAATCAGGCCACGCTCGCCAATACCGAACTCGATCCCGAGAAATCGAGCACCAAGCAGGTCGGCGCCGTCTATCAGCCGACCTGGTTCAGGGGGTTCAGCGCCTCGGTCGACTATTATCATATCAGCGTGAAGGGCGCGATCGGCACGATCACCGCGCAGCAGGAAATGGACCTCTGTTTCCAGGGCAACCAGACGCTGTGCGACTTCATCAGCCGCAACGCCGCGGGCATGGTCACCGAGGTTCGGCTGAAGCCGGTCAACCTGGCGTCGACCGTCACCCACGGCATGGACATCGAAGCATCGTACCGCACCGACCTGTCGGATATCTTCCCGGGCGCCGACGGCAACATCACGATCCGCGCGCTCGCGACGCGGGTGTTCAGCTACAAGACCAATTCGGGCATTCCCAACGCCGTGATCACCGAAGCGGCGGGCCAGAACAGCGGCAATATCGCGAAATGGCGCATCTACGGCACACAGAGCTACAGCAACGACCGTATCCGGCTGACGCTGACCGAACGCTATATCAGCCCCGGCGTGATCGCCAACAACTGGATCGAATGCACATCGAACTGCCCGATCCCGACGATCAACAATCCGACGGTCAACGACAATCACATCAAGGGCGCACTCTATTGGGATCTCGGCGGCAGCTACACCATCAGCCGCAAGGATGACGGGTTCGGCAGCGAGATCTTCTTCAAGGTCGACAATCTGTTCAACCTCGATCCGCCAAGGGCCGCGACCGCAGGCGCCAATCCATATCTGGTGCGCGCCACCAACGCTGCCCTGTACGACCTGCTCGGCCGTTTCTACCGGGTCGGCGTCCGCTTCTCCTTCTGATGAGGCGACTGATCCCCCCTCCTTGTCATTCCCGCGAACGCGGGAATGACAAGTTGGAAGCCAAGTAAAATGAGAATGATCCGGGAGAGAATGGAATGACGTCGCGCAGGAACAGGATCATCATCGCCGCCGGGTTGATCGCCACAGCCTCCGCATTGCCGGCCCATGCCGCCCCAAAAGGCTCCGCCGTCATCAAGCGCGACAGCTATGGCATTCCCAGCATCTTCGCCGACGACACCTACAGCCTGTTCTACGGCTATGGTTATGCACTGGCCGAAGACCGGCTGTTCCAGATCGAATCCACCCGCAGATCCTCGCAGGGCCGCGCAGCCGAAGTGTTCGGCCCCGCCTATCTGGAAAAGGACCGCGATGTCCTGACCAATTACGATCCCGACACGCTGCGTCCCCAACTCGCCGCATTGAAGGGCGAGCACCGCCTGGCGGTCGACGGCATGGTCGCCGGCATCAATGCCCGCATCCGCGAGGTGCTGGCCGATCCCGACCGCCTGCTTCCCAAGCAATTCAGCGATTTCGGATTTCGCCCGCAACCCTGGACCGACCTCGACATCGCCATGTCCTGGGTCGGGCAACTCCTGTTCCGCTTCTCCGACTATACGTCGCAAATCTCCAACGTCGCCCTGCTCGAGGAACTGAAAGCGGCGCATGGCGACGCCACCGCCACGAAGATCTTCTCGACATTGCGCTGGCGCGACGATCCGTCGTCGCCGCTGACCGTCCAGATCGAGGATCAGGACTCGGGCCGCGCGGGCAAGCCCGGACGCGTCTTCAAGCCGGTCGAGCTCTCGACGCTCAGGCCGCTGTCGCCCGAAACCGGGGATGCCGAAGCACGCCAGTCGATCGCTTTGTGGGGTGGCACCGGGCCCGACAAAACGCCGCATTCAAGCAACACCTGGCTCGCCAACCGCACCAAGCTGGTCGATGCCGATGCCGTGCTGGTGAGCGGACCGCAGGTCGGCGATCAGGTGCCCAGCATGATCTGGGGGGCGTCGCTCCACGGTGCCGGGCTCGACGTGACCGGCCTCACCTATCCCGGCCTGCCCTATTTCCATTTCGGCACCAACGGCACCATCGCCTGGGGCCGCACCGCGCTCGCCGGCAGCATCATCGACACCTATCAGGAGCAGTTGAACCCCGCCAATCCGCGCGAATATCGCTTCATGGGCAAATGGGTGGCGATGACGAAGCGCAGCGTCACCATCAAGGTCCGCGATGGCCAGCCGGTGACGCTCGATCTCTATGCCACCATCCATGGTCCGGTGATCGCCTTCGACGAGAAGAACCGCACCGCCTATACCAAGCGGCGCGCCTGGGCCGGCCGCGAGATGGAATCGATGTTCGCCTATTATGACGAGATGAAGGCCAAGTCCTTCAGCGAATGGTCGGCAGCGATCGCACGCAAGTCCAACAACCAGAACCAATATTATGCCGATCGCGACGGCAATATCG
>JASBTC010000183.1 GCA_030148625.1 Sphingobium sp. | reverse complement strand
CTGGCCGAGATCGCTGGCGTCGTCGAAGCCGTTGGCGAGGAACAGGATACGCCGCCCGGCTTCGTCGACATGGACGATTTCGCGCACCATCCATGCGCCTTCGGTGATCCGGTTCTTGAGTGCGCCGCTGGCTAGGTCATGAAGGTAGAGATGGCCCCAGCCGTCGCGCTGCGAAAACCAGATCAGTTCGCCGGAGCCGGGCAAGGGACGGACGATCGGCTGGCCGACGATCATCGGATGGACGTCGATCCAGCCGGTTTCGGCCGTTTCTGAAAGGATCGTCCTGACCACGCCTGTTTCGAGGTTCATAGCAACCAGCGCAACCGCGGACGAAAAGCGCTCCCAATCGAAAAAATAGAGACTGTCGCCCGCAAACCAGGCGCCGCGATAGAGAAAGGGTGAAAAGACCTGCACGATCAGCGGCCGGTCGGCCGAGCTGACCGAGCGGCCGCTCGGCAGATGGAAAGCGACGAACTCCAGCTTCGGCAGGTCATGGTCAGGGCCGGCGACCTTGAAGACATGCGGTATTGCGCGCTTGCTGTCCGCCGGCGCGTTTTCGACCAGCCCGCTTTCAGGCAGGTCGCGCTCGTCGATCCGATGGGTGACGAACCATTCGGAATCGGCCGACCACAGGCCGCACGGCATCGGCGTCTTACGGCTCGACACCGGCATGATCCCCGATTCCGGAATCTCGCCATAGCCATGGTGACGTGCACCGTCCGGTGTGAGCTGGCTGGCGATGCCGGTCGCGCGATCCTTCACCCAGATCGCATGATCCTTGAGGATGCACGCCTGGCTGCCGTCCGGCGAATGGAGCGCCATCGCCGGATCCAAGACTTCGGCCCTCACCAGGGCCGGGCCATCGATCGCGACATGATAGATGTCGGTGCCCAGCATCACCACGAGCGTGCCCGTATCGGGCATGTCATATTGTGCGGCCGCCAGATCCGCCGCCGCCACGTCCTTGCCGCTATGGCCGGAGATCAGCACGGCGAGCGCATCGGCCGCCAGCACCGGCGTCACCGTGCCGCTTGCGGTGTCGGCGATCCTGGGTTGGTTCACCTGACCGCCATCCGCGCCGACCTCGGTAACGCAGAAGAAGTAGCGCCGATCGTCGAGCCAATAGCCGTCGCCGATCACACCACCCAGCCTGGTGCCGAGCTTCGATGGCGTGAAGGCTGCCGCGCGCGCGTAGCGCTCCGCAGACAGGGTCGTCGTGGTCATGCTCATATCAGGCTCCTTGAGGCATTATCTTTTCGGGGAATTCGGTGGCGGCTGCCGGATCGTCACCGCCAGGCCCGGCGCGGGTCGCGATCCAGAAGCTCAAACCGGCGAGCAGAGCGAATGGCGCGCCGACCGCCGCCATCGCATGGCCCAGCATCATCTCCCCACCCAATATGCCGCTCACGAAACCGACCAAAGGCGATCCGATCGCGCCGGTGACGGAGATCAGCACGACATAGAGCCCCATGGTGAGCCCACGCAGTTCGTTTGGGATACGAAGGCTGATGGCGATGACGGGGATCGCGATCGCGATGCCGCCCGCAACCGCGAACACGGCGCTGAACGCGGCGAACCAGATGACGTTGGGCGTCAGCGCCATGAATGCAGCCGGCGCGCACAGCGTGGCGGCGATCGCGGCGGGCAACATCAGCAGCCGATCGCCGCCCCGGTCACGCGCGAGGTTGACCAGCGTGCTGCTGGCGGCAAGGCTGATCAGGCTCGTCGCCAGCATCTGGATGCTGAAACCGATGGCGAAATCGCCGGGCTGCAGATTGTAGAGGCGCATCAGTGCCGGCGCGAACCAGACCTGGACGCCGGTGGAGGCCCCAGCGAGGAAAGTCATGCCCGCGAAAAGGGGGAGCAGAAACCGGCGATACGCCCAGAGCTTGCGTAACGATCCGCGACCCCGCTCCCCCATTTCCATACGGGCGGGTTCGCGCATCGCGAACAGCAGCGGCAGCAGGAACAGGCCGAGCATCGCGAAGAGCAGCGGAACGACGCGCCAGGGCGCCAGGCCGTGCAGCGCGTCGGGATTGGCGGCGACCATCCCGACAAGGCTCGAATAGCCAAGACCGCCGACCAGCAGCGCACCGACCTGCCCCAATGTCTGGCCCATCGGATAGCTCATGGTCGCAAAGGCGCGTTTCGCCGGCGCGAAATGATCGGCCATCAGCGACATCGCCGCCGGATAGGTGATCGCATTGGCGACGCCCAATATGGTCTTGGCCGCGGCCAGCATCCAGAAATCGGTGGACATGCCGGTCAGTGCCAGGCCGCCGCACCAGAGGATCATGGCGGCGACCAGCATGCGGACGCGCACCAGCCGGTCGACCAGCATGCCCATCGGCGTCGCCAGCAGGCCATAGGCGGCGTAGAACGATGTCGCATGCGCCAGGCCGAGCTGCACATCGGTGAGCCCCAGATCATGCTTCATCGGTTCGGCCAGGAGGCCGACGATCTGCATGTCCATGGTCGTGAAGACCGCGATGGATGCCAGCACCAGCTGGGCATAGCGGGCGCGACCCGGGCCCGGATAGGACGATGTCTCGCTCCGAGCGTTCATCTCGATGCCTCCGCTATCCGTCGACGACACATCTCAGCGACGAACCGTCACGCGCAGACCGGCAGTCAGCGGCCGCAACGTCACATAGGGATTGGGCGAACTGGGCGTCTTCAGGATGACGGCGTCATTGTCGGTCAGATTCTCGCCATAAATGGCGACGCTGCCCCAGGACGTGTCGAGGCCGATCGCGGCATCGAGCGACGAATAGTCGTCATTGATGGCGAAGAGCGGATTCAGTCCGCGATTAGCGAACGCATTGGGCGAGCTGTCGGTGAACTGGCCGTCGACCCGCACATAGGCCTGATTGCTGCCGCCCATATCCCAGCGATATTCGAAGCCGCCGGACAATTTCCACTTGGCGAGGCCGGGCAATGTGTCGCCCTTCGCCGCGGGTACGATGATGTTGGTCGGCACGCTGTCGATCTTGCCGTCCTGGATCGTGACATTGCCATAGACGTTGAATCCCCTGGCCGGCCGTGCCGCCATTTCGAATTCGATGCCCCGAACGCTCGCCTTGCCCGCATTGGCGATGAAGCTGCGTCGATCCGAGATGCGCTGCCCGTCGATCTGGATATTCGTCCAGTCGATGTAGAAGCCCGTGAGGTTGAGCGTCAGCGCGCCGTCCAGCCAGCTCGTCTTGGTGCCGATCTCGTAATTGATCGTCGAATCCGGCTCATAGCCTTCGGGGATCACATAATCGCCGGGATCGATCTGGCTCGGCCCGCGATTGGCATTCACCTGCCCGATCCGGAAACCCTTGCTGACATTGGCGTAGAACAGCAGGTTCCGGTCGGGCTCGTAGGAGATGCCGGTGCGCCAGGTGGTGTTGGTCCCCGACCCGCGGTTCCTGAAACTGACCGGATCGAAATAGGTGAAGGTCGCGAAGTCCAGCACGCGCCGGTTCTTCTCGTCATAGCTGGCAGTCGTGCGGAACACGCGCGCGCCGCCGCGCAGCTTCAGCCCGTCGACGATCTCGTAGCTGGCATCGGCATATCCCGCCAATTCACTCGACCGGGTGGTGATGTCGGTATCGAAATAGGCATCGCTGCCGATCGCGCCGCCGAACAGATCGTCGAGGCCGACCACCTCGATCAGATAATTGGGAACGCCCGTCCTGCGTTTGATGTAGAAGCCGCCGAGCACCCATTGGAACGGCGATTCCGTGTTCGATACCAGCCGCCCCTCTTGAACGAAGAAGCGTGAATTCCACGGATCGTTTCGGGAGACGACGGGAAGGCCGAGACCGAACAGATCGCCGAGATCCGAGATCAGCGCAGTCTTGCTTTGCTGATAGGTGGTGGACGAAGTCAGCGTCGCGAAATCGGCAATCTCATAGTCGATCGACAGATTATAATTGGTGATCCGGTTCGGGCGCCCTTCCGCGACCGACGAGGACCGCTTGAATCTGCCGAGCGCCGGATTCCAGCCATCGGCGTCTTCGGGATCGCTGTCCTGATGGAAAATCTCGGCCTTGATCGCGAGCGTATCGCTCGGGGTCCAGCGCAGCGCGACGCGGCCGCCCCAGTCGATCGCGTCGTTGCGCGTACCAAGCGCGGCGTTCTTCACCCATCCCTGTTCGTCGCGATAATAGCCGACGACGCGCAAGGCGAGCGTGTCGGCAGCCAACGGCATGTTGACCATCGCATCATAGCGCTGGCGGAACGCCCCGCCCTTGGTCACGCCGAGATCGACGCGCCCCGCCGCCTCGAACCGCGTGGCATCCGGCTTGTTGGTGATGATCCGGATCGTGCCGCCGAGCGAACCGGAACCGAACAAGGTGCCCTGCGGCCCGCGCAGCACCTCGATCCGCTCCACGTCGAACAGGCGCAGATCGGGCTGGGCCGCTGCGCCGAACGTATCGGTGACGGGCGTGTCGTTGACATAGACCGCCACCGGATCCTGCGTGTTGCCGCCCGTCACGCTGGTGGCGATGCCGCGGATGTTGAAAACTGCCCGGTTCTTCGTCGCCTGGTTCATGGTGAGACCGGGCACCGATCGGGCAAAACCCTCGAAGCCGTCGATTCCGCGCGCCTCGATCTGTTCCTGCGAGATCGCCGTAATCGCGCTCGGTACGTCCTGGACAGTCTCCGCACGGCGATTGGCGGTGACGATGATATCGCCGTCATTGGCGACCGGCGCGGAGGCTCCGGTCTGCGCCGATGCGGGCGCCGCCGCGCAGCACAGCCAGGCGATCATCGATGTCGAGCCAAGCCCCAGTCTCTTCATGTCACACTCCCCATTTTCGACGGTTGATCGGTCGATTCTTTTTTAGGTTGGTTGATCAAACTATATAAATGCGGCTAGGCTTGGCTTGTCAAGCCTGATCAGGATCGTCGTAGAAAATGGTCCTGATTGGAAAATATGTATTTGGACTGGCGGGATTTTCGGACAGTGGAATCCGTTCCGTCCGGGGATCGATCGCCCTATGGCAACTGCAGGAGGCGGGGATGCGCGAAGTTGACGAGTCAAACACCGAGGCCCGGCGGGTGCAGATCATCGAGGCAGCGACGCGCTGCCTTGCGCGGAGCGGCGTGGCCAAGACCAGCATCAACGACATCTGCCGCGAAGCCGGCATGCGTTCCGGCCATCTCTATTATTATTTCGAGAACAAGGATGCGGTGCTCGAAGCGGTGCTGCTGCACAATCGCGAGACCGTCATCAACTCGGTCGAACATATGCTCGACGGCGGCGATCTGGTTTCGCAGATCTTCGACGTTCATGTGAAGGCCGAGCAGGGTCGCCTGTCCTACGGATTGACCCCCGCCGTCCGCATCGAACTCGAATGCTATTTTCAGCGGCTCGCCGCCGCCGACACACGCGTGGCGGGGCTTTCCGATCGCCTGATCGACGTGATGCGCAATGCAGCCGAATCAGCCGTGGCGGCAGGCCGACTGTCGAAAGACCTGAATATCGACACGTTCGTCGACGCCGTGGCGCTGATCTGGCAAGGCCTGTCGTACAGCCGGCTCATCCCCGATCTCGATATCGAGGCCATGCGCCGGGCGGTGCAGCTTCTTCTTGCCCCCTGGCTGGTCGGTGACGGCAACCCGCCTGCCCCCGATCGCGGGAAAAACCCGACCACTGCCTGACCGGCCAGTCCCGATCGCGTGGGCAC
Organism: Sphingobium sp.; assembly: GCA_030148625.1. The sequence continues at coordinate 7,946 of JASBTC010000183.1, read as the reverse complement.
GCAACACCGCAGACCTCTTCGCCCATGTCCAGCAAGGGTGGCCAATACGTCATTGTCCTGTAGCAAAGGATGGCCACTGGAGATCGTCGTGCTTCGTTTGCTGCCCGCCCTTTTCACCGTCGCCGCGCTCACCGCCTGCGCGACCACTTCACCGCCCGCGGCCACCGTCGTCGTCGAGCAGCGTCGCCCAGTCACGATCCTGATCTCGATCGACGCCTTCAGCCCCGACTATCTGGCGCGCGGCGATACCCCGGTGCTCGACGCCCTGGCCAAGAGCGGGACGAAGGCGACGATGCGTCCGAGCTTTCCGACGCTGACCTTCCCCAATCATTATACGCTGGTCACCGGGCTCAGGCCCGATCGTCATGGGATCGTCGCCAACATCCTGTTCGATCCGCGCCGCAAGGAACGCTTCTACAGCAAGGAGCTCGAAGCCTCCGATCCCTTCTGGTGGGCGGAGGCCGAGCCGATCTGGATCACCGCCGAGAAGAACGGGGTTCGTACGGGGACGATGTTCTGGCCGGGCGAGGAAGCGGCACATGACGGGATTCGCCCCAGCGACTGGGCGCGGTTCGATCCCAATTTCACCGAAGCGCAGCGCGTGCGGACGGTCATCGACTGGATGCGCCGCCCCGCCGCCATCCGCCCCGCATTCGTCACGCTCTATTTCGACCTGGTCGACAAGACCAGCCACAAGCAGGGGCCGCGCGGCGATGCGACGATCGCGGCCGTACGGCAGATCGATGCACTGATCGGCGACCTCAAGTCAGAGCTGGACGCGCTCGGACAGCCGGCAAATCTGGTCATCGTCTCCGACCATGGCATGCGCGCCATCCAGCCCGAGCGCACGGTGCTGATCGAGACATTGCTGCCGGCGGGCAGCTACCGGCTGGTCAGCTATGGCCCCTTTGCGACGATCGACGCGATGCCGGGCCAGGATGCGGTGGTCGCCCGCGCGCTGCTCGTGCCCAATCCGGACATGGAGTGCTGGCGCAAGGCCGACGTCCCGGCGCGTTTTCACTATGGCAAAAATCCGCGCGTCGCCGCCTTTCTGTGCCTCGCCAAACCGGGTGGCGAAGTGATGCCCAGTGCGCCGCCGACCAACAAGGGCGATCATGGCTATGATCCGGACGATCCGGAAATGACCGCGCTGTTCCTGGTCAACGGCCCGGCCTTTCGCCGCGAAGGGGCAATTCCCGCGAAATTCGACAATGTCGATCTCTACCCGATGCTGACTTCGCTGATCGGCGTGCGCGCCCTTCCCAATGACGGCAATCCGGAGACGTTGCGACCGATCCTTCGGACGAACGGCAATTGACGTTTCCGGAAGCGTCAGCTTGAAGGAATGCGTTCGCGGAGGTGATGATGCAATATTTCGAGGATCTCGAGGTCGGGGCGATAGCGCGTTTCGGGCACTACGAAGTGACCCGTGACGCGGTGATCGACTTTGCGAAGAAGTTCGATCCTCAACCCTTCCACCTCTCCGACGAGGCGGCGGCTAGGACCTATTTCGGGCGGGTCGCTGCAAGCGGCTGGCACACCGCCGCCATGTCCATGGCGATGATCGTCGAAAATCTTACCGCAAACCAGCAGGCCGGACTCGGCGGCATCGGCATCGACAATCTGCGCTGGTGGAAACCGGTCTATCCGGGCGATGTCCTGCGCTGCGAAAGCGAGATGCTGGAAAAGACCGCGTCGCGCAGCAAGCCCGATCGCGGCACCTTTCGCTCGCGGCTCACCATCTACAATCAGGATGACGAAAAGGTGATGAGCTACGAGAACACCGCACTCATCCGCCGGCGACCAGCGGAGAGCTGACCGGCGTCAGTGCCCCTCGAAGGCGATCAGGCTCTCTACGGCGATACCAGCCTGTCTCAGGCGATCGGCACCGCCCAATTCCGGCAGGTCCACCACGAACAACGCGCCGGCCACTTCGCCGCCCTGGATGCGGATGAGTTCGGCGGTGGCCATCACGGTACCGCCGGTGGCGATGAGATCATCGACGATCAGCACCCGCCTGGGCGGGATCAGGTCATGGGCATGCATCTCGAGCCGGTCGGTGCCATATTCGAGCGCATAGTCGACGCCCACCGTATGGCCCGGCAGCTTGCCGCGCTTGCGGATGGGCAGGACGCCCAGCTTGAGCTCCTTCGCCAGCGCCGCACCGAACAGGAATCCTCGCGCCTCGACACAGGCGATCAGATCGGGTGCCATCCGACGCGCCAACACCGCCAGCCGATCGACGGTCTCGGCAAAGCCGGGACCGTCGAGCAGCAAGGCGGTGATGTCGCGAAACTGGATTCCGGGCTGTGGAAAGTCCGGAATGGTCCGGATGAGCGCCTTCAGGTCCGCATTGGCTTCGCTGTTGGCGCTCATCGGATCGCTCAGTGCGCGCCCTTCTTGTCGCGCCAGATATTCTGGTACGCCATCCAGGTCAGGACGGTGAAGCAGAGCAGGAAGATGATCACGCCCAGACCGACGCTGTGGCGATTCTCCAGCTTGGGCTCAGCCGTCCAGGTGAGGAACGCCGCGACGTCCTTCGCCATCTGATCGACGCTGGCCTTGGTGCCGTCCGAATAGCTGACCTGCCCGTCGCCGGTGATCGGCGGCGCCATCGCGATGTTGAGGTTCGCGAAATACGGATTGAAGTGCAGCGTGTCGGGCGTCTTCGCGTCGGGGAAATGCTTGAGCAATTCCGCGGGCTGATTCTGGAAGCCGGTCAGCAGCGAATAGACATAGGCGGGGCCGTCATGACGCGCCTTGGTCATCAGCGACAGATCGGGCGGCAGCGCGCCGGCATTGGCGGCACGCGCCGCAACCTCGTTGGCGAACGGCGACGGGAAGCGGTCGGCCGGAATCGACTTGCGCGTCGCCGGCTCGCCGGTCTCCGGATTGATGCTCGGCGTCTCGATCGCCCATTCGGACGCGATCGTCTTGGTCTGGCCTTCGGTGAAGCCAATGCCCTCCAGATCGCGGAAGGCGACGAGGCGCAGCGAGTGGCAGGCCGCGCAGACCTCCTTATAGACCTGGAAGCCGCGCTGGAGCTGCCCCCGGTCATATTTGCCGAACGGCCCTTCGAACGAGAAGGACACTTCCTTGGGGGTCAGGTGGAACTCGTGCTCCACGGTCTTGGCGGGGGGCTCGCTGACGAAAGCGATTGCACCCCAGAGCAGCGACCACAGCAGGACGCCGACAAAGCCGAGACCGACCAGGAAACCGATAGGACGGACCATGTTGTTCTAACCCCTTATTCGGCCGGCTGCGCGGTGGCAGCGTTGGTCGAGAGCGTTGCGCCGTCCTTGCCTGCCAGCACGGCTTCGGTGATCGAGTTGGGCAGCGGCAGCGGCCGCTCGATCTTCGACACGATCGGCAGGATGATCAGGAAGTGCGCGAAATAATAGGCCGAGGCGATCTGCGAGATCATCACATAGGGCTCTGCCGCCGGTGCGCCGCCGCAATAGCCGAGAACGAGCACGCAGGGGATCAGGCCGAACCAGAAGAACTTGCGGTAGAGCGGCCGGTAATTGGCCGAACGCACCGAGGACTTGTCGAGCCAGGGCAGGAAGAAGAGCAGCAGGATCGCCGAGAACATGGCGAGCACGCCCCACAGCTTCGCCGGCAGGATGAAGTCCACCGTGAAGGCGCGCAGGATCGCGTAGAACGGCCAGAAATACCATTCGGGCACGATGTGCGCGGGGGTCGAGAGCGGGTTCGCGGGAATGTAGTTGTCGGCATGGCCCAGATAGTTGGGCGCATAGAAGAGCAGGATCGCGAAGGCGATCAGGAAGACGCCAAGTCCGAAACCGTCCTTCGCCGTATAATAGGGATGGAACGGCACCGTATCCTGCGGCCCCTTCACTTCCACGCCGGTCGGGTTGGACGAACCCGGAATGTGCAGCGCCCAAATGTGCAGCACGATGACGGCGGCGATCACGAAGGGCAGCAGATAGTGGAGCGAGAAGAAGCGGTTGAGCGCGGCATTGTCGGGGGCGAAGCCGCCGAGCAGCCAGGTCTGGATCGGCTCGCCGACCAGCGGGATCGCGCCGAACAGGCCGGTGATCACCTTGGCGCCCCAGAAGCTCATCTGACCCCAGGGAAGGACATAGCCCATGAAGGCGGTAGCCATCATCAGCAGGAAGATGACGAGGCCGAGCAGCCAGACCATCTCACGCGGCGCCTTGTACGATCCGTAATAAAGGCCGCGGAACATGTGGATATAGACGACGATGAAGAACATCGAGGCGCCGTTGGCGTGCGCATAACGCAGCAGCCAGCCGGCATTGACGTCGCGCATGATGTGCTCGACCGAATCGAACGCGACCCCGCCGTTCGCCGCATAATGCATGGCGAGGACGATGCCGGTGATGATCTGGATCGCGAGCGCGGCGCCCGCGAGGACACCGAAATTCCAGAAATAGTTCAGGTTCCGCGGAACCGGATAACCGGCGCCGACCGCATTATAGACGAGGCGCGGCAAAGGCAGCTTCTCGTCGAGATAGCGCATGAACGGGTGCTTCGGCGCATATTGCGCAGCCCAGGGAAAGCTCATCTGTGTCTACCTCACCCGATCCGGACCAGCGTGTCCGACGTGAATTCATATTCCGGCACTTCGAGGTTCTTCGGCGCCGGGCCTTTGCGGATGCGCGCGGCCGTATCGTAGTGCGAGCCGTGGCAGGGGCAGAAATAGCCGCCGAACTCGCCACGGGCCTCACCCTCGGCCGCCCCCAGCGGAACGCAGCCCAGATGGGTGCAGACGCCCATGGTGATCAGCCATTGCTGCTTGCCGACCTTGGTGCGTTCGGCCAGCGTCTGCGGATCGCGCAGCGAATCCACCGGCACCGCATCGGCCGCCGCAATCTCCTGCGGGGTCAGATGGCGGATGAACAATGGCTGCTTGCGGAATATCGTCTTGATCGCCTGCCCCGGCTGGATCGCCGCGACATCCTGCTCGATCGAGGCGAGCGCGAGCACGTCCGCCGAAGGATTCATTTGATTGATCAGCGGCAGAACGACGGTAGCCGCGCCGACTCCGGCGAAACTGACCGCCGCGATATTGATGAAGTCCCGGCGGCGCACACCCTCTTCGGAGGGGTCGGTCTCGCTCGGGGCGGTCTGTTCCAGCGTAGCCATTCACCTGCCCTTGCGGTTCGAATCGATATGCAGGGGATCGGCCGCGCCTAGGCGACAAGACTGGACCAAGCCCCTCATTTCCGCCCTTGGTCCGGGGCGGATCGCCGGCCTGATAGCCAAGTGACGGCGGTTTTGCCAACTGCAATTTGACAGGATTGCGGTGACCCCATGCGCGGGACTTTTCCGGAGCCACGATTTCGCACTTGGCGGGTGTTTCCCCACGGCGCGAATCCGCTCTATGGGCGCGGCATGCGAATTGCTCTCTACCAGCCCGAGATCGCCGGAAATGTGGGCGCCGTGCTGCGTCTGGCCGCCTGTTACGGCGTGCCCGTCGACATCATCGAGCCCTGCGGCTTCGCCTTTTCGGACAAAAGGCTCGCCCGCGCCGGCATGGACTATGCCGCAGCCGCCGAAGTGACGCGCCATACCGACTGGGCCGCATTCGACGCCCGGCGCGGCGGCCGCATCGCATTGCTGACGACCCGCGGCGCGGTGCCGCTCCACCAGGCCGTATTCGCGCCCGACGACATATTGCTGATGGGATCGGAAAGCGCTGGCGTACCCGATATGGTGCATGACGTTGCCGAATTGCGGGTCCGCATCCCGCTTTGCCCCGGCTTTCGATCCTTGAATGTCGGCATGTCGGCTGGCATCGCGCTCACCGAAGCGCTGAGGCAGACAGGAGGAATGCCGGAATGATCGAACTCGATACCGAGCAGCAGGCGGCACGCGACTGGTTCGAGAGCCTGCGTGACCGGATCTGCGCCGCATTCGAGGCAATAGAACGCGAGGCGGGCAGCGATGCCCATTTCGACTATCTCGCCTGGGACCGCGCCGATCCCGACGGCAGCCCGGGTGGCGGCGGCGTGCGCGGCGTGATGAAGGGCAAGATCTTCGAAAAGGTGGGCGTGAACGTCTCCACCGTCGGCGGCGCATTCGAGGGCGAATTCGCCAAGACCATCCATGGCGCCGCGGAGGACCCCCGTTTTTTCGCGACCGGCATCAGCCTGGTCGCCCATATGGCAAATCCGCATGTGCCCGCCGTCCATATGAACACCCGCTTCCTCGCGACGACCAAGCGCTGGTTCGGCGGCGGCGCGGATCTCAACCCGCCAATCCCCTATGATTCGGATACGACGGACTTCCATGCCCGGCTGAAGGCCGCCTGCGATGCGCATGACGCGGCGCACTATCCGCGCTTCAAGCAATGGGCGGACGAGTATTTCTATATCCCCCATCGTGGCGTCCATCGCGGCGTGGGCGGCATCTTCTACGATCATCTCGAGGGCGATTTCGATTCGCACTTCGCCTTTACCCGCGATGTCGGCGAGGCATTCCTCGACATCTACCCGCAGATCGTGCGCCGGCGCATGGGCAGCGAATGGACTGCGGAGGACCGCGCCCGCCAGCTTGCCTGGCGCGGCCGCTATGCCGAATTCAACCTGGTCTATGATCGCGGCACGCTGTTCGGACTCAAGACCGGCGGCAATGTCGACGCGATCCTGATGAGCCTGCCCCCGATGGCGAGCTGGGAATGACGACGGCGGGGCTCCTGCCGGTGCCCCGCGGCCATGTCGCCGCGGTCGTCACCTCGCTCGAAATGCCGGCGCGGCCGTCCGCACGCCCCCTGCCCCCTGCCCCGCTGAGGCTGGAGCGCTGGCATGCCCCCGGCACTGCAAAATATCGTCAGCTCTTCCGCCGGGTCGGTGAGCCCTGGCTGTGGTTCTCGCGGCTGATCATGCCCGACGCGCAACTCGAGGCGATCATCCACGACCCGCTCGACGAAATCTATGCGGTGCTCGACGCGCGCGGCATCGAGGTCGGCATATTGGAACTCGACTTTCGCGTGTCGGGTCAGTGCGAGATCGGCTTTTTCGGCCTGGTTCCCGAGCTTGCCGGGCAGGGCCATGGCCGCTGGCTGATGGCGCACGCCATGGCGCTGGGCTGGCGCAAGGGTGTCGAACGCATCTGGGTGCATACCTGCACGCTCGACCATCCCGGCGCGCTCGGCTTCTATCAGCGGCAGGGCTTCACGCCCTTTGCCCGCTTCGTCGAAACCTTCGCCGATCCGCGGCTGGCCGGCCATTTGCCGCGCGAAGCGGCGCCGCACGTCCCGCTGATCGACGGCTAGGGTTTGATCCGCCCATCTTGCGATGAGCGGTTGCAGCAGGATCGAGATAAGAGGCCCGGCTGTGTGCCCCGCCCTATCCCCGGTCGGCCGACAGCTGCGCATAGAGATGCGCGATCATCGTCGAGAGATAGACCGAGAAGACCGTGCTCAGCACCGCACTGACGAGTTCGAGGATCAGTTTCGCGATCGGCTCCTCGGCGGGGTTGCCGATCGTGACCGTCACGAGGATGCCGAAGATCGCCGACGCCGCGATGCTCGCGACGAGCAGCAGGACGACGAAGGCGACCAGCATCGCGAACAGCTTGAAGAACTGACCGCGGGTGAGTTGCCAGCTTCGGGAAATGATTGCGACAGGACCGGCCGGCTCCATCGCCGCCACCGGATTCATGAAGATCAGCCGCACGCCGACCAGCATGAACAGCGGAAACAGCAGCAGCAGGGCGATTCCGGCCCCCGCCATGACGTTGCCGCCGCTGAGCACCGCGGCCAGCATGAGCACCGGCACGCTGGCGACCAAGCCCGCCAGCATCAGCAGCAGCGCGGCGCCGATCAGCGGCACTATCCGCGGCAGCGCCGCCCTGATCGCCTCGCCCACGCTGATCCCCGGGCGCAGGACCAGATTGTTGAGCGTCACCCCGCCCAGGATCGACAGGATCATCATCGGAATGATTGCGAGCATCCACAG
>JASBTC010000177.1 GCA_030148625.1 Sphingobium sp. | reverse complement strand
GACACCGGTGACCGCCCCGACATCGTCGGTGACCGAACCAATCGCCGGAACCGTCGGCGCGGCAGTATCGATGGTGACCGCATAGGCAGCCGATGGCGCGCTGACATTGCCCGCGGCATCGGTCGCAGTCACGGTGAAGCTGTGCGCGCCCTGGCCAAGCGCGGCCGCCGGTGTGAAGCTCCAGGCACCCGCGCCATTGGCCGTCGTCGTGCCCAGCAGCGTACCATTGTCATAGACCGAGATGGTCGCATTCGCTTCGGCACCCGTGCCCGCAACCGCCGGACGCGTATCGTCGGTGACACCACCATTGGCGACGACACCGGTGATCGCACCGACATCGTCGGTGACCGAACCGATCGCAGGGACGGCGGGTGCCGCGGTATCGATCGTCACAGCATAAGCCGCCGACGGCGCACTCTCACTGCCGCCGCCACTGGTTGAAGTCGCGGTGAAGCTGTGCGCACCCTGACCGAGCGCCGCAGCCGGCGTGAAGCTCCAGGCGCCCGCACCATTGGCGGTCGTCGTGCCGAGCAAAATGCCATTGTCGTAGACCGAGACCGTGGAATTCGCCGCGGCACCCGTTCCGGCGATGACCGGAATCGTATCGTCGGTCGCGCCGCCATTGGCGACGACGCCGACGACCGCGCCGACATCGTCGGTCACCGAGGCGATCACGGGCACGCCCGGGACAGCCGTATCGACGGTCACCGCATAGGCAGCCGACGGTGCACTGACATTGCCCGCCGCATCGGTCGCGGTGACGGTGAAGCTGTGCGCACCTTGCCCAAGCGCCGCGGCCGGCGTGAAGCTCCAGGCGCCCGCACCATTGGCCGTTGTCGTGCCGAGCAGCGTGCCATTGTCATAGACCGAGATCGTGGCATTGGCCTCGGCGCCCGTGCCCGCAATCGCGGGCCGGGTGTCGTCGGTGGTGCCGCCATTGGCGACCACCCCCGTGACCGCCCCGACATCGTCCGTGACCGAGCCGATCGTCGGAACCGTCGGCGCGGCAGTATCGATGGTGACCGCATAGGCAGCCGATGGCGCGCTGACATTGCCCGCGGCATCGGTCGCGGTGACGGTGAAGCTGTGCGCGCCCTGGCCCAGCGCCGCGGCCGGCGTGAAGCTCCAGGCACCCGCACCATTGGCCGTCGTCGTACCGAGCAACGTACCATTGTCATAGACCGAGATGGTCGCATTCGCTTCGGCACCCGTGCCGGCGATCGCCGGACGGGTGTCATCGGTGGTGCCACCATTGGCGACGACACCGATGATCGCACCGACATCGTCGGTGACCGAAGCGATCGCCGGAACCGTCGGCGCGGCGGTATCGATGGTGACCGCATAAGCCGAGGACGGTGCACTCACATTGCCCGCGGCATCCGTCGCGGTGACGGTGAAGCTGTGCGCCCCTTGGCCAAGCGCCGCAGCCGGCGTGAACGACCAGGCGCCCGCGCCATTGGCCGTGGTCGTGCCCAGCAGCGTGCCATTATCATAGACCGAGATCGTGGCATTGGCCTCTGCGCCCGTGCCCGCAATCGCCGGACGCGTGTCGTCGGTGGTGCCGCCATTGGCGACAACACCCGTGACCGCACCGACATCGTCAGTGACCGAACCAATCGCCGGAACCGTCGGCGCGGCGGTATCGATGGTGACTGCATAGGCAGCCGACGGTGCACTGACATTGCCCGCGGCATCGGTTGCGGTGACGGTGAAGCTGTGCGCACCTTGCCCGAGCGCCGCAGCCGGCGTGAAGCTCCAGGCGCCCGCGCCATTGGCCGTCGTCGTGCCCAGCAGCGTGCCATTATCATAGACCGAGATCGTGACATTGGCCTCCGCACCCGTGCCGGCGATCGCCGGACGCGTGTCGTCGGTGGTGCCACCATTGGCAACGACGCCAACGACCGCGCCAACATCGTCGGTGATCGAGCCGATCACCGGAACAGCGGGTGCCGCGGTGTCGATCGTCACCACATAAGCCGCCGACGGTGCGCTCACATTGCCGGCGAAGGTTGCAGTGACGGTGAAGCTGTGCGCGCCCTGGCCAAGCGCAGACGCCGGCGTGAAGATCCAGGCTCCCTCGCCGTTCGCCGTCGTCGTGCCCAGCAGCGTGCCATTGTCATAGACCGAGATCGTCGCGTTGGCGACGGCGCCGACGCCTTCGATCACCGGACGTGTATCGTCGGTCGCACCGCCATTGGCGACGACGCCAACCACGGCCCCGACATCATCGGTGATCGAACCGATCACAGGCACATCGGGCGTCACCGTACCGACGGTGACCGCATAGGCGGCCGATGGCGCGCTGACATTGCCTGCCGCATCGGTCGCGGTCGCCGTGAAGCTGTGCGGACCTTCGCCAAGTGCCGCGGTCGGCGTAAAGGACCAGACGCCAGCACCGTCCGCCGCAGTCGTGCCCAGCAACACGCCACTGTCATAGACCGAGATCGTCGCATTGGCCTCGGCGCCCGTGCCAGCGATCGCCGGACGCGTATCATCGGTTGCACCGCCATTCGCGACCACGCCGACCACCGGAGCGACATCGTCGGTCACCGAAGCGATCGTGAGCGTGGCGGGCGCAGTGGTATCAATCGTCACCGCATAAGCGGCTGATGGCGCGCTGACATTGCCTGCCGCATCGGTCGCGGTCGCCGTGAAGCTGTGCGCGCCCTGGCCGAGCGCCGCGGCCGGCGTGAAGGACCAGGTGCCCGCGCCGTTCGCCGTCGTCGTGCCCAGCAGCGTGCCATTGTCATAGACCGAGATCGTCGCGTTCGCTTCGGCGCCCGTGCCGGTGATTGCGGGCCGCGTATCGTCGGTGACCCCGCCACTGGCAACCGGGCCGGCGACTAAGCCGACATCGTCGATGACCGATCCGATCGCAGGCACGGCAGGTGCCGCGGTATCGATGGTCACCGCATAGCCGGCAGAGGACGCGCTCACATTGCCCAAAGCATCGGTCGCGGTCGCGGTGAAGCTATGCGTGCCCTGGCCGAGCGCGGTGGCCGGCGTGAAGCTCCAGGCGCCGTTTGCGTCCGCGGTGGTCGTGCCGAGCAAAGTGCCGTTGTCATAAACCGAAATGGTGGCGCCCGCCTCGGTTCCGGTGCCCCCAATCGTGGGCCTGGTGTCGTTGGTCGCGCCGCCATTGGCGACTGCGCCGGTCACAGGAGTCACATCGTCGGTGACCGAGCCGATCGCCGGGACCGGCGGCGCCGCCGCATCGACGATCACGCTCGTGGGCCCGGACGTATTGCCCGCTGCGTCGGTGGCCGTCGCAGTCACCTTGACACCGTTGGTGATCGGGGTCGTCGGCGTATAGGTCCAGTTGCCCGAGGAATCGGCCTGCACCGTCGTGTCGGTGGTGCCGTTGCCGTCGATGTCCAGATTGATCTTGGCGCCGGCCTCGGCCGTCCCCTTGATGATCTTTCCGTTGGTCGGCGAAATGGTGGGCGCGGCGGGCGGCGTGCGATCCACCGGCTCGGTCGGAGGATTATTGCCGCCACCGCCGCCGCCGCCCGCCGCGGCGGCCGCGCCGCCCAGCACCAGCGCACCGAGCCCGACGAGCGGCGCGACACCCATCCCGCCGCCCTGGGAAACGGGCTCGAACGTATAGGCCAGGGGTCCCGAGGTGGCGTCCGCCACGGGCCGGCATGCAATGTCGTCGAGCGCGACTTTCCACTCGCCGCCATCGTTCGGATCGACAAAGCTGAGCTGGGAGGCCTCTTTCCCGGCGCAATCGAAATAATCCTCCAGGCGGACGACGCTGCCATCCGCAAACTTGAGAACGAGATCGTTGCCGTCACGCTCCATGGCGGCAACCTCACCCTTCGGCGCAGTCACTTTTACGGCAGCAGGGCCCTTTGCTTTAAGAACCGTATTTTTCTGCTGTACAACATGACTTTCCGTAGCGCCCGAAGCACGATCTTTAATTTCGATACGCTTGGCCATCACTCAACCCCTTACAGTATTGAGGTGATAAAGAGTGACTGAATCACAAAACGCCATATTAATTTTTTTGATTAATTTATCAATAACCCCGCTAAATTAGTGACCATTTTGGGTATTTGGAACCAAATCCGATGCAATGTGTTATGGACGCCCAATCATTCTCCTACCGCAAAGATCATTCGAATCCCATTAGCCTTTGTGTATATAGTATATGTAATATTTTTACTCATTAATCAATTTTTCACCAAATCCCTCGATTTTGTGCGGGTCCGGCTAATTTCCGCGTATGGCTTTGCAGCCGTCGAACCCAGCAAGGACAGGCCTCTTCGCATGTTTGTCAGCGGGTTCGCTCGCCTCACTCGATCACAGGCCGCCCGAATCCGCCGTCGCGACGGGGGAGCCCTAGGGAAAAAATATGTTAATGCGCGCCCGAATTCGAAAACGCCGGTCCGCAATAGTCGGCGCGATCATATCTGGAAAAATACATCGGATCTGGATATTATTCATTCGGCTCCGAAAGTTCCATTACATGCCAGTTTGACTGGTATTGCACCTACATTGTCTCAAAAGGTGCGAACATGTCCGAATGCGAGGACGTGCGCCGGCTGCAATCGAATCGCGTGTGCCCTGGACGGTCCCGGATCAGGAAGACCTTTGCTGTTCGACATGCGCCGGCAACGCCGCTAGCCCGACATCGACAATGGAGGATGCCGTGAAGCAGTCGCTGGCCCATATCGCGCTTGTCGTTCGCGACTATGACGAAGCGATTGCCTTTTACGTCGGCACGCTCGGCTTTACCCTGGTCGAGGACAGCTACCAGCCGGAGCAGGACAAGCGCTGGGTATTGGTCGCACCGCCGGGAACCAAGGCAACCGCCGATACGACTTCGATCCTGCTCGCGCGCGCCTCCACGCCGGAACAGGAAAGATTCATCGGCGACCAGGCGGGGGGACGCGTTTTCCTGTTCCTCCGTACCGACGATTTCGACCGCGATCATGCGACGATGATCGCAAAAGGGGTCGAGTTCGTGCGACCGCCGAAGATCGAAAGCTATGGCAAGGTGGCGGTGTTCCTCGATCTCTACGGAAATCGCTGGGATCTGGTGCAATTCGCCGAATGAAGATCGCCGCCCCGCCCCTTAGCCCGGCACGCCTTGTCCCGCTTTGCGCAACGCCCGTGCCGGTAATTGCGATAACGCGCCGCGCCCGCCATCCGTAAGTGCGCCCCGAACAGATTTCGGGGGACTCAAGATGCTCGCATACGCCATGGCCGCCACGGCCGCGATCGCCGGAACCGGCGCCGCCGCACAGCCGGTCGCGCCACAGGACGAGGCGGCGCCGGAGAGCGAGATCATCGTCACCGGCACGCGCTCGGTCGGGCGCATGGCGCTCGAATCCTCGGCGCCCGTCGACGTGGTTTCGGCCGAGGCGCTGGATGGCACGGGCTATCCCGATCTCGGCCGTGCGCTCAATTTCCTTCAGCCCGCGGTCAATTTCGCGCGCGCCGCGACCACCGCCACCGCCGCCAATACCAAGCCGGTCACGCTGCGTGGCCTTTCGCCCGATCAGACATTGGTGCTCGTCAACGGCAAGCGGCGCCACGCCAACGCCGTGCTCAACGTCAACAACAGCATCGGCCGCGGATCGGCCGGCGTCGATCTCGACACGATTCCCGAAAGCGCGATCGAGCGGATCGAGATCCTGCGCGATGGCGCATCGGCGCAATATGGCTCCGACGCGATCGCGGGCGTCGTCAACATCATCCTGAAAGACAACGCCTCGGGCGGTTCGGGTGCGATCCAGGCCGGCATCACCGAAGCGGGCGATGGTGAGAATGCGATGGTCACCGCCAATCTTGGCATCGGCCTGGGCGCGGACGGCCATCTGACGCTGACTGCGCTCGCGCGGCATCAGGAGCCGACCAACCGGGCGTTGATCGACCAGCGCTTCGGCCGCGTCACCTATCGGATCGGCGACCCCAAGGCGAGCATCGCCAGCGTCGCGCTCGACATGGCGGTCCCGCTCGGCGCGGTCGAACTTTACGGCTTCGGAACCGTCACGCGGAAAAAATCGAACAATGGCGCGGGGTTTCGTGTGCCCGGATTCTCGCCGCTCTATCCGCAGGGTTTCCTGCCGATCATCGAGCCACGCATCTGGGACATCGGCGCGACCCTGGGCCTGCGCGGCGATCTCGGCGCCGGGATCGCACTCGACCTCAGCCAGAGCTATGGCCGCAACAAGGCGGATTTCCGCGTCTTCGACACCGCCAATGTCTCGCTCGGTCTCGACAGCCCGACACGGTTCGACGCGGGCGCGGTGACCTATCAGCAGCATGTCACCGACCTCAGCCTGTCGCGGCCACTCGACGGTATTCTGGCTGGGGGCAATATCGCGCTGGGCGGCCAGTATCGGCATGAGCGCTACACGATCGCCAATGGCGAACCCGCCGCCTATTTCGGGCTCGGCGCCGACGGTTTCGCGGGCTTCAATCCGCGCAATCCCACCGACGCCAGGCGCGACGCCTATGCCGCTTTCCTCGACGTCGAATTGCGGCCGGTCAAGCCGCTGCTGATCGGCGGCGCCGCACGCTACGACCATTATGACGATTTCGGCGGCAAGCTGACATGGCGCGCGACCGCGAGGCTCGACGCCATGCCGGGCGTCGCATTCCGCGGCACGATCGGCACGGGCTTCCGCGCACCGTCGCTCCAGCAGCAATATTTCAGCGCGGTGCAGGGCGCCACGAGCGCAGGGCGGCTGGTCACGGTCGGCACGCTTCCCGTCGCCGATCCCGTCGCACGCGCGCTCGGGGCGGTTGCGCTGAAGCCCGAAAGCGCACGCAACCTCAGCGCGGGTGTCGTGTTCGGCCCGTTCGACGGCTTCTCCTTCACCGCCGATTATTTCCGCATCCGGATTCGGGACCGGGTCGCGCTCAGCGAGCAGCTTGCCGGCGCGGCGGTGACCGCGATCCTCCAGGGCGCCGGCATCACCAATTTCCAGCAGGTCCGCTTCTTCACCAATGCCGTCGACACCACGACCAGCGGCGTCGAGCTCACCGCGCGCTGGAGCGGCGCGATCGCCCCCGAAACCCGGCTCGACGTCGCCGCCGGCTATGGCTGGTTCAAGAACCGGCTCGATCGATTGCGGCCCAATGCGGTGCTGCCGACGCTGCCGCTGCTGACTCCCAAATCGATCCTGTTCCTGACCGAGGCGCAGCCCGACGCCAAGTTCACGCTGCAGACGCGGCTCACCCACGGTCCCTTCGATCTGCAGGCAAGCGTCGCCGCGTTCGGCCAATATCGGTCGCAGCCTTTGGTCGCCGCACAGAGTTTCGACGGCAAGACCGTGGTCGATCTCGCCGCCGGCTATGCGCTGTCCTCAGCGCTGCGCGTCAGCGGCGGCGTCCAGAACCTGTTCGACGCGATGCCCGATGCGATCGCCGACCAGGCGAGCGTGATCAGCGCGACCGGGGGCAGTTTCCCGACCGGCGAGGAAACCCCGATCGGCGTCAATGGCCGCACCTATTATCTGCGGTTGGGCCTGCGTTTCTGATGATCGGCCGCCGGCATCTGTTGCGCGGCGCCGCTGCCGTCGCGGCCGGCCGTTTCCTTCTCGGCGGCATGCTCCGCGCCGAACCCGCGTCGCGGCCACGGCTCGCGACCGATCCCTTCGCACTCGGCGTTGCCTCGGGCGAACCCGCGCAAGACGGCTTCGTGCTGTGGACGCGCGTCGCCGGCCTGCCGGGCGATGCAGCGGTCGGCTACGAGATTGCCGAGGATGACGGCTTCCGCCGGATCGTCCGAACCGGCCGGGCGGCGGCGCCACTGGCGCGCGGCGGGGCGGTCCATCTGGAGGTCGCGGGGCTCAGGCCCGGCCGGCCCTATTGGTATCGTTTCCATCTCGGCGACACCGTCAGCCGCACCGGGCGCACGGCGACGATCGCCGAGCGGCCCCAACGCCTCCGCCTCGCGCTTACATCATGCCAGCATTGGGAACAGGGCTGGTTCAGCGCCTATGCCGACATCGTCGCGAGCGGCGCGGAGGCGGTGCTCCAGGTCGGCGACTATATCTACGAGAAATCCTTTGGCGATGGCCCCGATGTCCGTAGCTTCGGCGCGCCGATGCCGGTCACGCTGGGCGATTATCGCGCGCGCCATGCCTTGTATCGCACCGACCCGCACCTTGCTGCAGCCCATGCCGCGATGCCGTTTATCCTGTCATGGGACGATCATGAGGTGGAGAACGACTATGCCGGCATCCACGGCGTCCGGCACGGCGATCCGCTGGAATTCGCACGCGTGCGTGCCGCCGCCTATCAGGCCTATTTCGAACATATGCCGCTGCGCCCGAGCGCGCTGCGGCATGGCGGAGAGGTCCGGCTCTACCGGCGTTTCGGCTGGGGTGATCTCGCGACAGTGCATATGCTCGACACGCGCCAGTACCGTACGGCACATCCGTGCGCGACCGACGCCGAACGCGGCGGGCGGCTGATCCGCGATTGCGCCGCCGCAACCGATCCCGCCACGACCATGCTCGGGCACGCGCAGGCCGACTGGCTCGATCGCGGCCTTGCCCGCGAGACCGGGCGCTGGAGCCTCGTCGCGCAGCAGACGATGTTTTCGCGGCTCTTCCTGCCCGGCGGGGACGGCCTTTTTTATTCGGATTTCTGGGACGGCTATCGGGCGAGCCGTGATCGGGTGCTGGCCGCGTTCGCCCGGCCCGCGATTCGCAATCCGATCCTGCTCGGCGGCGACGTCCATTCCTTCTGGGTGAACGATGTAAAGCGCGATTTCAACGCGACGCGCGCGCCAACGATCGCGACCGAGATCGTCACGACCTGCCTCGCCGCGCGCAACGGACCCGAAGCATTGTTCGGCCCGGCACGGGCACTCAATCCGCATGTCCGCTTTCTCGGCAATCGCCATGCCGGCTATGTGGCGCTCGACATCACGCCGGCGGCGATGACGGTCGATCTTCGCGCGGTTGGCGATCTTGCCGATCCATCGTCGCGCTGCACCAGCCTGGCCCGCTTCACCGTGGAGGATGGCCGCCCAGGCGCGATGATCTAAGAGGCTGTTTGGAGAAGCGCTCTTCCACACATTTCCAAACAGCCTCTAAGTCGCCACGACCCTATGTCGCAATTCTGTGACATAAGGGGCCTAGAGGCTGCGGCCGATGATCCGCAAGGCGCCTCCGCTCGAAGCCATCGAGATCTTCGTCGCCGCGGCGCGCGGGCGCAGCTTTCGTGCGGTCGCGCATCAGATGGCGCTGAGCCCGTCGGCGGTCAGCCGCAGGATCGCGACGCTCGAGGGATTTCTGGAAACCCAGCTCTTCGACCGGTCGGGGCCGGTGCCGGTGCTCACGACCGCCGGACAATCCTATTTCATCGCGATCGAGCCGGCGATCGCGGCGATCCGCGATGCGACCGTCGAAATCGGGCCGGCGCGCGACACGCTGCTCAGGATCGCGACCTCGCACAGTTTCGCCAACTGGCTGGTGCCGCGCCTGCCGGGGCTGCTGCGCGCCGAGGGGATCGAGGTGGAATTGTCGCTCACCCGCGATCCGACGATCCTGATGTCGGGCCAGGTCCATCTGGCGATCTGGGGCGCCACGGCGATTCCGCGCGGGATGACGGCGGAACAGCTCTTCACCGCCAGCGTCTTTCCGGCCTGTGCGCCCGAACTGGCCGACGGACGCCCCCCGCCCGATGCCGATGCCGACCTCGCCGACTATCCGCTGCTCGCCGTGCGGTCGCCGGCCGGCATATGGGATCGCTGGCTCGCGGCGTCGGGACGGCGCGAACTCACCACTGCGCCCCGGGCCTTCGATACGCTGCAATTGATGTACGAGGCGGCGGCCGCCGGCCTCGGCATCGCGCTTGCCATGCCTCTGATCGCCGAAGGGCTGCTGATCGCGGGCCGGATCGTCCCATGTTCGGGCGGAATCCGGCCGATCGGCGAGACCTATTGCCTGTATCGCCCGGCCTCTCCCCGCAGTCCGGCGTCGCTCGATCGCCGCTTCACGGCCTGGCTCCGGCACGAAATCGGGATTTCCCTGAATATCTTCGAAGCGCAGGCTTTCGGACAAGATGCGATGCTTGCGGCGGAATAGCCGTCGCTTACGGCAAGCGAGCGGCCGGATTGCGAAAGACTGCCATCGCCGGTTACGGTGCGCTGCATATCGCGCTTGCGGCGCACATCGATAGAGCGCAGCATTTCGCGAAAAGTCGGGGGAGTGGAACATGATCTTCGAGCAGGTCGCGACCGGCGGCTGCCAATCCTATCTCGTCGGCTGCGAGACGACGCGCGCGGCGATCTTCATCGACCCGGAACTGTCGCAGATCGACCGGTATCTCGGGCTGGTGAATCAGCTCGGCGTCCATGTCCGCTATATCGTCGATACCCACACCCATGCCGATCATTTCTCGGCCAGCCTCGAACTCGCAAAGGCGCTGCACGCGCCGGTCGTGGTCCATCGGCTCAGCCCGGCACCGTTCGCGGACATGCGCCTGGACGATGGTGACATGCTGATCGTCGGAGAGCTAAGGATCAGGGCGCTGCATACGCCGGGCCATACGCGGGATTCGATGTGCCTGGCGGTGGACGATCGGGTGTTCACGGGGGACACATTGCTCATCGGTGGAACGGGACGGACCGACCTGCCGAGCGGCGATCCCCGTGCCCTGTACGACAGCCTGTTCGGCAAGCTGCTGAAACTGCCGCCCGAAACCCTGGTCTTTCCCGCCCATGATTATAAGGGGCGTTCCTGCTCCACCATCGGTGCGGAGATCGCCGACAATCCGCGCCTGCAGAAGACCGAATGCGCCGCCTTCGTCGAGATGATGCAGCAGCTCGATCTTGCCGCACCGACGCATCTGACCGAAGCGCTGCGCACCAATATGAGCGGCGGCCGGACGGTCGCGCAGTTGCTGGCGGAGGCGGCGCGCAAAGTCCCGTTCATGTCGCTCGCAGAACTCGCCGAGCGGAGCGGTGGCGACGGCGGCGACATCGTCATTCTCGATGTGCGGGAAAAGGAGGCCTATGACGCGGGCCATGTCCCCGGCGCGGTCCACCTGCCGCGCGGGCAGCTCGAACTGCGCGTCAACACCGCGCTCCCCGACCCGACGGTGAAAGTGATCACCTGCTGCGAATTCGGAAAGATCTCGACGCTGGCCGCGGCGACGCTGCGCGACCTGGGCTATCGCCGGGCGACCGCGCTCGACGGCGGCATGAAGGCCTGGTCCGAAGCGGGCTATCCTTTGGAGTCATGACGGCGGCGCGACGGCATTGTGACGGGCGTCCGGCTCAGTCGAACATGGCCCTGGCCTTGGCGAGATCATAGCGGCGCTCGGTCAGCGTCTCCTCGTCCCACTCGCTTCTCTCCACCTCGAAAAACGGCCCGCCATAGACATGGATGGCGCCCGTCAGATGCTCGCTGGGATTGGTCACCGAATGGATGACGTCCTTGCCCAGTGGCATCACGTCGCCGGCAACGAGCGATCTGGTCGCGGACGGACTGATCCGGCCGTTCGGATCACCCTCCAGCCGGCGCCAGAAGACATTGTCCTCTTGCCCCTGATAGACGCCGATCACCGCCCAGAGCGTGTGGTTGTGCGGCATGATCGTCATCCCCGGTTTCCAGACGACGTTGACGATCGTCAGTTCCGGCGACTGATGAAGCGCGACGAGTCCGCTCTCGCCGGGCTTGCCGACCCCGGCCATCACCGCGGCCGGGTCGGCGAAAGCCCGCTTCATCACATCGCAAATGGCGATATGGGTCGGATCCCGGCGGACCACGGCCAGGCACTCTTCGATGAACGCTGCGACCTCGAACATTCGGATCCCTTCCCGAATAGCCATTCTGGCGAGGTGCTATACCCTATAATCCCCTCCCGCGAGCGGGAGGGGAGCCAGGACATCAGGCGAAGGTGACCTGCCCGATGCTTGAGATACCGAGCAGGGTGACCGAGCCGCCGAGTTCGAGATTGATGGTGAGGTCGACGATGGTGTCGCCATTGGTGTCGGCGGCGACGCTGCTCAGGATGTCCATGCCGACGGCAAGATCGATGACATCCTGTCCGGGGGTATAGTCGGTGATGACATCATGCCCGTCCTGGAAGTTGATGATGAAGACATCCTTGCCCGCACCACCGGTCAGCGTGTCGTTGCCGCCACCGCCGATCAGCACATCGTCACCACCCGCGCCATTGAGGCTCTGATTGCCCGCAAAGCCGTAGAGCCGGTCCTCGTCCGCCGTGCCGGTCAGCACATTGCCGCTGCGGCCGCCACCCACCACCTGCACACCATCGGCCAGCGTGGTGATCGTCATCGTCACCGTCGCGGTGCTGGTGAGACCGCCATCGTCGGTCACCGTGTAGGTGAACGTGTCGGTCGCGGTGCTGCCCGGGCTCAGCGCATCGAACACCGGTGAGGATGCGACATATTTCAGCGTCTGCGTGCCCGCATCGAACACCACCGTCCCCAGCGTGCCGCTGGTGTTGACGCCAGTGATCGTCAGCACATCGCCATTATTGTCGGTGTCGTTGCCGAGCAGGGTCGCGGCGAGGTTGCCCGTCGTCGCATCCTCATTGACCGCGATCCCGTCGATATTGGCCACCGGCGTGTCGTTGATCAGGATCGTCACCGGG
>JASBTC010000172.1 GCA_030148625.1 Sphingobium sp. | reverse complement strand
TAGGAGAGGGTGGTCGCGTGGCCCAGCCGGTCGAGTTCCTCGCGTGCCAGCCGGTGGCGCAACTCGGGCTTCTCGCCCAATGTGAACAGCGCCTCGGTGCATCCGGCCTGCTGGCCGGCGCGTGCGATCGCGATCACCTCGTCGCGCGTCAGATAGGCCCGGGCGCCGCGTTCGGGCGGTCGCGAGAAGGTGCAATAATGGCAAAGGTCGCGGCAAAGCTGGGTCAGCGGGATGAAGACCTTGGGGGACCAGCTCTGCAACCGGCCATGGCCGGCATCGCGCAGGCTGCGCGCCTCGGCCATCAATGTGGCGAGATCGGTGTCGAGCAGATGGGCACGCAGCGATGCGTCTGCAGTCGAAGCGGCAATGCTGTCGATCATCCTCGCCCTCTCACGGTACCGCGCGCCTCTTCATCGCCGGGCGCTTCGATCAGCGCGGTCAGAGTGCTCGCAAAATGCCGCAATGTCTGCTCCGACTGCCAGATCGGGTGCGCGCGGCTCGTGTCGGTCAGTGCCGCTTCGCGCAGCGAGAGGATGCTGCTGAGATAGGCGCCCATGAAGACGAAGCGCTGATTCTTCATCGCGGACGGCATGTCGGCGGGCATCAGCCGGCGCAGATGGTCGAGACAGCGCAGATAGCCCGAGTTCCAGCGCCCTTCGAGCGCGCTCAGGAACAGTTCGCGGTGAGTCATGCCCAGCATGGTGACGAAGCGGATATAGCTGTCCTCGCCCACCGCCGATTCGTCCATCGCGGTCGCGGTGTAGACGAGGATGTCGACGACCTCGCTGATCGTCGCCGGGCCGCCATCCGCCTCGCGCGCGTCGAGCGCGGCGTTGCGCCGTTCGTCGATCAGGATCGCGCCGTCGCGGATGATCTCGCGGACCAGAGTTTCCTTCGATCCGAAATGATAGCTGACTGCGCCGTGATTCCGCTGGCCCGCGGCTTCCGCGATATCGCGCACCGTCACGCCGTCGACGCCGCGTTCGGCGAACAGCCGGCGCGCGACGCGCTTCATATGTTCGGCTGCCATGCCAGGCTGTTTCGGAGACAATCTAACCATGAGTGCAGAATTTCATTGCCAAGCCTCCACGTCAAGCGCATTATCCAAATGAATTAGAACAGGCGAGAGGATGAGGAAAGGGTGGATCAGATCGACGTTTCCGCGCTGACCGACTGGATGGACGCCGAGCGACTCGGCGCCGGTGCCATCGAGAATGTCGAGGCGCTGACCGGCGGTACGCAGAACATCCTGATCCGATTCGAACGCGCCGGCCGGCCCTATGTGCTACGCCGTCCGCCGCAGCATCTGCGCGGCAATTCCAACGAGACGATGCGGCGCGAGGCACGTCTGCTCGCCGCGATCGCCGATACGGCGGTGCCGCATCCGCGCCTGATCGCGGCATGCGGCGACGAAAGCGTGCTCGGCGCGGCATTCTACCTGATGGAGCCGATCGCCGGCTTCAATCCGGTGGCGGGGCTGCCGGCGCTCCATGCCGGATCGGCCGAGATCCAGCACCGCATGGGCATTGCCTTGGTCGACGGGATCGCGGCATTGGGCGCGCTCGATCATGCCGCGCTCGGCCTCTCCGATTTCGGCAAGCCTGACAATTATCTTGCGCGGCAAGTGGCGCGCTGGAAAGCGCAGCTCGAAAGCTATGGCGAATTCGCGGGGTGGGCGGGTGCGGCAAACCTGCCCGGAGTCGACCGCGTCGCCGCCTGGCTCGACGCGCACCGGCCGCAGCATTTCACGCCGGGCATCATGCATGGCGACTATCACCTCGCCAATGTGATGTACCAGAATGACTCGGGCGAGCTCGCCGCGATCGTCGACTGGGAATTGGCGACGATCGGCGATCCGCTGATCGACCTGGGCTGGCTGCTCGCGACCTGGCTCGATCCGGTGGAGACGGTGCCGATGGTCAGCGTCAAACCCTGGATCGGCTTCCCGACCGCGCAGGAACTGGTCGACACCTATGCCGCCAATTCATCGCGCGATCTGTCGGCGGTCGACTGGTACGCGGTGCTCGCCTGCTACAAGCTCGGCATCCTCCTCGAAGGCACCCATGCGCGCGCCGCTGCCGGAAAGGCGCCGAAGGAGACCGGCGACAAGCTTCACGACCGCGCCGTCCGCCTGTTCGAACGCGCACTGCGCCGCATCGCATGACAAAAGGGCAATGACAGAATGAACGAGCTCGATTTCACCGGAAAATCGGTCCTGGTCGTCGGCGGGTCGAGCGGGATCGGCAACGGTATCGCGCACGCCTTTCGCATGCGTGGTGCGGACGTCCATGTCTGGGGCACCCGGGCGAGCGCGGCCGACTATTCCGCCGATGAGGGGTCGGACCTGACGGGCCTCGGTTACGATAGCGTCGACGTTTCGGATCCCGATGCGATCGCGGCGGCGCCTGCGCCGTTCGACGGGCTCGACATCCTCGTCCTCTCGCAGGGCGCGGTGCTCTATCGCCGCCAGGAATTCGAGCGCGCCGGCTGGGACAAGGTCATGGCGATCAACCTCGACAGCGTCATGCATTGTTCGGAGCGTTTCAAGCCGATGCTGGCGGCGACGCAGGGCAGTATCGTCGTGGTGAACTCGGTCGCCGGTTTCCGCGCGACGCTCGGCAATCCGGCCTATGCCGCGTCGAAGGCGGGGGCGGTCAATCTCACCCGCACGCTGGCGCAGGCCTGGGCGCCCGAGGGTATCCGCGTCAACGGCCTCGCGCCGTCGCTGGTCGAGACCAAGCTCACCAAGGTGACGATGGATCATCCAGACCGCCGCGAAAAGGCGCTCGCCAAGATGCCGCTCGGCCGGTTCGGCACGACCGAGGACATGGCGGGCGTCGCCCTGTTCCTGGCCTCGCCGCTCGCCGCCTATGTCACCGGCCAGACGATCCTCGTCGATGGCGGCCTCACGCTTTAGCGCCCAATCGGAGACCGCAGATGAATTTCGAATATTCGGACAAGGTGAAGGCGCTGCTCGCCCAGGTCGAGAGCTTCATGGACGAACATGTCTATCCGATCGAGGCGGAGCGCAGCGCGTTCATCCACGACCAGAATAATCTCTGGAAGGTCTGGCCGGGCACCGATGCGATCAAGGCCAAGGCGCGCGAGGCGGGGCTGTGGAACCTGTTCCTGCCGCACGAATATGGCGCATGGAGCCCCGGCCTCACCAATCTCGAATATGCGCCGCTGGCCGAGGCGATGGGCCGGGTGAGCTGGGCGTCGGAATTCTTCAACTGCAACGCGCCCGACACCGGCAATATGGAAGTGCTGGCGAAATACGGCACGCCCGAACAGCAGGAACGTTGGTTGAAGCCGTTGCTCGCCGGCGAGATCCGCTCCGCCTATGTCATGACCGAGCCGCAGGTGGCGTCGTCCGATGCGACCAATATCGAGACCACGATCCGCGCCGATGGCGACGATTATGTGATCAACGGCCGCAAATGGTGGATTTCGGGCGCGCTCGATCCGCGCTGCGGGATCCTGATCCTGCTCGGCAAGACCTCGGACGATGCGCCACGCCACCAGCGTTTCTCGCAGATCCTGATCCCGCGCGACACGCCGGGCATCGAAGTGGTGCGCCCCTTGAGCGTGTTCGGCACCGTTCATTCGCCGGGCGGCCATGCCGAACTGCGCTTCAACGACGTCCGCGTGCCCAGGGAGAATCTGTTGCTCGGCGAAGGCCGCGGTTTCGAGATCGCGCAGGGCCGGCTTGGGCCCGGCCGCATCCATCATTGCATGCGCTCGATCGGACAGGCGCAGCGCATGCTCGAATATATGGCGCATCGTGTCGAAAGCCGCGTCGCATTCGGCCGCAAGCTCTCCGAACAGAGCAGCATCCGCCAGGATATCGCGCGTTCCTTCTGCGAGATCGAACAGGCGCGGCTGCTGACGTTGAAGGCTGCAGACGCGATGGACCGCTATGGCAACAAGGTCGCCAAGGATCTGATCGCCGCGATCAAGATCGTCGCGCCGACCATGGCGCAGACCGTCGGTGATCGCGCGCTCCAGGCGCATGGCGCGATGGGGGTCAGCGGCGACACGCCGATCGCCCAGCTCTTCCTGGTCAATCGTTTCGTGCGCCTGACCGACGGACCCGAGGAAGTGCACATGGCGCAGCTCGGCAAGATGAAGGTCGCCGAATATTCGAGCCGGCCGTTGCGCTGAGCGGGCGGGGGAGGAGAGAGTTGATGGCGACCGAGCAACCGACCGCGACAGCCCCGAACATCGCTGTGCCCTTCCGCAGCTGGTGGATGGTCGCGGTGCTGTTCACGCTCTACGTCTTCTCCTGGCTCGACCGGCTGATCATCAGCATGCTGGTGATCCCGATCAAGGCCGATCTGGGCGTCAGCGACTTCCAGATCGGGCTGCTCACCGGAACCGCTTTTGCCATCGCCTATTCGATATTCGGCCTGCCGCTCGGCTGGGCGGTCGATCGCTTCACCCGGCGCTGGATCATCCTGGGCGGCGTGCTGCTCTGGGCGACGGCGACGGTCGCATCGGGCATGGCGGACAGCTTTGCCCATCTGCTGATCGCACGGATCTGTGTCGGCATCGGTGAAGCGGCCTTGTTGCCCGCCGCCTATTCGCTGCTTGCCGACGAATTCCCGCGTGAGCGGCTGACGCTCGCGACCTCGACTTTCCAGATGGGGGGCAAGGCCGGATCCGCCGCCGCCTTCGCGCTCGGCGGCATCGCCATCGCCTATGCCGCGACGTTGCACGGCACCAACCTGCCTTTGCTCGGCTATGCCGAACCCTGGCAGATCGTCTTCGCGATGGTCGGCCTGCCCGGTTTCATTCTTGCGCTGCTGCTCTTCACCTTCCGCGAACCCGCCCGCCGCAATCCGGCGACCGCCGCCCAGATGGCGGCCCAGTCCGACTGGGCGCTGCTCGGCGAATTCCTCCGCACCCACCGGGCATTGATGGTGCTGATGCTGCTCAGCTTCTCGTCGCTCGCGATCTGCGGCTACACGCTCACCAACTGGGTGCCGACCTATCTGACGCGCGCATTCGGCTGGACGCCACTGCAATATGGCCTTCCCGTCAGCATATTGAACCTGATCGGCGGCGCATCGCTGCTCGTCACCGGCGCGGTGGTCGATCATTTCTTCGCCAAGCGGGGGATGAAGGATGCGCATCTGCGCGTCTATTCCTGGCTGCTGCTCGTCATCGCGCCTGCCGCTGTGATGCTGTTCATCACCGGCAGCCCCTATATCTTCCTGGCCTGTTATTGCGTCGTGCAGTTCGCGACCGTGCCGTTCATGGTCTACGCATCGTCGGTGGTTTCGCTGCTTGCGCCCAATCGGGTGCGCGGCAAGCTGATCGCGGGCTTTCTGTTCTGTTTCACCATGCTCGGCCTGGGCGCCG
Source organism: Sphingobium sp. (assembly GCA_030148625.1). Next base: position 13,100 of record JASBTC010000172.1, on the reverse strand, counting down.
GTCCGGCGCTGGTCGGCGCGCTGACCACCTTCGTCTTCGCGTCGGATGCGCGGATCGGCACGTCGATGATGATCGTCGTCGTCGGCTGCTACGGAATCGCGTTCCTGACGATGCGGATGGCGCTGCTTTATCTCGGGCCGGCAATCGAACGCGCGGAGGGCCGGGGCTGATGTCGCTGTTGATCCATGACATGAGCGCCGAACGGCGCGACCGGCTCGCCCTTGCCGACGAGCGGATGCGCCTGAACTGGGCGGAACTGGATGCGGTGATGAACCGCGCGGTCAATGCGATGCTGGCGCTGCCCTTCGATCGCGTACGCCGCGTCGCGGTGTTCGCGCCCAACGCCGCCGAACCCGTGATCGCTTATGTCGCGGGCCTGCTCGGCGGCATCTCGACCGTGCCCGCAAGCTTCCATCTGACCGCAGGCGAGCTTGCCTATATCCTCTCCGACTCTCAGGCGAGCGCGCTGTTCTGTGGCCCCGAAACGCTCGACAAGGCGATCGAGGCCGCGCGCGAGGCGGGGGTCTCGACGGTGATCGCCTGGCGGTCTCCATCGCGTGAAGGCGTGATGGGCTGGGATGACTGGCTGGCCGCTGCCTCCGATGCCGAGCCGCCAAGCGACATGACGCCCGCACCGCATCTCCACTATACCTCGGGCACCACGGGCAAGCCCAAGGGCACCGACACGCCGCCCAGCTATTTTCCGCCGGCCGAGACCATCGCGGACTATGCGCAAATCATGCGCGCGCGCGCTGCCGCGCTGCCCGATGGTCCGTCGATGGCGGTGGGGCCGCTTTATCACACCGGCCCGCTCACTTCGGTCCGCGCGGTGATCGGCGGCACGCCGCTGGTGACGGTCGAGCATTTCGATCCCCAGACCGTGCTCGCGACGATCGAACGCGAAGCCATCGCCGGCTGCGTGATGGTGCCGACGCATTTCCAGCGGCTGCTGTCGCTGCCCGACGATATCCGCGCGCGTTACGACCTCTCGTCGATGAAGCGGCTGGCGCATACCGGCGCGGCCTGCCCGCGCGACGTGAAGCAGCGCATGATCGACTGGTTCGGGCCGGTGCTGGTCGAGGCCTATGGCGGCACCGAATCCGGCACCACGACGATGATCACCTCGCCCGAATGGCTGCGGAAACCGGGTTCGGTCGGCAAGGCGGTTTCCCCCTTCGAGGCGGTGATCCTGGGCGAGGACGGCAGCGAGCTCGGCACCGGCGAAGTCGGCCAGCTCTTCTTCCGCGACACCACCGGGCGCGGCATCGTCTATCACAATGATGCGGAGAAGACGGCGGCGGCGCATGTCTCCCCCGGCGTCTTCACCCTCGGCGAGATGGGTTATGTCGACGATGAAGGCTATGTCTTCATCACCGATCGCATCTCCGACATGATCGTCTCGGGCGGGGTCAATATCTATCCGGCCGAAGCCGAGCATGTGCTGCTCCAGCATCCCGGCGTCGCCGACGTCGCGGTGATCGGCGCGCCCAATGCGGAAATGGGGGAGGAAGCCAAGGCGCTCGTCATTGCCGCCGATCCAGCCTCGCCGCCGACGCCGGAGGCGCTCAACGCTTTCTGCCGCGAACGGATCGCCGGCTATAAATGCCCGCGCTCCTATGAATTCGTCGACGATATCGGTCGCAACGCGATGGGCAAGGTCAACAAGCGCGCGCTCAAGCAGCGCTTCTGGCCGACCGGCCGGACGATAGGAGGATGAAGGCGATGGGTCTGCGTGGATTGGCGGCCCTGTGCGGCCTGTTGCTGATCGCGGCATGCAGCGGATATTCCGCTGACAATGGCGGCGACGGCAGGAACTGGCCCGGCTATGGCGGCGATCATACCGAACGCCATTTCAGCCCGCTGACGCAGATCGATGCCGGCAATGTCGGACAGCTCGGCCTCGCCTGGTTTCACGACATCGATGTGATGCCGAGCGCGCAGACCGCGCCGATCGCGGTCGACGGCGTCTACTATTTCGCGGCCGGCCACAGCATCGTCCATGCGCTCGATGCGAAAAGCGGCACGGAGCTCTGGCGCTACGATCCCGAAGCACCGCAAAAGGCGGGCGAGAAGCTGCGCTCGGCCTGGGGCATTCGCGGCATCGCCTATGGCGACGGCCGCATCTACACGGGCACCGTCGATGGCCGGCTGATCGCGCTCGATGCGAAGACCGGCAAGCCGCTCTGGTCGGCGATGACGATCGAAGCGAACGACGGCCGCTACATCTCTGGCCCGCCGACCTTCTTCAACGGCAAGGTCATCATCGGCCATGGTGGCGGCGATTTCGCCCCGGTGCGCGGCTATGTGACGGCGTATGACGCGAAGACGGGCAAGCAGCTCTGGCGTTTCTACACCGTGCCCGGCGATCCGGCGAAGGGCTTCGAGGACGAGACCCAGGCGATGGCCGCCAAGACCTGGACGGGCGAGTGGTGGAAATATGGCGGCGGTGGCACCGCATGGAACGCGATCACCTTCGATCCCAAGTTCAACCGCATCTATATCGGCACGGGCAACGGCACGCCGTGGAACCAGAAGATCCGCAGCCCCGGCGGCGGTGACAATCTGTTCGTCTGCTCGATCGTCGCGCTCGACGCCGATACCGGCAAATATGTCTGGCACTATCAGATCAATCCCGGCGAGACTTGGGACTACAACGCTGCGATGGACATCACGCTGGCGGACCTGCCGATCGACGGCAAGACGCGGCCGGTGATCCTGCACGCGCCCAAGAACGGCTTTTTCTACGTGATCGATCGCGAGACCGGAAAGCTGCTCTCGGCCGAGAAATTCGTGAAGACCGTCACCTGGGCCGACCGCATCGATATCAAGACCGGCCGCCCGGTCGAGAATCCGGCGGCACGCTATCCGGGCGGCAAGCCCTTCACCGTCTTTCCCTCGCCGGTCGGCGCGCACAGCGTGGAGGCGATGGCGTTCAGCCCGAACACCGGGCTCGTCTATATCAATGCGATCGAACAGGGGCGCATCTATGCCGATCCGCCCGGCGATCTCAGCCAGTGGAAATTCGCGCCGGGCCAGGTGATCAACAACGGCGTCGGCGCGCCGCCGCCGGGCAGCAAGGTCGAACCCGGCAACACGAACACGCTGCTCGCCTGGGATCCGGTGAAGCAGAAGCCGGCCTGGTCGATCCCGCTTCCCGGTTTCAAGAATGGCGGGACGATGGCGACCGCCGGCAACCTCGTCTTCCAGGGCAATGTGAAGGGCGAGTTCGCGGCCTATGACGCAAAGACCGGCCGGAAGATCTGGTCGTTCGATGCACAGAACGGCATCCTCGCCCATCCGATCAGCTATGAGGTCGACGGCGTCCAATATGTGAGCGTGATCGCCAGCTGGCGGGCCAGCACCGAAATGGGGCCGGGGCTCGGCTGGGACTATCGCCAGCAGAAGCGCCGCGTGCTCACCTTCGCGCTGGGCGGCAAGGCGAAGCTGCCCGCCGCCGATATGACGCGCCTGCCGTTCCAGGACGATCCCGCCTTCAAGCTCGATCCGGCCAAGGTCGAGCGCGGCCGCGCGCTCGTCGGCGCGCATTGCGGCCTGTGCCACGGCGCGGGCCTCAAGGCCGGCGGCGCGGCACCCGATCTGCGTAGCTCACCAGTGCCGCTCGACGCCGGGAGCTTCGCCGCGGTTGTCAGTGAGGGGGCGCTCGTTCCCAACGGCATGCCGAAATTCGCCGAATTCTCGCCGGCCGATCTCGACACCATGCGCCATTTCATCCGCAGCGAGGCACGCGCCGCGATCAGCGGCAAGGCGTCGTCGCAAGCCGCCCCCACCGGAGCATCAGAGGGAATCAGATGACGTTGAACGATGTGACCGATTACGCGCTCGAAGACGGCATTGCCGTCGTCACGATCGATTCCCCGCCGGTCAACGCGCTCTCGGCAAAAGTGCGCACGGGCATTCGTGATGGCGTGGAACGCGCGGTCGCGGATCCGGACGTGACCGCGATCGTGCTGATCTGCGCAGGCCGCACTTTCTTCGCCGGCGCCGACATCACCGAATTCGGCAAGCCGCCGGTCAGCCCGACTCTCGTCGAGTTGCAGTCTGTCGTCGAAGCGGCGTCGAAGCCCGTGATCGCGGCACTCCACGGCACGGCATTGGGCGGCGGGCTCGAACTGGCGCTGGTCGCACATTATCGCATCGCTGTGCCGTCGGCCAAACTCGGGCTGCCCGAAGTGAAGCTCGGCCTGCTGCCGGGTGCGGGCGGTACGCAGCGATTGCCGCGCATCGTCGGCGTCGAGGCGGCGCTCGAGATCATCACCAGCGGCCGGCAGGTTCCCGCGCGGGAGGCGCACGACACCGGCCTGATCGACGCGCTCGCCGATGAAGGCGGATTACGCGCGGGCGCGATCGCATTGGCCAGGACCGTCGTCGCCGAAGCGCGACCGTTGCGGCGGATCCGCGATCTTCCGCTCGAAGCCGATCCCGGGGTCTTCGCCACGTTCCGCAAGGCCAATGCCCGCAAGTTTCGCGGCTTCGATGCGCCCGAGGCGATCATCCGCTGCATCGAGGCGGCCGTCTCCATGGATTTCGATGCCGGCAAGCGCAAGGAACGCCGTTTGTTCGAGGGGCTGCTTGCCGGTTCGCAATCCGCCGCGCAGCGGCACGTCTTCTTCGCCGAACGCCAGGCCGCCAAGGTGCCGGGCATCGATGCCGATACGCCGGTGCGGGCGGTCGCCAGGGTCGGCGTGATCGGCGCGGGCACGATGGGCGGCGGCATCGCGATGAATTTCCTCAATGCCGGCCTGCCGGTGACGATCGTCGAGACCGCGCAGGACGCGCTCGATCGCGGCCTTGGGGTGATCCGCCGCAACTATGATGTCAGCGCGAGCAAGGGAAAGCTGAAGCCCGAAGATGTCGCGGGTCGCATGGCGTTGCTCACACCGTCGCTCGACCTGGCCGACCTCGCCGATTGCGACCTGATCATCGAGGCGGTGTTCGAACAGATGGACATCAAGACCGCGCTGTTCGCGCGGCTCGATGCGATTGCGAAGCAGGGGGCGATCCTTGCGTCGAACACCTCCTATCTCGATCTCGATGAAATCGCGGCCGCGACGGCGCGCCCCGCCGACGTCATTGGCCTGCATTTCTTCTCGCCGGCGAACGTCATGCGTTTGCTCGAGATCGTGCGCGGCCGCGAGACCAGTGCCGATGCGATCGCGACGGCGATGCAGGTCGCTAAACGCATCGGCAAGGTCGGCGTGGTCGTCGGCAATTGCTTCGGTTTCGTCGGGAATCGCATGCTCGCGCAGCGCCAGCGCGAGGCGGAAAAGCTGATCCTGGAAGGCGCCTTGCCCTGGGACGTCGATCGTGTGCTCCACGATTTCGGTTTCCCGATGGGGCCGTTCCAGATGCGTGACATGGCGGGCATGGATGTGGGCTGGAATCCCGAGACGTCTTCGTCGTCCACCGTGCGCGAGATTCTCAACGAAATGGGCCGGCGCGGCCAGAAGACCGACGCCGGCTATTATGATTATGACGCGGCGCGCAAAGGCACGCCGTCCCCCGTGGCCGAGACAGTGATCCTCGATTTCGCGGCACGGCAGGGCATTGTCCGTCGTTCGGTCTCCGACCAGGAGATCGTCGAACGCTGTCTCTATTCGATGGTCAATGAAGGCGCGAAGATCCTCGACGAGGGCATCGCGGCACGCGCGTCCGACATCGATGCCGTCTGGATCACCGGCTATGGCTGGCCCGCCTATCGCGGCGGGCCGATGTTCTGGGCGGAACTGGAGGGGTTGCCAAAGATCCTCGACCGGCTCCGCGCCCTCCATGCCGAACATGGCGAGGAATTCCGACCCGCGCCGCTGCTCGAACGGCTGGTGGCAGCGGGCAAGGGATTCTCCACGCCATGATGCCACCGATTCCGCGCCGGACGATGCTCGGCTCGCTGCTGGCGACGGCCACGCTCGCTGCGTGCTCGCGTTCCGACTTTGCTGGCGGCGTATCGCCGCGACCGATGTCGCTGGAGGCGCTGGAACTGGTGGCCGACGGGATCGAACGCCCCGAAAGCGTCGCGCTGGCGCGGGACGGCCGCGCTTATGTTTCTTCCGCCGCCGCCGCGGTGATCGAGATCGCGCCGGGCGGTGCAAGGCGCCCGATCGGTGTCGCGCCGGCTGCCAATGGCATCGCGCTCGATCGTCAGGGGCGGATGATCATCGCCAATTTCGGGCTGCTCAAGAATTTGCCCGGCACGCTCCAGCTGCTGGATCTGGAGAGCGGCGCGATCGAGACCATCGCCGCGGAGATTGGCGGACGCCCCCTCGTCGCCTCGAACGGCCCGGCGCTCGGCCAGGATGGATCGGTCTATTGCACCCATTCCACCTGGTCCGATCCCACCAATATCGGCACGACCAACCCGGCGGGCTTCGTCTATCGCGTCGATCCGGCGGGCCGGGTGGAGATGGTGCATGAGGGTATTCGCGGCGCCAATGGCTGCTGCTTCGATGCCGATTTCAGCCATCTTTACGTCGCGCAGACCGCGGCCGGCAATATCGTCCGGCTCACCCGCGGCCGCGACGGGGGCTATGGCGATCCCGTCATCTGGGGCCCGCAACTCGGCGAGGCGCCCGACAATCTCCAGGCCAGCACGATCGTTGCGATGCCGCCCGCCGAGCGCGTCCGGCTCGGCCATCCCGACGGCATCGCCTTCGACGCTGCGGGCAATCTCTGGGCGACCATTCCCTTCGCCAACCGCATCGTCGCGATCACCCCCCGGGGGCAAGTGATCGACGTGATCGTCGATGCCGGATCGGCGAAGATCCAGATGCCGACCGGCCTCGCCTTTGGTGGCCCGGACCTGCGCGAGCTTTACATCGCGTCGATGCGCAACGGGAAATTGTGGAAACTGCGGGTGGACACGCCGGGCTTGCCGCTGCCGCACTGGCGGGGTTGAAGGGGGCATCCATCATCCCGGACGTATTTTTTGAAGCCGCGGCTCACTTCGTCATGCTGAACTTGTTTCAGCATCCATGCCGCAACCCGCACCCTCACGTCCGTTTCGGCATGGACCCTGAAACAAGTTCAGGGTGACGGGGGGGAGGCTGGCCGTCGAACGAAGACCGACGCTCAGCCGCCCTTCGCCATCCAATCCGGATCATAATCCAGCCGGTCGATCTGCATCCGGTCCGAATTGCGGACATACCAGCCGCTGCCATGCGTGCGTCCGATTAGCTTCATCGCCGGCGTGTCCAGATAGAGTTTGACGGGATCGAGCACGAATTCGTCCTTGATGTGCGTCACCAGTATCTCGCCCAGCACCACCGATTGCCGCGGAAAGTCGATCACCTGCACCAGGCGGCATTCGAAGCTGACCGGGCTGCTCGCGATCCGTGGCGGTTTTACCGCGGTCGACGGCACTGTCTCGATCCCGGCATAGTCGATCTCGCTGACCTCGTCGGGCGCATCGACGCTGGTCAGCACCATGCGTTCGGCATCGTCCTCGCACACCAGATTGACGACATATTCGTGCGTAGCGACGATGTTCGACGCCGTGTTCTTCAGGCCCTTATGGACATGATGCTTGAGCAGCCCGTGCACCAGCATCGGCGGATCGTCGCCGACCGCGTTGAAGAAGCTGTAGGGCGCCGCGTTGAGCACGCCGCTTTCCGACAATGATGTGATCCAGGCGATCGGGCGTGGCGTCACCGTGGAATTGAGGATCTTGTAGCGTGCCGCGAGCGGCAGGCTGCGCATGTCGAGTTCCACGCGCTAGGCCTTTGGGCGCTTGGCAAAGGCTTCGCGCGCCCGTGCCAGTTCGTCGCCATCCTGCAGGATCGCGCAATAAGCGAGTTCCAACGCATGCGCCGCGTCCAGGTCGCTGCCGCTGGCGGTCTGGAGCAGCCTTTTGGTGAGTTCGACGGCGTGGCGATTGCCCTTGCCGATCGTCGCGGCAAAGGTCAGCGCCGCATCGGTGACGGTGCCGGGATCGTGCAGCCGGCTGACGAGCCCCAGCGCAAGCGCTTCCGCCGCGTCGACCGTTCGTCCGGAGAAAAGCAGATCCGCGGCGCGGTGCCGGCCGAGCTGTCGGGTCAGGAACCAGGCCGATCCGCCATCGGGCACCAGTCCGAAATCGACGAACGGCGCGCCGAACTGCGCACTCGACGATGCGAAGACCATGTCGCAGGCCAGAACCAGGCCCCAGCCCACGCCATAGGCGCCGCCTTCGACCGCGGCGATCACCGGGATCGGCAGTCGTCGCAGCCGGGCGATCACGCGCTGGCCCCATTCGAGCCGTGTCGCGAGCGCCAGCGCACCTTCACCACGCGCCGGCGGGATCTTCAGGTCGCCGCCGACCGAGAAAAAGCCGTCGGCGCCGTGGATCACCAGCGCGCGCGCCGGCGTCTCATGGTCGAGCGAATCGAGCAATTCGGCAAAGGCGCGCCACATTTCGAACGAAACGGCGTTCTTCGCCTCGGGCCGGTCGAGTGTGACGAGAACCACGTCGCCATCGCGGCGTTCGGCCAGGAGTTTCGGCGTGACGGCGCCGTCCGATGGGTGTGAATTCGTCATCGCGCCACGCCTCGCTCTCCGGTCGTTATCGTCGCCGTCCCGCTCCAATATTGCATTACAGGTTAAAATTCTAGCCCGTTTGCGCTGGCCTGCGGATTCGCCCGGTTCAGCCTTGCGCGACGGCGTCCTCGATCCGCATCGCCGGCTGCGCGGAAACGGGCGGGCCCGATTGCTGATAATCCTGCAGCGCCTGTTCGATCTCGCGGCGCGCCATGCCGCGCGTTGCGCCCGCCATCACCGTCAGCACGCTCGAAACCAGATGGAGCGTCACGCCGTCATCCTCGATGCGCCCCTGGCACCAGTCGTTCACGATCGCATATTCGCAGCGCACGATATCGTCGGCCAGCGTGTCGACGTCGATCCAGGGCTGGAGCTGGCGGCGGGCCTTCAGCGCCTGGATCCATTGCAGATTGGGTTTCACCGCCATCGAATGCATCGTCGTCCAGATGTCGGGATCGGCATTGGGCGCGAAATAGAGCGACATGATCGCGCTGATATAGTTGCGGATCTGGCGGTTGCGCTCGATCACGAACACCATCCGCTCGATGTTGCGCTTCATCGTGCCTTGCGGGCCCGTATAGGGCAGGCGCGAGATGAAGCGTTCGAAATATTCGTGGATCGCGATCGCGACCATGCGCTCCTTGGTCTGGAACGCATTGTAGAGGGTGCGCTTCGCGACGCCGGAGCGCTTGCAGATCTCGTCCATGCTGAAGCCCGAAAGCCCCCGCTCGGCGATCATCTTGCGCGTCTCTTCGAGGATGCGGCGGCGGCGCTCGTGAATGGCCGCGCTGGAATAAACGAGTCCCCGGTCCGGTTCGATTGTCATTAAGCTCTATTGTCCTGCGGGATCCCGGGGCGCGCAGCCGTCACGCGCCTCCGCTCACTATAGAAATCTTGCTCCATCACGCAAGTTTGCTCCCGCCTCCATGCCAACACGGCCTTGCTCCGCAGCGCGAACTGTGCCACAAAAGTATACGGCAATGCAATTTTAGTCGGATCAGAGCCCGCGAATTGCGGCGGTTGAACCGGATATGGCGGCTGTCCCCAATGGGATGGCGATGCAAGCGGGCCGATGGAAGGGAAGTGGAGAGGGGTGGACGTGAACGGGCAGGGAGGAACGGAAATGTTTCGCGCGGAGGTCGCGGCCTGGCTCGACGCGAATTTTCCGCGCTCGCTCGCTTTCAAGAGCCCGCAACCCTATCAGACCGACGCCGCCTATGCCGATGCGGATCCCGATTTCGGCCTGTGGCTGAAACGCGTGGTCGAGCGCGGCTGGGGCGCGCCGACCTGGCCTGTCGATTATGGCGGCGGCGGCCTGTCGGAGGACGAGGCCCGGATCATCGCGGAGGAGATGACGCGGATCGGCGCCTTCCCGCCCAATCGCACCTATGGCCAGATGATGCTCGGCCCGACATTGCTCGAATATGGCACCGAAGAGCAGAAAAGCCGTTTCGTTCCGCCGATCGCGCGTGGCGAAGTGCGCTGGTGCCAGGGTTTTTCCGAGCCCGGCGCCGGCTCCGATCTCGCCTCGCTGCAGACGCGCTGCGAGGACAGGGGCGATCACTGGCTGGTCAATGGCCAGAAGATCTGGACCTCCGGCGCCAACCATGCCGATTGGTGTTTTGCGCTGGTCCGTACCGACACCAGTCGCAAGCAGGGCGGGATCAGTTTCCTGCTGATCGATATGCATGCGCCGGGCGTCGAGGCGCGGCCGATCGAGCTCATCAGCGGATCGACGCATTTCTGCGAGGTCTTCTTCACCGACGTCGCGGTCCCCAAGGAGAATATGGTCGGGGGGATCAACCAGGGCTGGGGGATCGCCAAGCGCCTGCTCCAGTTCGAGCGCGACAGCCTGGCGACCGGGCGTGTCGATGCGCCGAGCCTGGCCGAATTCGCCAAGCGCTATCTGGGGGTCGACGAGCGCGGCCGGATTGCCGACCCCGTGCTGCGCCAGCGCATCGTCGACAATGCGATCCGCAACCGTGCCTATACCCATTATGTCAATCGGTCGGCGGCGGCGGCCAGGGCGGAGAATGGCGTCAGCGCCGCCGTCTCGGTGCTCAAGAATCTGGGCGCCGCGGTTTCGCAGGAACGCGCCGAACTCGTCGTCGATATTCTCGGCAACCAGGGGCTGGGCTGGGAAGCGCCGGGCTTTGCCGAGGATGAGCTCGAGGCGACCCGCGCCTGGCTGCATAGCCGCGCCTTCTCGATCTATGGCGGCAGCTTCGAGATCCAGAACAACATCACGGCCAAGCGCGTGCTTGGCCTTCCGTCACGCTGAACGGTCCCGACATGTCCGAACTCACCGAAGAACAGATCATGCTCCGCGATGCCGCCCAGTCCTGGGTGCGCCAGCGCGCGCCGGTGAGCGCCTTGCGCAAATTGCGCGGCAATGGCGCGGCGGTGCGGGGATTCGATCCCGCAACCTATGCCGAGATCGCCGAAATGGGCTGGGCGAGCGTGATCGTGCCCGAAGCGCATGGCGGTGCCGATTTCGGTTATGCCAGCCTGGGGCTCGTGCTCGAACAGCTTGGGCGGACATTGGTCGCTTCCCCTCTATTGAGCTCCGCGCTGGCCGGCGCGAGTGCGTTGCGCCTGGGCGGCACCGCCGCGCAGCAGGCGCAATGGCTGCCGCGCATCGCCGACGGGTCGGCGATCGCGACGCTCGCCGTCGACGAGGGCGCGCGCCATGATCCGGCGGGCATCGGCCTGCGCGCGCAAGCCGATGGTGCCGGCTGGCGGCTGACCGGCAGCAAGCAGCCGGTGCTGCACGGCATGGCCGCCGACCTGCTGATCGTCGCGGCGCGCAGTGCGGGCGCGCCTGGCGAAAGCGATGGCCTCACGCTTTTCCTGGTCGCGGCCGATGCCGATGGCGTCGAACGGACCGGGCTGGTCGAAATCGAGACGCGCGGTGCGGCCGCGATCGATTTCGACGATGTGATGCTAGGCGCGGACGCCGTGCTGGGAGAGGCCGGGAAGGGCGCAGCGCTGCTCGACGCGATCCTCGATCGCGCGCGCATCGGCGCCGCCGCCGAAATGCTCGGTGCCGCGCAGGAGGCGTTCGACACGACGCTCGATTATCTGCGCACGCGCGTCCAGTTCGGCGAGATCATCGGCACTTTCCAGGCGCTGCAGCATCGCGTGGCGGCGCTTTACGGCGAAATCGAACTGACGCGTTCGGCGGTCGAGGCGGCGCTGGCCGCGCTCGATCGCGACGGACCCGATGTTGCCGAGCTGGCATCGATCGCAAAGGTACTGGCGGGAGAGACGCTTCGCCTCGTCTCCGCCGAGATGATCCAGCTTCATGGTGGGATCGGCATGACTGACGAGCATGACGCGGGTCATTATTACAAGCACGCCCGTGTCGCCGACATGAGCTATGGCAGCGCCGCCTATCACCGCGAGCGTTTTGCGACGCTCACCGGACATTGAGCCGCAATGCGCGTGATCGGGACAGGAGACGATAGATGACCATGTCGCGCGAAGTCCGGCTGGTCAGCCGGCCGGTGGGCATGCCCGTCCCCGACGATTTCGAGATCGCATCGGTCGAACTGCCTGCGCCGGGGCCCGGGGAGGTCCAGGTACGCAATCACTGGATGGCGGTCGATCCGGCGATGCGCGGCCGGATGAGCGACGCCAAATCCTATATCCCGCCCTTCGTGCTCGACGCCGCGATGGAAGGGCCGGCGATCGGTGCGGTGGTCGCGTCCAACGACCCCGCTTTCGCCCCCGGCGATATCGTGTTTTCGCGGCTGGGCTGGCGCGAGGCGTTCAATGCGCCGGCCAGTGCGCTCAAACCGCGCGATTGCAGCATCCTGCCCGAACGCGCCTATCTCGGTTTTGCCGGCATGACCGGGCTGACCGCCTATGCGGGGTTGTTCGAAGTGGCGGCGCTCAAGCCGGGCGATGTCGTGTTCGTCTCCGCGGCGTCGGGCGGCGTCGGCTCCAATGTCTGCCAGTTCGCCAAATTGAGGGGGCACAAGGTGATCGGCGCGGCCGGCGGGCCGGAGAAGGTCGCGTATCTCAAGGACGTGCTCGGCGTCGATGAGGCGATCGACTACAAGGCGGAACCCAGCCTGACCAAGGCGCTCGCGCGCGCCGCGCCCGAGGGGATCGACGTCTATTTCGAGAATGTCGGCGGCGATCATCTCCAGGCCGCGCTCGCCATCGCCAATCCCAAGGCGCGTTTCGCGCTCTGCGGCATGATCTCGCAATATAATGCGACCGAGCCCAATGCCGCACCGCGCAACCTGATGCAGGCCGTGGTCAAGAGCCTGCGCCTTCAGGGCTTCATCGCGCTCGACTATTTCCATCTGGAACCGGCGCTGCTGCGCGAAGTGACGTCATGGTATCAGGCGGGCAAGCTGACCCAGGCGGAAACCGTCTATGACGGCGTGGATCATGCGCTGGATGGCTTTTTCGGTCTTTTTTCGGGCGCGAATCTCGGCCGCACGCTGGTAAAGCTCGGCTGATGTACGATCTTCTCCATGGCCTGCGCGTCGTCGAAGGCGCGGCATTTATCGCTGGTCCGTCCTGCGGCCTGCATCTGGCGCAGATGGGCGCGGAGGTGATCC
>JASBTC010000351.1 GCA_030148625.1 Sphingobium sp. | reverse complement strand
ACCCTCCCCTCCGCGTCTCCGCGCCTCCGCGTGAATCATCCCCGCTTGGGCGGCGCTTCAGCTTGACGGTTCACGCGGAGGCGCGGAGACGCGGAGGGTTACTTGCCCCAAGCAATGGGGCTCTCTTTCCTGTCTTTTCTTTCGCGCTTTCGCGTCTTCGCGTGAAACCCGTTAGCTGCAGCGCTGCCCAGCCCGGAGATGATTCACGCGGAGCCGTAGGGGAGGGGGGGGCGGCAGGTCCGGATCCTGTCGCGCGAAGAACATGACAGGCTCATCCCTGGGGTTATGCCCCGCTCGTCTTCTTTTGATGCTTCACGGAAAAGCTGGATCCCCGCGTTCGCGGGGATGACAAGTTCACAATTACGCAAAGACCCGGTTTGGCTTTGGGTCCTGCCATCCCGCCGGGCGCGGCGCGCTGTGGCGCCGCCCCCGGCCAATCGTCTTCAGGCTTCCGATCGTACCACCGCCGTCTCGACCGCCGGGCTGCGCAGCAGCCGGTAAAGGCCCAGGGTGAGGAGCGGGATCACGAAGACCGCGAGGAAGGTGTAGGCGAGCAGGCGGTAGCCATTGGCGATCAGGGCGACGAGGCCGAAGTGATTGGCCACGAAGATGCAGCCGATCAGCAGCCCGGCGGCGATCGACGCGCGCGCGACGGTGCCCAGCTCCGTGCCGCGGCGTGCGCGCCATACGCCGGCGATCCGCTCGTTGATGGCGTGGACCGAACCTGTGCCGCTTTCCAGCAGCGCCGCGAAGATCATGAACTGGAACAGCAGATGGAACAGCGGCATGTCGAGCTGCGTCAGCATGAAATCCGACGGCAGCGTCTCGTGCGCAATGCCCGGATAGAAAGCGATCATGCAGACGAAGAACAGGATCGCCGGTGCCATCGCGAGCGGACCGGCGATGAGGCCGGAAACGATCGCGTCGCGCTGGCTGGTCAGATGGCGCAGCACGGGCAGGACGATGACGGCACCGACGATATTGTAGCTGGCATAGGTGATGCCGCCCAAAGCCCAGCCGTCCGAGGCCGCGGGGATCGCGAAATTGGCGGCGATCTTGTCGCCGAACACGCCGAGCGCGAGGATCAGGAACAGCGCGTAGACGCCGTAGAGCAGGAAGGAGACATATTTGAACAGTTCCTCGACCGACGCGTTGCCGAACGCCGCGAAACCCGCGATCGAGGTCGCCAGCACCAATGTGCCGACGATCGGGGGCAGGCCGAACATGGCGGCGCCGATGGCGCCCGCCGCCGCGCCGAACACGGCCAGGATCAGGACGACGAACAGCACATAGGCGATCTCGAACGCGATCCAGCCCGGGCCGAGCAGCCGCGAGAAGAAGGTGCGATAATCATAAGCGCCGACATGCCGGGCAAAGGCGAAGGTGGCCGCCGCGATGATGCTCCACAGCACCGTCGCCAACAGCATCGCGCCCAGCCCGCCCCAGGGACCGCTGGGCATGAAGAATTCGGCAAGCTCGCGACCGGTCGCATAGCCGCCGCCGATGACGACGGCCTTGAAGGCGAAACCAGGCAGCAGAATCCGCTGGAACCAGCTCGGTTGAGCGTTTTCTGCCATGTCCTTGAACCCCTCTGTTGCCGAGCGACACACTGGCCGGCAATCTTGTTTTCACCAAAGGCAAAAATATATCCGATCAGGATGAAGTCAACCTAGTTGTAAATTCTTCCTTGTGAACTGATCCGGTTGAGGCGCAAACCGGGCGATCGAAACCGGCCGGCGGGCATTTCCGCGTCGCGGACGGTGTGTATCGGCACATCGATCCACAACGCAATGGTGCTTGCCGCACGCGCATCGCCCGATCATTCCAGCCCGATGAATCCGGATTGCGGACATCCGTGCTTCCTGTCACCGCTTCACCATGGATATGCATGACGCAGACGGCGCGCCTGACCGCCCCGACCCCCATGCCCGGATTGCGGCGAGCTTTGCGAAACAGGGGCTGATGGAGACATTGGGCGCGGTTCTCGGCGATATCTCGCCCGGCGCCGTCGAAATCCTTCTGAAACCGCAGGCTTCAGTTTCGCAACAGCATGGTTTCGTCCATGCGGGCGCGCTCAGCGCAATCGCGGATACCGCCGCCGGATATGCCGCGCTGAGCGTCATGCCGACCGACGCCGGCGTGCTGACCACCGAATTCAAGATCAACCTGCTGGCCCCCGCGACGGGCGACCTGATCCGCGCAAAGGGGCGCGTGGTGAAGGCGGGACGAACGCTGACGCTCGCCCAGACCGAGATCTTCGCGGAAACCGACGGCAAGGAGAAGCTCGTCGCCTATCTGACCGCCACGTTGATGACGATTGTCGGGCGCGACGGCATCAGCGACTGAGCTGCGGCGAGCATGTGGATTGGAGATGCGATCATGACGGAACCCGGCGACCGAGCTTCCCTTCCCATCAGCCGGTCGATCGGCGCGATCGCGATGGGGGCATCGCTTGCGCTGCTGGGCTTCGTTGCCGGGTTCGCGCAAGGCATGTCCGCAGCGCCATCGGATGCCGGCGGGATCGTCGCATTGGCGATCATGGCGGTGGGGGGCGGCCTCACCCTGCTGGGGTTGGTTTCGATCTGGATACCCCGCCTTCGATTGGCCGCGAGCAGAGGCATGATCGTCGTTGGCGTGCTGCTGGTCGCGGCATTCGTGGTCCACAAGACGCTCTTGGCCCTCGCGATCATTTGAATCGAAGAGCGCGCGGAAGCATGCGTGGAATGACGGAAATCCGGTGGTGCCGGCTACAGGATTCGAACCCGTGGCCCCCTGATTACAAATCAGGTGCTCTACCAACTGAGCTAAGCCGGCGCTGAATCTCCCCATGCGTCAGACGACGCCGAAGGTCCAGCCCTCCGTTTGCCGAACATGATCGAGGCCGGCCGGAGCCCAGAGTTCGGGATCGTGAGCGACGCGGCGCAGCCAGGCGGCGGTCAGGATCGCGTCGCTGCTGTGATCGTCGATCGGGCCGGCGGCGGGATATGGCGCGCTGGCGATCGCGGGGGAAGCGAGCGCGGCGTTGAGCGCCTCCATCGTCCGCATCTTGGTGCGCCCGCGCGTGCGTCCGGCGGCCAGCGCGGCGAGGCTGGTATAGATTTCGACGAGCAGCGAACCCGTGCCGGGATCGGCGTCGAACGGCCAGATCGGCAGCCTGCCCTGCAAGCGGTGGAACATGCGCATGCCGGTCAGGCTCGATTTGCCGACCTGGGCGGCACCGACGAGATTGAGGTTGCTATAAGGGTTCAGCCCCTGTTCGCGCTGCGCGACTTCGGTCGCGCGCAGGCGGCCGCGGCCCGTACCGAACAGATCGCCGGTCCGCCCGCCATGGCGCCGGAAATGGCGCGCGGCCTGCGGGTGGTCGACAAAGCTGGTGGCCGCGAGATCCGCATCCTCGGCGCAAAGGCGATCGACCAATGCCCATAGCGCGCGTGCATCCGCCGGGCTTTCATCCCATGCG
This sequence comes from Sphingobium sp., assembly GCA_030148625.1. The sequence goes on along the minus strand of JASBTC010000351.1, from coordinate 3,507 downwards.
GGGAAGAAAGCGCCGCGATCGGCAAAGGGCAGTGAAGGACCGAGATCGAACCCGACCAGCGTGTCGGCGGGCATGTCCCCGACGATCCAGTCGAGTATCTCCGGACGCGACCAGATATGGCCGGGCCTGACGATTTGCGGCGCGGCGTCGCCCATTTCGCACAGCGCCACCGCAATGCCGCGCTGGCGCGCGCCCACCGCGCCCGACCAGTCGATCGCGGCGAAACGGCGGAAGCGGTCAGGGGCGGGTGGCGCCATGGCCCTCGCGCTGCCGGTGGGATGCCCGGTCCCACCAGGCGCGCTCGATCAGCAGCATGATCCGCTCCGGATCGGCAGCATCGGCATTGACCAGCACGGTCGGCCAGCCCTGATATTGCGGCGTCTGCCAGAAACAGTCGGGATCGGTGTCCTTGAGGATTTCGATCTCCTCGCGCGTGGCGCGCAGCACATAGGTGCCCGGCGCGCGGCCCTGCGAGATGATCTGCCGACCGCGGACCTGGGGGGAGGTGGAGCCTTTCGCACCCGCGCCCATCGTCACGCCGGGCAGGGTCAGCGCAAAGGCGACCGCTTCGTCCCAGCTAAAGCTCACGCCTTTTTCCGCGGCCTGGGTTTCGGCCGCGCCGCATTCCACGCATGCGCCTGCGCGATCATCGCCTTCACCCGCTCGGGATCTTCGCCGGCATAGCGCACCAGCACTGCCGGCCAGCCTTCATAATGCGGGGTCTGCCAATAGGTGTCGGGATCGGTTTCCTTGAGGATCTCGACCGTGTCGAGATCGACCATCAGGCAGAAGGATCCCTCTTCACGCCCCGGTGCGACAAAGGCGCGGCCATTGGTCTTGACCGCCGGCTTGCCATAGCTGGTCGACAGCTCGGTATCGGGCAGCGCCAGCGCAAGCGCGACGACGCTGTCCCAATCCAGGTTCATTGCAGCGCGGCCAATATGTCTGCAGTGAGTTTCGCAACGTCGAAGGGCGCGCCCGGATCCTCGCCGCGCCGGACGATCACGATCTTCCGGCTCGGCACGATCACGACATATTGGCCGCGATTGCCGAAGGCGGCGAAACTATCCGCCGGCACGCCGGGTGACCGGTTGAGCAGCCAGAAGGTCGCGCCATAGCCGTACGGCCCCTCGGGCTGCGGTCCCGACGGGGTGGTGACATATTTCACCCAGCCTTCGGGAAGGATGCGCTCTCCGTTCCAGACGCCGTCATTCTGGTAGAGCAGGCCGAAGCGCGCCAGGTCGCGCGCGGTCGACCAGACCTGGCTGGAAAGCACGAAATTGCCCTGGAAATCGGTCTCGGCGATCGTGCGGGTCATGCCGATCCGGTCGAACAGCTCGGTCTGCGGAAAACGGCCATAGACCGCATCGTTTCCGATCCGGGCGCGCAGCGCGCGGACGGCCAGGACGATGTCGTTATTGGCATAGCGGAACCGCGTGCCGGGCATTGCGTCGAGCGGCCATGCCGTCACTTCCTGCGTCACGCTGGTGCCGCCGAAATACAGCGCGTCGGTGCGGTTGCCAGCGGTTTCGCTGTGCAGCCCGCTCGCCATGCGCAGCAGCTGGTCGATCGCGATCTCGCCGCGCGGATCGCCCTGGCCCTGCCATTCGGGAATGGCGCCCTTCTGGTCGGCGGCGAGCAGCCCCTTGCCGGCGCCGATGCCGACGACCGTGCCGGTTATGCTCTTGGCGACCGACCAGGTCCGCTGCGAGACATGCGGGCCGAAGCCGTCGCGATATTTCTCGAAGACGATCCGGCCGTTCTGGACGACGATCGCGCCGGTCGTGCGCGTGCCCTTGCCGAAGCCTTCGGCGAAGACGCTCTCCATGACTGCCGCCAGCGCCTTTGCATCGCCGGTCGGCTTGCCCGTCGCCTTGGCGTCGCCGGCCGGCCAGGGTTTCGCGTCGGCGGCGGTGCGCGTCGATGCCGGCGGTACATCGTCGGGCAGGGTGAGCCTGGCACCGATCGGTGCGACGGTGCAGCCGCGATCGACCGCCCAGGACGCCGCGCGCGGCGGCATCGACGGATCATAGGCCACACTGACGATCGCGACGCGGTCGTCGCGGCCCTTCACGATTTCGGCCTTCAGCGTCGGCACGATCGCATCATATTGCGGATAGATGCCGGTCAGTTCGAGCGCCTCGGCCTGCGCCTGGGTGCGGCCGGCGTTGAACATCGCGCTGCACAGGGTGAGTGCCTTGTAGCCCGCGGCGATTGCGCGGTCGTAGCTTTTGGGCGGTTCCTGCAACTGAGCGGTTGCGGGTGTGGCGAACAGGAGTGCGCCGAGCGCCAATGCCAACTTTCCGTCATTCCGGCGAAGGCCGGAATCTCCCTTCTTCCTTCTGTCGGCCCGGTTTTCAGAAAAGTGAGATTGGCTACGCCGAACTGTCGTTTCCGGCTTTCGCCGGAATGACGGGGAAGGCAGGTGCGCAGCGTTACCCATTCTGTTTCTTCGCACGCAAATCCCCCCAATAGGCCAGCCGCTCCGCGATCCGTTTCTCGAATCCGCGCTCGACGGGTGTGTAATAGGTTTCGGGCCGCATTTCCTCCGGCCAGTAATTGTCGCCCGAAAACCCTTCGTCGGTATCATGGTCATAGCCATAATCCTTGCCATAGCCGATCTGCTTCATCAGCTTGGTGGGGGCGTTGAGGATGTTCCTGGGCGGCATCAGAGAGCCGGTTTCCCTGGCGGAGCGCCATGCCGCTTTCTGCGCTTTGTACGCCGCGTTCGATTTGGGCGCGGTCGCGCAATAGAGGCAGGCCTGGGCGATGGCGAGTTCGCCCTCGGGTGACCCGAGAAATTCGTAGGCGTCCTTGGCGGCGAGGCACTGGATCAGCGCCTGGGGATCGGCCAGGCCGATATCCTCGCTGGCGAAGCGGACGATCCGGCGCAGCACGTAAAGCGGTTCCTCGCCCGCGGTCAGCATGCGCGCGAGATAATAAAGCGAGGCCTGCGGGTCCGATCCGCGCATCGCCTTGTGAAGCGCGGAGATGAGATTGTAATGCCCTTCGCGGTCCTTGTCGTACACCGCGACGCGGCGGTGAAGCAGCGCGGACAGGCCGGCCGGATCGAGCGGCGCCGGCAGGTCGACCGAGAACAGGGTCTCCGCCTGGTTGAGCAGGAAGCGCCCGTCGCCGTCCGCGCTGGCGACCAAGGCGGCGCGGGCATCGGCATCAAGGGGCAGGGGGCGTCCCTCCAGCGTCTCGCCGCGCGCGAGCAAGGTTTCCAGCGCATTCGCATCCAGCCGGTTGAGGATCAGCACCTGGGCACGGCTGAGCAAAGCGGCGTTGAGTTCGAAGCTCGGATTCTCGGTGGTGGCGCCAACGAGGGTGACCGTGCCGTCCTCGACATAGGGCAGGAAACCGTCCTGCTGCGCGCGGTTGAACCGGTCGATCTCGTCCACGAAAACGCGCGTGCGCCGGCCGATCCGGGCATCTTCCTTCGCCTCGGCGAACACCTTCTTCAGGTCGGCGACGCCCGAGAAGACCGCGCTGATCGCGACGAAG
>JASBTC010000153.1 GCA_030148625.1 Sphingobium sp. | reverse complement strand
GACACGCTTGCGCCCAATTTCAACGCGACTCCCAACCGGGTCCAGGCCTTCAAGGTTGCCGCCTATTCGGGAACCGCATCCTGGGTGGCGGGCATATTCGCGATCATCCCCGCGCTCGCCTGGCTCTCGCTGCTCGGCATCTACGGACTCTATCTGCTCTATCTCGGCCTGCCACGGCTGATGAAGGCGCCGGAGGACAAAGCGCTTGGCTATACCGCGCTGACCGTCGTCGCCGCGATCGTGCTCGCGCTGATCGTCGGTGCGGTGACCGCGCCGGTGGTGGCGATGTTCGCGCGCTCGGCGCCTGCGGGCGAGCTGTCCGGCAATGTCGCGATCCCGGGCGTCGGCTCGGTCGACCTCGCCAAGCTGGAGGCATCGCGCCAGAAGATCGAGGCGGCAGCCAACCAGATGAATCAGGCCGGGACGGCGGGCAATGGCGCCGCGGCGGCGCTTCCGCCCGAACAGCTCCAGGCGCTGCTGCCGGCGACATTGCCCGGCTATACCCGCAGTGAGGTTTCGAACGCCTCGGGCGGCGCCGCGGGGATCGGCGGATCGCATGCCGAGGCCCGCTATACAGCGGGTGAAAGTAATGTCCGGCTCGAACTGACCGATATGGCCGCGGTCGGCGCGCTTGCCGCGCTGGGCAGCGCGCTCAACGTCCAGTCGAGCCGGCAGACCGAGACCGGTTACGAGAAGACCCAGACGGTCGACGGCCGCATGGTCAGCGAGGAATGGGACAGCCAGTCGAAGAGCGGCAAGTTCAGCATGGTCGTGGCGAACCGCTTCATGGTCGAGGCGCGGGGCGACAATGTCGATATGAACCTGCTCAAGGGCGCGGTGATGGCGGTCGGTATCGAGCGGCTCGAAGGGTTGGCGAAATAGGGAGCCGACCGGGGTGAACGCGGATCACGCCCGCAATATGGCGATCCGCGCTTCGATATGGCGGCGCTCGACCGGGTTCGCCGTTCCGGCGGCGGCCCGTTCGAGCGCCGCGATCGCATCCCCGGTGCGGCCGATCCGGGCCAGCAGCTCGCCGCGGACAAGCGCGAACCGGTGGTGGCCCTCAAGCTGCGGGTCGGTCGTTTCGAGAAGCGCGAGCCCCGCGGCGGGACCGATTGCTTCGGCGACAGCAACGGCGCGGTTCAGGCGAACCATGGGTGAGCCCGTCAATGCATCGAGGCGTGCATAGAGCGACGCGATCGCCGGCCAGTCCGACCCTGCCGGCGCGCAATGCGCCGCGGCGATTAGCGCCTGGAGCCGATAGGGGCCATCGGGCGCGGGCGCGGCGATCAGCGCATGCGCCGCCGCGATCTCGTCATGCCGCCAGCGCGTGCGATCCTGGTCCTTCAGCAGGACCAGCGCGCCCTTGTCGTCCATGCGCGCCATGCGCCGCGCATGCTGGAACAGCATGAGCGCCAGCAACGCGGTGGCCTCGCCGTCGCCGGGCATCAGCGTCCGGATCAGGCGGCCCAGCCGGATCGCCTCCTCGGCGAGCGCCGCACGGTACAATGCGGGGCCGGTGGTCGCGGAATAGCCTTCGGTGAACAGCAGATAGATGATCGCCAGCACGCCATTCCGCCGCTCGGCCCGCTCGGACGGGGCGGGATGGCGGAAGGGAATGCGGGCTGCGGCGATCTTGCGCTTCGCACGGGTGATGCGGGCCGCCATTGTCGGCTCCGCGACCAGGAACAGCCGCGCGATCTCGGCTGTGGTCAACCCGACGATCAGCCGCAGGGTCAGCGCGACCTGCGCCTCGCGCGCCAGCGCGGGATGGCAGCATGTGAAGATCAGCGCGAGCCGCTCGTCGGGCAGCGCATCGGGATCGATGGGTTCGACGCGCGCGTCCTCCGAGTCGATCGCCAGCAGGCGCTGCGCATCGGCGGCGGTGGCGCGACGACGAAGCCGGTCGATCGCATTGCGGACCGCCGCCGTCATCAGCCATGCGGCGGGGCACTGCGGAATGCCGGCTTCGTCCCATGCGGCCGCCGCCGAAGCGAATGCTTCCGCCAGCGCCTCTTCGGCAAGATCGAGATCGCCGAAGCGGCGCGCCAGCAGGGCGAGCAGCCGCGCCCAATCGGCCCGATAGGCCGCTTCGATGGCCTGGCTGTTGGTCAGGGCGCCGCGCAATGATCGACGACGGGGCGCACCTCGACGGTCCCGGACAGCATTTTTGCGTAGCCGAGCGCTTCGTCGAGATCGGCCGCCTCGATCAGATAGAAGCCGCCGAGATGCTCGACCGTTTCGGCAAAGGGGCCGTCGGTGACGATGCTCTTGCCGTCGGCGGTCCGCACCGTGGTGGCGGTCGCGGTCATGTCGAGTTCCTCACCCGCCAGATTGCGCGCGCCCAGCGCATCGCTCAGCCGGCCATGCTCGGCAAAGATCGCCGTCATTTCCTCGGGACTGGCATTCGCCCAATCGGCTTCCTTGCCATAGATCAGCAGCGCATATTTCATCGTCGGTCCTCCATTGGGGTCAGGAAACCGCATCGCCGCCGCGGCGGCAATCCGGTTTCGAGCCCATGACGCGCGATCGGTCGCCGAATCGACAGCGCCGCCGAATTTTATGCGATCATCGCCTTCAGCGTTTCGATCCGGTCGGCCTCGGCGGCCGGCTTGTCGGTGCGGATGCGCGCGATTCGGGGAAAGCGCATGGCGACGCCCGATTTATGGCGCTTGGACTCGTGGATCGAATCGAATGCGACTTCGAGGACCAAACTCTTCTCGACCTCGCGAACCGGACCGAAACGGTTGACGGTATGCTGGCGGACGAAGCGGTCGAGCCATTTCAGCTCGTCGTCGGTGAAGCCCGAATAGGCCTTGCCGACGGGCAGCAATTCGCCGGTCCCGGTCCAGCAACCGAACGTATAGTCCGAATAGAAGCTCGATCGTTTTCCCGAGCCGCGCTGGGCATACATCATGACGCAGTCGGCTGTCAGCGGATCGCGTTTCCATTTGTACCACAGCCCGACGCGGCGCCCGGCGACATAGGCGCTGTCGCGGCGCTTGAGCATCACCCCCTCGATCGCCGCATCGCGCGCGCCGGCGCGGATCGCCTCGAGCGCGTCGAAACCGTCCGCCTCGATCACGCGCGACAGGTCGAAGCGGCCGGGATCGAGCCGCGGCACGAACGCTTCCAGCCTTGCGCGGCGCGCCTCCCACGGCAGGGCGCGGACATCCTCGGCACCGTCGATCAAAATGTCGTAGAGACGGACAAAGGCGGGATAATCGGCGAGCATCCGCGCCGAGACCTGTTTGCGGCCGAGCCGCTGCTGCAGCGCGTTGAAGCTCGCCGCCTCGCCACCCTGTGCATCGCCCTTCACCAGCAACTCGCCGTCGAGCACGCCTTCGGCGTCGAAATCCGCCGCGACTTCGGGAAAGCTGTGGGTGATATCGTCGCCCGCGCGGCTGTAGAGGCGGGTCTGACCGGCGACGCGGACGATCTGGACGCGGATGCCGTCCCATTTCCATTCCGCGGCATAGTCGTCGAGCGACACACGTGCCTCGTCGAGCGGATGCGCGAGCATGAAGGGGCGGAAGACCGGCACATCGGCGGTGGTCGGCTGCTCCCCGCGGCCCTCCGCCCAGTCGAACAGCGACGCATAGGGTGGACGGATACCGTGCCAGACTTCCTCCACCGCCTCGACGTCGCGGCCGAACGCCTGGGCGAGCGCGGTCTTGGCCAGCCGCGCCGAGACGCCGATGCGTAATGCGCCCGTCGCCATCTTGAGCAGCGCGAACCGTTCTTCGGGTGTCAGCCGGTCGAGCAGGTCGCCAAGCACCGCGGGCGCATCGGATCGCGACAGCTTCGAGAGCCGGGCGACGATTCCGCCCAGGCTGAGATCGGCGTCGCCCGCCGGGGGAATATCCGGATCGGGCCAGATCAGCGACACCGTCTCGGCGGAATCACCGACATAATCGCGGCTCATCCGGAACAGCACCGGATCGACGCGGCTGTCGACCATTGTCCGGATGATCGCGGGTTTGACCGCAGGCAGGTCGAGATCGCCGGTGAGCGCAGCCATCGCCCAGCCGCGGTCGGGATCGGGCGTCGCGGTCAGATAATCGGCGATAAGCTTGAGCTTGGCGTTGCGCGAACGCGTATAGATCAGGCGATCGAGAAGCGCGGCGAAAGCGTGCATCGCTGTAGGTTAGGCGGGATTGGACGCGGGCGCCATTGCACCGCGCCCACCCGGTTCAGGTGACTTTCTTCGCCGCGGCAAGGCCGAGGACGAGGAAGATCAGAAAGACGGCGATCGCGACGAAGAACAGGATCTTCGCGATTCCGACGAATGCGCCGCCGATCCCGCCAAAGCCGAGCGCGGCAAGGACGAGGCCGGCAACGAGAAAGATAAGGGCAGCCTTGAGCATTATCCGTCTCCTTTCCGTGCAGAAACAATCAACAAATTGCCTGGCTCCGTGGTTCCGTTAGGAAGCCGATATGCAGATCCGCCGCGTTCTCATCCTGCTGGTCGTCATCGCGTCCGCCGTGATCGGCTGGGGCTATTGGCAAGCGACGCGCGATCCGGTGATGCGCGAGACTTATGTGTCGTTGCCCGACTGGCCGGCGGGGCAGGCGCCGATCCGCGCCGTGCTGATGTCCGATCTCCATGTCGCGGGGCCCGACATGCCGCCCGAGCGGTTGGCGCGGATCGCCGACCGGGTGAATGCGCTGGCGCCCGATATCGTGGTGATCGCGGGCGATCTGGTGAGCGACAAGCCGTTTTCGACGCGTCATTACGACGTCGATGCCGCGGTGGCGCCATTGAAACGGCTGCGCGCACCGCTGGGCACCGTGGCGGTGCTCGGCAATCACGATCATTGGCGCGATACCGCGGCGTTCCGGCGGGCGGTGCCGGCAACGGGCGTCACCTTGCTCACCAACCAGGCCGTCCGGCGCGGGCCGCTGACGATCGGCGGGATCGACGACGAGATCACGCGCCACGCCGACACCGCGGCGGCGGTGCGCGCGATGGATGCGCTGCCGGGGCCACGACTGGTGCTCAGCCACAGCCCCGACATCGTGCCGCTGCTGCCGGCGCGTTTCCCGCTCGTGCTGGCCGGCCATACCCATTGCGGCCAGATCCGCCTGCCGCTGTTCGGCCGGATTTCGACCGCGTCGCGCTATGGCGAGCGCTTCGCCTGCGGCCGAATCGAGGAACTGGGCCGCACCATCATCGTGACCGCCGGGCTCGGCACCAGCATCGTGCCGCTGCGCTACGGCGTGCCGCCCGATTTGTGGGTCGTCACGCTCGGGCCATAGGCCTCAGCCGAAAATCTCCCACATCGCCCAGAGCCCGAGCGCCGCGAAGATCCCGGCCGCGACGATGCGGATCGCCGTCATCGGCAAGGTGCGGGTGATACGCTCGCCCAGGAACACGGCAGGTACGTTCGCTATCATCATGCCGAGCGTCGTGCCCATCGCGACCAGCGTCACTGCCTGATATTGCGCGCCGAGCGCGACGGTCGCGATCTGCGTCTTGTCCCCCATCTCTGCGAGGAAAAAGGCGATGGTGGTGGTCAGGAAGGCGCCATAGCCGGTCTTCGCATCGGCTTCGTCCTCGTCGATCGTATCGGGCACCAGCGTCCAGGCGGCCATGACGAGGAAACCGATCGCGACGGCGAGGCGGAACCAGAAGCCGTCGAGCAGCCCGGCGACGGCTGCGCCGGCCCAGGCGGCGAGCGCATGATTGACGATGGTGGCGGCGAGGATGCCGGCGACGATCGGCCAGGGCCGGCGAAAGCGGCAGGCGAGGACAATGGCGAGCAGCATGGTCTTGTCGCCGATTTCGGCAAAGGCGACGAGCAGCGTCGAAGAGAGCAGGATTTCCATGGGGAAGGTGACTCCAGCCGGACGGAAGGCAATACCAACGACGCATGACCACCCCGCCCGGCATGTGCGGAGGTCAGGCGTCATCGGTCTTGCCGATCCCAGCCCGGGCTGGGATTCGCTGTGCCATGACCTCTCGGCCAAGTATGTTGACACAGCATCCGCATCCCGCCCGTTCGGGCTGATGCGGCCGGCTACTCCCCGGATGACATGGGGGCCGTATAACGAGTCCGGCGGGCCGTCAACGGCCCGCCGGCATGTCGCGATCGGATCGGCGTTAGGGAATCAGGTCCGGCTGGCTTCGAACAGGAACCAGGCGCGCTGCTCGGCCTGATCGGTCCAGTCGTCGAGAATGCCCGAGGTCGCATTGTCCTTGGCTTCGTCGACGATATCCTTGGCCTCGCGCAGGCTGGCGACGAGGTTCAGATTGTCCTCGCGCAGTTCGGCCAGCATGTTCGCGGCCGAAACGAACTCGGCGTCATTGTCCTTGATCGACTGGCGCCGGGCGATGTCGCCGATCGAACGGAGCGTGGTGTTGCCGGTCTTGCGGACACGTTCGGCGATCTCGTCGGTCGTCGCCAGGATCTGCGTGGCCTGTTCGTCGAGCATCAGGTGATAGTCGCGGAAATGCGGACCCGAGACGTGCCAGTGGAAATTCTTGGTCTTGATGTAGAGCGCATAGCTGTCGGCCAGAATGCCGTTGAGCGCGTCGGCGACACTCTTCGCTTCGTTGCTGCCGATATCGGTCGGGGTCTTCAGTTTCGCCTTGCCACCCTTGGCCATGATGTCCTCCATGATGCGTAAATTCGAGTCGGAAGCATAACGAAAGAATGCAAAAAAAGTCGCAGACCTTTTGTCGTGACCGGCCGGAAAAATTCGCTTTGCCTGATCGATTGAATCGATCGATCGGGTGTCTCGATTGGATGTCGTGGGACTTTATGGCGCTCCGGCGTTGATGTAGACGGCCACATTCCATTGGTTCCGGGGACTCTGACCATGGCTTTTCCGATCGACGACGTGCGCGCGCAGTTTCCCGCATTGACCGCAGGTGGCGGCGATGCCCGCATCTATCTCGACGGACCGGGCGGAACCCAGATCTGCGCGCCCGCGCTTGCGGCGATGGTGCGGCATCTGGAACAGGGGACCGCCAATAGCGGCGGTCCGTTCCGGACCTCGGTCGAAACCGATGCGATGAGCGATGCGGCGCATGCGGCGATGGCCGATCTGATCGGCGCCGCGCCGGGCGAGATCGCCTTCGGCCCCAATATGACCTCGCTGACCTTCGCGGTGTCGCGGGCATTGGCGCGCGACTGGGGCGAAGGCGACGAACTGGTCGTCACCCGGCTCGATCACGACGCCAATGTCACGCCCTGGCTGATGGTTGCGCAGGATCGCGGCATGACGGTGCGCTGGATCGATTTCGATCCGGACACCGGCCTGTTGAAGCTCGACGGCCTGCCGGAAATCCTGGGGCCGCGTACGCGCCTGGTCGCGATCGGCGGTGCCAGCAATGCGATCGGTACGCTCAACGATGTCGGGGCGATCGTGAAGATCGTCCGCGCGCATGGCGATGCGCTGGTCTTCGTCGACGCCGTGCAGTCGGTGCCGCATGTCGCGACCGATGTCCGCGCGCTTGGCTGCGATCTGCTGGTCTGTTCGCCTTATAAATTCTTCGGTCCGCATCAGGGCGTGTTGTGGGGCAGGGACGAAATGGTCGAGCGGCTTGGCGCCTATAAAGTGCGTCCGGCATCGATCCACCCGTCGGCGCGCCGGTTCGAGACCGGTACGCCGTCCTTCGAGGGGCGGGCGGCGGTGCTCGGCACCATCGATTATCTCGAAGCGCTGGGCGCCCGTTTCGCGCCCGATGCCGGCACCCGCGTCGAGCGCCTGCGCGCGGCCATGCTCGGCTGCCATGCCTATGAGGAGGCTCTGGGCGAACGCCTGTTGCAGGGATTGCGTACGATCGACGGACTGAAGCTATGGGGCGTGCCGACGATGCAGGGACGCGTGCCGACATTCGGCATCACCATTGCCGGCCACGACCCGCACGCGCTGTCCGAAGCTTTGGCGGAACGGAACATCTTCGCCTGGGCGGGCAATTTCTACGCGGTCGAGGCGATCGCGCGGCTTGGCCTTGCGGACAGCGGCGGGCTGCTTCGACTGGGGCTATGCCATTACAACACCGCGGAGGAGGTCGATCATGTCGTCGAGGCTCTTGCCCAAATCACTGGCTGATCACTAGACCAGCCGGAGCGCATTGACTGCTGCGATCGCGCCGAGCAGCAGGAACAGGCCAGCGATCACGCGACGCAATATGCCGAGCGGCAGCGCGTCGAGGACGGCCCGCCCGCCGGCCACGGCGACCGCGCTCATCGCGAACACGCCCGCTGCCGCGCCCAATGCCGTCAGCATCGGCATGCCGGTGCGCGTCGCGATCGCAAAGGTCAGGAACTGCGTCTTGTCGCCCAGCTCGGCGATGCCGAAGGCGGCGAAGCTCGTCAGGAACGCACCGATCCGCCAGCCATCGATGCCCGGCGGGGATTTCGCCTTGAATGCCATCGTCACGCCGGCGGAGGCCAGAGCGAGCGCGAGCATCAATGTCGCCGCTTCGCGGACAAGCATCGGGCCGATCATGGCGCCCGCCACGCTCGCAATCGCAGCATTGACGATCGCCGCCAGCGCAATTCCGGCCAGCACCGCGCCGCCCTTGTCGTGAAAACGGATTGCCAGTGCGAGCGCGAGCCATTGGGTCTTGTCGCCCAGCTCGGCCAGCGCGGCTGCGAGCAGCGCGGATAACAGGGCTTCCATGGATGGCTCCGCCGGGTTCAGCCGGCCATGCGCACATTGATCGCGGCGAGGTAGATCGCACCGGCTTCCGCATCGAGCCGCTCGCAGTCCACGGCGTCGCGCATGGTATCGAGCCAGGGCAGGACCATCGCGCCGCGGCCGGCATCGGCGAGCGCCGTTTCCAGCCCCCGGGCCAGTTGCGCCAGCGGATCGAGGCCATGGTCGAGCGCGGTGCGGCGGATGTCGTCGACCCCGTTGCAGAGCTGATCGAGCGTCAGATGCGGCAGCTCGTGCGCGATCCGGTCGATCCGGTCGCACAATCCTCCGCGCACCTGCATCATTGCTTCGACGGCGATGCCCATTTCGGCCCCCTGTTCCCGCGTTCAGAGGGAGCATGCGCCGACATGGTTAAGGAATGGTTGCGGTCGACCTGGGGCCCGCGGACCGCACGCTATTTGCCGTCGGCATAGGCCATGACGAGATCGTGGAGATAGTCGCGGCCGACCATGACCGACTTCACTTCCATCCGCTCGTTCAGGCCATGTGCGCCATTGCCGTCGGGATCGCCCCAGGGGCCGGGCACGCCATAGACCGGGATGCCGATCGCGCCCAGGAAGATGCCGTCGGTCCCGCCGGTCGACATCACCGGCACGACGGGCACGCCGGGGAAATATCTGGCGGCAAGCTTCGTCGCCGGACCCATGATCTTTGGATCGAGCGGCGGCGGCACGGCAGCGGGCCGGATCGGTGGAACCACCGTGACCGTCATCTTGGGATTGCCGATCACGGTGACGAGTGCGGCCTGCGTCTCCTCGATCGACCGGCCCGGGAAGATCCGGCAATTGATGTTGGCGCCGGCGCGCTGCGGCAGCGCGTTGTTGGCATGGCCGCCATCGATCAGCGTCGCGACACAGGTGGTGCGCAGCATCGAATGATAGATGCGGTCCTTCGAGACGATGGCATCGGCGGCCTTGTCGGCCGGATTGGCGGCGATCGCGATCAGCGCCGCACCTTCCTCGCCGCCCTTGGCCTTGCCGACCGCGCGGAAATAGGCGCGGGTGGTGTCGGTCAGATCGATCGGAAATTCATAGGCGCGGATCTTCGCCAGCGCATCGGCCAGGTCGTAGATCGCATTGTCGCGCACCGGGATCGAGCTGTGTCCGCCGGGATTGGTCGCCTCGATGCGGAAATTCTGCACCGCCTTTTCGCCGACCTGCATGCTCTGGCTGACCAGCTTGCCCTTGCCGTCGCTATCGCCGCCGCCGCCTTCGTTGAGTGCGAACTCGGCGGCGATCAATTCGGGCCGGTTCTGCGCCAGCCACTGCGCGCCGTTGAAGGCGTAAGTGGTCTCCTCGCCGCAGGTGAGCGCGACCTTGATCGTGCGCTTGGGCTTGTATCCGCTTTCCTTGAAGCGGATCAGGCTGTCGGTCCACATCGCGGCCATCGCCTTGTCGTCGGCAGTGCCGCGCGCGTAATAATAGCCATTCTCTTCGACCAGCTTGAAGGGATCGCGCGTCCAGTCCTCACGCTTGGCCTCGACCACGTCGATATGCGCGAGCAGCAGCATCGGCTTCAGCTTGGGATCGCTGCCCTTGAGTATCGCGACCAGCCCGCCCTCCTTGGGATGTTCGGGCGTAGCAAACAAAGTGATGTCCTGATCGGTATAGCCCGCCGCCTTCAGCCGTGCCGCCATCTTCTCCGCCGCGAGCGTGCAGCTTCCAACCGATAGCGTCGTGTTGGTCTCGACCAGCTCCTTGTAGAGATCGCGGAACTTCACTTGATCGGGGCGCAGCGTCTGCTGTGCGGCGACCGGCTGGGTTGCGATGGCAAGACCGAGGCAGGACAGAATGACAGCGCGCATCGCGGACCCCCTTTGAAACGATGGCGGACTAAATCCCAGAATGGCGGGCGGTGCAATCGTTCAATCGCGCTGCATCGCCTGGGCGGCGAGCCCCTCGGCCTCGACCAGCAATTCGTCGTCGATCGTGCCCTGCGGAACATGCTCGCGCCCGATCATGACGAGCACGGGCACGGCGAGCGGGGTGACGCGCGGCAGGTCGATATGGACCATCGTGTCGGCGGCGCTGTCGAGCAGATCGGCCAGCCGGCCGACATCGGTAACGCGTGCGCGCGCATCCTCCCATGCGGCACGCAACAGCAGATGATCGGGCTCGTAGCGGCGCAGCACGTCGTAGATCAGGTCGGTGGAGAAGGTGACCTGCTTGCCCGTCTTCTTCTTGCCGGGATGCTGGCGCTCGACGAGCCCGCCGATCACCGCGACTTCGCGAAAGGCGCGTTTGAGCAGGTGCGATCCCTGCACCCATTCGACGAATTCGTCCTCCAATATGTCGGGCGAGAAGAGCGGCGCGGGATCGGTGACCGGTTCGAGCCCGAACGTGGCGAAGGCATAGTCGTTGGCGACGAACCCGATCGGCTTGAGCCCCAGCGTCTCCATCCTTTTGGTGACGAGCATGCCGAGCGACTGATGCGCGTTCCAGCCCGCAAAGCTGTAGGCGACCATATAATGGCGCCCTTCATGCGGGAAGGTTTCGATCAGCAGCTGATCGGGGCCGGGCAGGATCGATCGATAATCCTGCACTTCCAGCCATTCGCGGACATCGTCGGGAAAGCGGCTCCAGGCGCTGCGGTCGTGCAGATAGCCGCGCACGCGGCGTGCGAGATTGGTCGACAGCGCCATGCGTGCGCCCATATAGCTCGGCACCCGCGCCGACCGGGTGGTCGCGCGGACGATCAGGTCGGTCGTGTCCATGCGCTCGACCTGCAGGCTGAGGCCGGCGAAGAAGAAAGTGTCGCCGGGCGAGAGAGTGGAGGCGAAATATTCCTCGACCGAACCAAGCTTGCGGCCGTTCTTGAAACGCACGTCGAGCGTTTCGGCATCGACGATGATGCCGGCGTTCAGCCGATGCTGCTTGACGAAATTGGGATGCGAGACGCGCCACAGCCCGTCATGGCCATGCGTCAACCGCTTGAAGCGATCATAGGCGCGCAATGCGTAGCCGCCGTCGGCGATGAAGCCGAGCACGCGTTTGAAGGTCGCTTCGTCGAGCGCCGAATAGGGAAGCGCCGATCGCACTTCTTCCAGCATCGCGGCTTCGTCGAAGGGCGCGGCGCAGGCACAGGCCATGATGTGCTGTGCCAGCACGTCGAGCGCGCCGGCGCGGAAGACGTCGGGGTCGAGCTCGCCGGCATCGACCGCATCGAGGGCGGCGCGCGCCTCGAGATATTCGAAGCGATTGCCGGGAACGAGCACCGCCTCGGAGGGCTCGTCGAGCCGATGATTGGCGCGGCCGATCCGCTGGAGCAGGCGCGACGAGCCCTTGGGCGCACCCATCTGGACGACGCAATCGACATCGCCCCAATCGACGCCGAGATCGAGGCTGGCGGTCGCGACCAGCGCGCGCAGCTTGCCGTCGGCCATCGCCGATTCCACCTTGCGCCGCGCTTCGCGCGCCAGGCTGCCGTGATGGATGCCGATCGGCAGCTTCAGCTCATTTGCTTTCCACAGATCCTGGAAGATCAGCTCGGCCAGGCTGCGCGTGTTGCAAAAGACGAGCGTGGTCTTGTGGGTCTCGATCTCCGCCATCACCTGGGGCGCGGCATAGCGCCCCGAATGGCCGGACCAGGGCACGCGGCCTTCGGGCAGCAGGATCGAGATATCGGGTTCGGCGCCGGGATCGCCGATCACGGCGTCGACCATGTCGATGTCCCCATCGGGCGCCAGCCAGGCACGATAGCCGTCAGGGTCGGCCACCGTCGCCGACAGCGCGACGCGGCGAAAGCCGGGGGCCAGCGTCTGCAGCCGCGAGAGTGAAAGCGACAGCAAATCGCCGCGCTTGGTGGTTGCGAAGGCGTGAACCTCGTCGATCACCACGGTGCGGAGGCCGGCAAACATCAGCAAGCTATCCGGATAGGATAGCAACAGGCTCAACGATTCGGGCGTGGTCAGCAGGATCTGGGGCGGACGGACGCGTTGCCGCGCTTTGCGGTCCGACGGCGTGTCACCCGTCCGGGTCTCGACGCGGATATCGAGCCCCATTTCCGCGATCGGCGTCAGCAGATTGCGCTGCACATCGACCGCCAGCGCTTTCAATGGAGAGATATAGAGCGTGTGGAGGCCGTCGGCGGGGTGCTCGATCAGGTCGGCGAGCGTCGGCAGGAAACCGGCGAGCGTCTTGCCCGCGCCGGTCGGCGCCACCAGCAGCGCATGGCGGCCGGCACGCGCGGCATCCAGCATTTCGCGCTGGTGGCGGCGCGGCGCCCAGCCCCTGGCCGCGAACCAGTCGGTCAGGACAGGTGGCAGATTGCTCAAGCCCCGCCTTCCCGCGACGGGGGGCGCTTGAGAGGAAGACGGGAACTTTCGACCATCTCATCCTATATAGGCGTGATGGCCAAACTCGGTAGCTGGATCGAGCCGCAACCCCACGGCATCTATATTCCCGCAGCGGATGCCTGGGTCGATCCCTCGCGTCCGGTCGCGCGCGCGCTGATCACCCATGGCCATGCCGATCATGCCCGGGGCGGACACGGCCAGGTCTGGGCGACGCCCGAGACGCTGGCGATCATGGAATGCCGTTACGGAGCGCAGAACGGCGTGGCCGTCAACTATGGCGAGACGCTGACTTTGGGCGATGTCGAAATCGGCTTCGTGCCCGCCGGCCATGTCCTGGGTTCGGCGCAGATCATCCTCGACCATGGCGGCGAACGTGTCGTCGTCTCGGGCGATTACAAGCGCCGTCCGGACCCCACCTGCGCTCGCTTCGAGCCCGTCAAATGCGATGTCTTCATCACCGAGGCGACCTTCGGCCTGCCGGTGTTCCGCCATCCCGAAACGCATGACGAGATCGACAAGCTGCTCGCCGCGCTGCGTGCCAATCCCGATCGCTGCGTGCTCGTCGGCGCCTATGCGCTGGGCAAGGCGCAGCGCGTCATCGCGGAGTTGCGCGCGCTGGGCCATGGCGACCCCATTTATATCCATGGCGCGCTCGAGCGGCTGTGCGCGCTCTATGTCGAGCACGGGGTCGATCTGGGCGACCTGCGGCCCGCGATCGACGCGTCGAAGGACGAGATGAAGGGACGCATCGTCCTCGCCCCGCCCTCGGCGCTCAACGATCGCTGGTCGCGGCGGCTGCCCGATCCGATCACGGCGATGGCATCGGGCTGGATGCGCGTGCGCCAGCGTGCGGTTCAGCGCAATGTCGAGCTGCCGATCATCCTGTCCGACCAGGCCGACTGGGACGAGCTGACCGCAACGCTGGGCGAGATCGCTCCCAGCGAAGTCTGGGTGACGCATGGTCGCGAGGATGCGCTCGTCCACTGGTGCATGACGCGCCAGATCAAGGCCCGTGCGCTCGATCTGGTCGGCTATGACGACGAGGATGATTGAGGGGGCGTCCGGCTGAAGGTGGACGCCCGCCCCGATCAGGTCGTGTCGATCAGAAGCGCTTGGTCAACCCAAGCCCGATCGTGCGTGGGCGATTGGCGTAATAGTTGATGTCGGACGTCGCGAAATTGCTGTTGGCGAAGACATGGTTTCGCGACATCTTGAAACGCGCATCGAACAGATTGTCGGCGAAGATGCGGGCGCTCCAGCTGTCTCCCTCCAGGCGCAGTGAAAGGTTGGACAGCCAATAGCCGGCGATCGGCAGATATTGCGGATTGACGCTCGTGGAGGGGACCAGCGAGCCGGCCGTCGTACCGCGAACGGGCTTGAAGCGGCCGAAATCGGCATCGCTGCTGCTCGTATAGCTGGCCAGCCAGTTCAGTCCGGCTTTCAGGCCGCCGCCGATTTCGGTGCTGTAATCCGCCATCAGCGACAGCGCGTGGCGTGGAACCATCGGCATCCGCTCACCCTTGAAGCCGATGCGCTCGATCGACTCGGTCAGCTTTGCGTCGGTATAGCTATAGCCCAGATTGAAGGAGAGGCCGGACAGCAGGATGTCGCGCGCATTCAGTTCGATCTCGACGCCCTGCGAGACCGCCTTGCCGGCATTGCCCTGATAGGAGAAGCCGATCGGGGTGCGGACCGTGGTCTGGATGTCCGACCAGTCGATCCGGAACAGCGCCGAGCTCACATAGATGCGGTTCTGCGCGAGCGAGAATTTGCCGCCGAGCTCGTAGCTGATCAGGTCGTCGGAGTTGAACTGATATCCTTCGGGCGGAACGCCCGTGTTGGGCGTCAGGCGATTGAAGCCGCCCGGGCGGAACCCCTGCGCGACCGTCACATAGATCAGGCCGTCGCTGCCAAACTTGTAAGAGGTGTTGAAGCGCCAGACCGTGCCCTTCTCATGGTTGCTGCCATAGGAGAATTCATCCGCATACGGCACGGTGCGCGCCAGGCCATTGGCATCGCGGGCGTTGCGGCCGAACCACTGATCGATCGCGTAGAAATCGCCATTGCCGCGCACGTCGAAATAGCGTCCGCCGACCGAAGCCTGCCACGCATCGGTGAACTGGTATTTGAGTTCGCCGAACACCGCATATTGCCGCGAACGATCGTTATAGGCGTAGTTATATTCCTTGTTGTCGTTCAGCTCGGCGCCGATGATGTTCTGCTCGAAGGCATCCTGCCCCGGAAAGGGGACGGGCACGAATTCCTGGTCGTTCTCGCCGGTGCGAACCTTGTTGTAATAGCCGCCGACGATCCAGTTGAACGGACCGTCCGATGCCGAGACCAGCCGGATCTCCTGCGTGAAGGCATGCGATCGCGCGCGGCGCACCGAATATTCGGTGAATTCGGGAATGTCGTTGGGGTCGAGGAAACTGCCGAAGATCGAATCGCGGATGCCGAAAGTGCCATCGTTCGAGGAATCATGCTTCTCGTCGATATAGGACGAGCTCGATGTCAGCCTGGCCCAGCCGAAATCATAAGCGAGCGGGAGATTGCCGAGTTGCGCCCGGTAACGGGTGTCGCCGGGATGGATGTAATCGACGGTGTCCCGCGGCTGGCTTTCGCGCTGCACGGCCGATTCGCCGTAGCGCGCGGTCTGGCGATAATAAGTGAGATTGATCTCCAGATCGTCGACCGGCTTCATCAGCACCGCGATGCGGCCCGACGTCGTCCGGTCGTCATTGACGTTCCTGGCGCCCGTTCGGACATTGTCGACGAAACCGTCATTGTCGAAATGACCCAGATTGGCGCGGACCGCGATCCAGTCGTTGATGGGCACATTGACCATTCCGGTCAGATTGTAATTGGCGCCGCCACCGCGCGTCGTCGAAAGCTCGGCGCCGACATTGCCTTCGAATTTCCCGGTATCGGGCTTTTTCGAGATGTAGCGCAGTGTGCCGCCGATCGCGCCGCCGCCGAACAGCGTGCCCTGGGGGCCGCGCAGCACTTCGACGCGTTCGATGTCGAGCAGCTTCAGGTCCAGCGGTGTGCCGCGATAGGGCATGTCCACCGGGACTTCGTCGACATAGACCGTCGTCGTCGGCGCGAGGCCCGCTTCGGTGCCCGTGCGCAGGCCGCGCAGCACCAGCTTGGTGCCGCCCGACGGCCCATAGCTGTTCATCGAGAGGCCGGGCACCGTGCGCGCGAAATCGGTCAGGTCGGTCGCGCCGGTCTTCTCCAGCGTGTCGGCCGAGATCGCCTGGATGTTGAACGGCACGTCGCGGACGGTTTCGGACCGTCGTGTCGCGGTGACGATGATTTCGTCGGCCGCCTGGGCAGTGTCGTTGGCCGTCTTCTGTTGCGGCGCGGATGCGCTTTCCTGCGCAAGAACCGGGCTTGCCAGCGCGATCATCGATGCCGCCGATACCAGTCCCGACCGGATTGCCCGGTGAAGCCTGTTCTGCGTGATCGTCATTTTTCCCCCCTTTGTTTCTGGTGACGAAGGCGCGCGCTCGTCTGTGCGAGTCGCGAACCGATCCGACTCGATAAGGGTATATTTATATCAACGTGTCAATCCATGAGATATAAGTAACACATGTCTTGTGCGCCCGCGGAGATCGGGCGATGGCCATGCTGGCGTAGGCGAACCGGCTATTCTAAGACGGTTTGTCGAGAGGAACGGGGAGAGATGAGACGTGCAAGGGGGAGCCGATACGTCCCGCGATCTGCTGCAGCGGCTCGAGGACAGCCTTGAGAGCTTCACGCCGGCAGAGCGCACGATCGCTAATTTCATCCTGACCAACCGCGGCGGGATCGCGTTCGAGACCGCCAATTCGATCGCCGACAAGCTGGAAGTGAGCGCGATCACCGTCGGGCGCTTCTCGCGCAAGATGGGCTATCGCCATTTCAAGGACCTGAAGGCGGGGCTGCGCACCACCATGTCGGGCGTGCCGTGGCTGGTCGGCGATCAGGTGACGGAATTCGTCGGCGCGCGCGGTGAGAGCAACCGCACCAAGCGCAGCCTCGAACTCGAGCTGGCGGGAATCATCGAAGTCTATGCGATGGCGGAAAGCGAGACCTGGAAACAGATCGTCGCGTTGCTGGCGCACAGCCGCTATGTGCATGTCGCCGGTTTCCAGACCGAGCGCGGCGTTGCGGCCACGCTCGCGCATCTGCTGCAATATGCGCGCGACGGCGTCAGCGTCGTCGACATGACGGCGGGAAATTATCACGAGATCTTCGCCGGCGATCCCGAAGGACGCTGCCTGGTTCTCATCGATCTGCGTCGCTATTCCGAACACGCCTATGATCTGGCCGCACGGGCGCATCGCAACGGCATCCCAGTGGTGATGCTCACCGACAAATTCTGCGATTGGATACGCAAGTTCACCAGCCACGTCATCGCCGCCTCTACCGAGGTCGAGCTGTTCTGGAGCTCACAGGTTGCGCTCGGCTGCGTGGTCAATCTTCTGGTCAACGACGTGATCGGGGAGCTCGGGGCGCCAGTCGAAGAGCGCCTCGAGCGCCTGTCCGAACTCTATCAATCCTATACTGGGCATGTCGGCAGTCCGTCCGCGCGTCGGGCGGGCAAATCTTGATCCGGAGCGGGTGATCCGCTTCCGTCTGCTCACCCGCTCCCGTCGTTCGATGTTTTCCTCGAACCGCGAATCTCCCTATCCGCCGTTTTTCCGCCTCAGGCCGTAAAGCCAATAGACCGCACCGCCGATCGCCAGCCAGATGACGAGCCGGATCCATGTATCCAGCGGCAGGCTCCACATCAGATACAGGCAGGCGGCAATGCTGAGCAGCGGCGTCCAGGGGTAGAATGGCACGCGGAACGGCCGGGCGACTCCGGGCTCGCGCCGGCGCAGGACGATGACGCTGGCCGCGACCATGACGAAGGCGAACAATGTCCCCATCGAGATGAGTTCGCTGAGCAGGCTCAGCGGGAGCACGCCCGCGGCGATCGACGCGATCACGCCCGTCACCAGCGTTCCGGCAAAGGGAATGTGCGAATTGGCGCTGACGCGGGTGAAGGCCGCCGGCAACAGGCCGTCTCGCCCCATCGCATAGAAAATGCGCACCTGGCCGAGCAGGCTGACCAGCAGCACCGAAACCAGCCCGGCGATCGCGACGAAGCCGACGACCAGCTTGGCCCAGGCGAGCCCCGGGCCCGCGGCGTTGAGCGCGACATAGACGGGATCGGGAACGTCGAGCAGCCGGTAGCTGACGAGCCCGGTGATGACGAGCCCGACAAGCGCATAGAGCAATGTCGTCACGCCCACCGAGGCGAGCAGCGCGCGGGGAACGGTGCGCTGCGGATCGCGAACATCCTGTGCCAGCGTCGAGACGGCATCGAACCCGACATAGGCGAAGAACAGGACGCCCGCGCCCTGCAGGACGCCCGACCAGCCGAACCGGCCGAACACCCCCTCATTGGCGGGGACGAACGGTGTCCAATTGGCCTGGTCGACAAAGGCGAAACCGGTCGCCACGACAAGCAGCATCGCGCCGATCTTGGCCACGACGATCAGCGTGTTGATCCGCGCCGAGAATTCGGTGCCGCGCAGCAGCATCGCGGTGCAGGCGATCGTCAGCAGCACCGCGGGCAGATCGATGATCGATCCCGTCGCCACCAGCTGGCGGTCGGCGGAAATCGCGAACGGCGCCTGTGCGAAGAGTGCGGGAACGCCCAGGCCGATATCGTGCAGCACCGACTGGGCATAAGCCGACCAGCCGATCGCGATGAGCGCGCCGGCAAAAAGATATTCGAGCACGAGGCACCAGCCCACCGACCAGGCGGCTGCCTCACCCATCGAGGCATGGGTGTAGGAATAGGCGCTGCCCGCAACCGGCATCATCGCCGCCAGCTCGGCATAGCAGAGCCCGGCAAGCAGGCAGACTCCACTGGCGATCAGGAAGGACAGCGCCACCGCCGGACCCGAATGCTGCGCGGCGACGGTGCCGGTGAGAATGAAGATGCCCGCGCCGACGGTGCTGCCGACACCGAAGCAGATCAGCGCGAACAGGCCGATATTGGGCGAAAGCTTCGCGCCATTCTCGCCGACGCTCGCCTGGAGCATGGCGACGGTCTTGCGGGCGAGCGGCTTCATGCCGGCACCGGCGGCGATGGGAAGGTTTTCAAGCGCGGTCTCCAGATCGTCGGTGTGTTTGTGTCGGTCGACGGGGGTCTGTTATTTTTATGTCAGTTGACTTCTAGAGTGATATTTATAACTATCAAGCGGTTCCGGGGCGCTCATGGTGTCGCGCCCCATTCTGCAAGAAAGATCGCGTCGGATGATCATCCCTGGAAAATATCTGTTGTTTCTGGGTGATGTGGCCGATCGGCTCGATGCCAAGACGGCGTGCGGACTCGTGGACTGGTCGGGCGAGCGCTGTGTCGGCCAATGGCGGCTGCCATCCTGCGGCGTTGATCTGGGGCTGGAGGACATGGATTTCGCGCAGGCGCGGGCCGCGGGCGCACAGACGCTGGTGATCGGCGTCACTCCCTTTGGCGGCGCCATCGCACCCGAATGGGTCGCGCCGCTCGTCGCCGCGCTCGAAGCGGGGCTCAACGTGGCGAGCGGGATGCATGCCCGGCTCGGCAGCGTGCCCGAGATCGCCGCCGCCGCCCGGGCCTCCGGCGCGTCGCTGTTCGACGTTCGCGTACCGGGGCGCAGCTTTCCGGTCGGTTCGGGGCGCAAGCGGTCCGGCCGGCGCATGCTGATGGTCGGCACCGACTGCGCCGTCGGCAAGAAATACAGCGCACTCGCGATCGCGCGCGACATGGCGGCACGCGGCATGAAGGCGACGTTCCGCGCGACCGGACAAACGGGCATATTGATCGCGGGCGAAGGCGTTCCGATCGATGCCGTGGTGTCCGATTTTGTCGCCGGCGCGGCGGAAACGCTGTCGCCCGACAATGACCATGACCATTGGGATGTGATCGAGGGCCAGGGTTCGCTGTTCCATCCCGCCTATGCGGGCGTGGCACTCGGTCTGCTCCATGGCTCGCAGCCCGACGCGATCATCCTGTGCCATGCGGCGGGCCGGACGCATGTCGACGGCTATCCCGATTTCCCGCTTCCCGATCTCGCCGAGTGCATCGAGCTCAATCTAGAAATGGCGCGCCGGATCAATCCGGCGGCGCGCTGCGCCGGCATCAGCATCAATTGCTCGGCGCTTTCCGCCGATGCGCGCGCAGATCATCTGAAGGCGATCGCCGACCGGTTCGGGCTTCCATGTTTCGATCCCGTGGCGACGGGGCCGGGCGCGCTCGTCGCGCATATCGCGGCAAGCTTCGACTGATCGGTTCGGCAGATCACCATGGACATCGCGGTTCGCATCGAGACCTGGCCTTTAGTCTACCCGTTCCGCATCACGGGCTGGAGCTATGACGCGATCGAGCTGGTCGTCGCGACCGTGCGCGATGGCGATCATGAGGGCCGGGGCGAGGCGGCGGGCGTCGATTATCTCGGCGAGACGCCGGCGAGCATCGCCGCCGCCATCGCATCGCTCGGCGACGCGTTCGGTGCGGGCATGGACCGTACGCGCCTCCAGTCGCTGCTGCCCATAGGGGGTGCGCGCAACGCGCTCGACTGCGCGCTCTGGGATCTCGAAGCCGCGCGGTCGGGCCGACCGGCCTGGCAGGATGCAGGCATCTCCGTGCCGAAACCGTGCCTGACCACTTGGACGATCGGCGCCGAGCCGCCCGAGGTCGTGGCTGAGCGGGCAATCGGATTTGGCGATGCGCGCGCACTCAAGCTCAAGCTGACCGGGGACGGGCTGGATGCCGAGCGCGTTCGTGCCGCACGCGCCGCGCGGCCCGATGTCTGGCTGGGTGTCGACGGCAATCAGGGTTTTTCGCGTGCCGGTCTCGAACAGCTGATGCCCGTGCTGGTGGAGGCGGGGGTCGCGCTGATCGAACAGCCTCTGCCGCTGGATCGCGACACCGATCTCGAAGCCTTCGAGTCACCGATCCCGCTTGCGGCGGATGAAAGCGTGCAGGGGCTGGCCTCGATCGCCACGCTGCCCAGCGCCTTTTCGGTGGTCAATATCAAGCTCGACAAATGCGGCGGCCTGACCGAGGCGCTGGCGATGGTCGAAGCGGCGCGCGCTCGCGGCATGCAGGTGATGGTCGGCAATATGCTGGGCACATCGCTCGCCATGGCGCCGGCCTTCATCGTCGGCCAGCTGTGCGACATCGTCGATCTCGACGGCCCGGTGCTGCTGACCCGCGATCGTGCGCCGGTCGCCGATTATCGCGACGGCATGGTCTGGTGTTCCGAAGACATATGGGGCGGCGGCCGGAGTGAATCGCCGCGCGCGTGACCTGGTTATCCGCTGCGACGGCAAACGAGATCATAAGGGGAGAGACGATGTTCGGACTGGCCAAGACATTATGCGCAGTGGCGACGCTCTGCGTTGCCGCGCCGGCGCTGGCGGCGCCCGATCCCGAGACCTTCAGGACGCAGCTCGACACCTTCATCGAGCGCGAGATGCGCGACGAAAAAGTACCCGGCGTTTCGGTCGCGATACTGCGCAAGGGTGAGATCGTGGTCGCCAAGGGCTATGGCCAGGCCGATGTCGAGAACAATGTTCCGGTGACCACCGAAACCATCTTCCAGTCGGGCTCGGTCGGCAAGATGTTCACCGCCGCCGCGGTGATGTCACAGGTCGAGCAGGGCAGGATGGGCCTCGACGATCCGGTTTCCAAATATGTGCCGGATGCGCCGGCGAGCTGGCGGACGATGACCATCCGCCATCTCCTCACCCACACATCGGGCGTCGCCAATTACGGGAGCGATTTCGATTACCGGCGCGACTATACCGACGACGAACTCGTCAAGATCGCCGCTGCGATGCCGCTCGACTTCGCGCCCGGCGCACGCTGGAGCTACAGCAATACCGGCTATGCGCTGCTCGGCATTCTCGTGAAGAAAGCGACGGGCAAATCCTATCTGGAGATTCTCGACACCGAGATCTTCAAGCCGCTCGGCATGAAGACGGCGCGGGGCATCAGCGACGGCGATATCGTCCTGCATCGCGCATCGGGCTACAAGCTTGTCGACGGCGCGCTCAAGAATCAGGATTTCGTTTCGCCGACGATGAATTCGACCGCGGACGGCTCGCTCTATCTCTCGCTCGACGACATGATCGCATGGGCGCGCGGCGTCGAGCAGGGCAAGGTGCTCAGCCCCGCAAGCTGGAAGCAGATCTATACCCCCGTCCGGCTCAACAGCGGCAAGCCCTATCCCTATGGCTTCGCCTGGAACCTCAATATGGCGGGCGGCAAGCCCCGCTATCATCATGGCGGCGCCTGGCAGGGTTTCCGCACCTATTATTCGCGTTACCTCGGCGACGATCTCTCGGTCGTGCTGCTGACCAACTCGGCCGAGACCGACCTCGACGCCTTTGTCGACGGCATCGCCAAGCTCTGGGATCCCGCGTTGGTGGCACCGGCCCCGCGTCCCAAAGCCGAGCCCGATACGGCACGCCGCGTCACCGCGCTGATCGAAACCGCGCGTGCCGGCGCGCTGCGCCCGCAGGACGTGCCGCTTGCCGGGGAGGCATTCATCAAGATGGTGAATCCGTATCTCGCCAACATGATGAAGCCGCTCGGCGCGCTCACCAAGCTGGAACTCACCGAGCGCGAGGAACTGGGCGACGACATCAGCTACACCTATGTCGCCACCTTCGGCGATCGCACGATGAAGGTGCGCTATGCGGTGGCACCGGGCAATCAGGTGTCCTCCTTCTTCATCTCCCAATAACCGGCGCGACAAAAAGGGACGGAATGGCCATGGCTATCGAATTGACTCAGGCGTCGCGATCCTTCCGGGCAAGCGGCTGGCGGACAATGTTGCGCAGCGCATGCGGCCCGATCCTCGCCGCCGCCGCGATGACGGTCTCGACCGTCGCGGTGGCGCAATCGACGCTGATCACCGGTGCGCGGGTGGTCGACGGCACCGGCGCGCCAGCGCGTCCCGCGTCGGTCCGCATCGAAGGTGACAGGATCGTCGCGGTGGGCGATCTCGCGCCGCGCGCGGGGGAGCAGGTGGTCGATGCCGGTGGGCAGGTGCTGTCGCCGGGCTTCATCGACACGCACAGCCATCATGATCACGGGTTGTTTGAGCAGCCCGATGCGGTGCCGGTGACGAGCCAGGGCGTCACGACGATCATCGTCGGCCAGGACGGCGGATCGGAACTGCCGCTTTCACCGCTGTTCGAGAAGATGAAGAAGACGCCGGTCGCGGTGAATATCGGCACCTATATCGGCCATAATTCGATTCGGGCCGCCGTGCTCGGCACGGATTTCAAGCGCGTCGCCACCGCCGCCGAGATCGAGCGGATGCGTGTGCAGGTGCGGCAGGGCATGGAGGCCGGCGCGATCGGTCTGTCGACGGGGCTCGAATATGATCCCGGCATCTATGCCAGCAAGGATGAGGTGCTGACGCTCGCCAAGGAAGCCGCGCGTTTCGGCGGCCGCTATATCAGCCATATGCGCAGCGAGGATCAGTTCATCTGGGCGGCGCTCGACGAGATCATCAATATCGGCCGCGTTACCGGCATGCCCGTGCAGGTTTCGCACATGAAGCTCGCCATGACCGACTGGTGGGGGCAGGCGGACCGCTTCCTGGGCGTCATGGATCGTGCGCGGGCCGCCGGCGTCAACATCACCGGCGACGTCTATCCCTATGAATATTGGCAATCGACGCTGACGGTCATGTTCCCCAAGCGCGATTTCACCAATCGCGAAAGCGCCGAATTCGCGCTGAAGCATCTGGCGCCGGCGGAAGGGTTGATGCTCTCCGAATTCAGCCCGGACCGGAGCCTCGTGGGCAAGACCGTCGCGCAGATCGCGGCGCAGCGCGGCGTGGATCCGGCCGTCGCACTGATGCAGTTGATCGCCGAATCGCAGGTGCCGGACGCACGCGAAATGGTGATCGGCACCAGCATGCGCGGCGACGATATCGCGAAGCTCATCGCATGGCCGCACGCCAATATCTGCAGCGACGGCATGCTGGGCGATCTTCATCCGCGCGGCATCGGGTCATTTCCCCGTGTGCTGCGGCGCTATGTCCGCGAAGAGAAGATTCTGACGCTGGAACAGGCGATCAACCGGATGACCGGCGCGACGGCCCAGCATATGGGGATCACCGATCGCGGGGTCATTCGCCCCGGCGCGCGTGCCGACCTCATCCTGTTCGATCCCGCGCAGATCGCCGATCGCGCGACCAGCGAGAATCCGTCCGCGCTATCGGTCGGCATATCGCGCGTCTGGGTCAATGGTGGTCTGGTGCTGAAGGATGGCCAGGCGACGGGCACGCGTTCGGGGCAGCCCATTCTGCACCGCCCAGCCGTTAAAAAACTCACCAAACGCTGAGCGCCATAGGCGGAAGCATGGTGCTTCCGCCGACGCATACGAAGGTGCAGGGAGGCTGACGCCTCCACACCTTGAAACGCTCAGGCGCCGCGCGGGCTTCACCAAGCTGCGATGAGTCAGGCTCGTCGCAGCTTGGTATCAGATCCAGGGGCGTTCGCGGAACCACTTGGTGACGATGTGCTTGACGCCCGCCGTCACCGGCAGGCCGGCATGGAGACTGTCGAGATTGGGCGCGCCGTCCGCGCCCATATTGTTCCAGGCGAGCAGCAGACCGGCGCGGGGCGCGACCTTCGCGCCGGCGGAGGGGAAATATGTTTCGCCGCCCGCCTCGGGCTGGTTGAGATAGATCATCGCGGTCCAGCTCCGCTGTCCGCCATGTTTTTCCTGGTCCGGCCAATAAGCCTGGCTGACATGGAAGAAATCGTGATGCGCCTTGAACTGCTGGCCCGGTTCGTAGCGCTGACCCTGTATCGTTTCGCCATGGTTGACGGGAATGCCGAGCAATGCGCAGATCCGTGTATCGATCGCGTTCACGCCGGGATCCCACCGATCGAGATCGCCGCTCGAACTGGTGCGAAAGGCGGCGTCGCCGCCGTCGAGGAACACCGTGGACGGCCGGCTGCACGCGTCGATCAGCCCGATGAGGAAGCGGCAATCCGCCTCGCTCAGGAAATTCTCGCGCACGAACAGGTCCATGCCGCCCACCGGCACCTTCTGCACGCCCGGCGTCCGCGACAGCCGGGCATCCACATGGGCGCCGATTTCGGCCAGCGCGGGCGAAGGCGGCCCGCCATATGCGTTGCTCGCCTTACTCAAACGTCGAGATTCGCCACGTTGAGCGCGTTTTCCTGAATGAATTCGCGCCGCGGTTCGACGACATCGCCCATCAACCGGGTGAAGATCTCATCGGCCAGGTCGGCCTGCGCGATCTCGACCCGCAGGAGCGACCGGTTCTGCGGATCCAGCGTGGTTTCCCAGAGCTGCTCGGCATTCATCTCGCCCAGGCCCTTATAGCGCTGGATCGAAAGCCCCTTGCGTCCGGCCGCCAGGATCGCTTCGAGCAGGTCGGACGGCCGGGTCACGCTTGCGCCCTTGGTATCGGCGACGGGTGCCTCTTCCTCACCATCGGCTTCCGCCGCGTCCTGCTGTGCCGCTGCGCCCTTGGGCAGGGTCACCAGCTTGGCAACGCCGGCATAGCTTTCCACCTGCTCTTCGATCAGCGCATGGAGGCGCCGAGCCTCCTGGCTGGACAGGAAAGCGGCTTCGATGATGTGATGATCGGTGACGCCGCGCCACAGCCGCTGCAGGTGATAGCCGCCCTCGGCGCTGAGGCCGGCCGACCAGCGTGCTTCGGGGTCGGCACGGTCGAGCCATTGCGCCACGCGCTTCAATGCTTCGCCGCGCTGATCCACATTCGAACCGGGATCGAGCGCGCCGACCAGGGCCAGCGCTTCGATGATCGCCGAATCGTAGCGACGCGGCACATAGCGCATCAGGCTGCGCATCCGCCGGGCATGGTCGGCCAGCGCCTTCAGATCCTCGCCGAAGCGCGTGCCGCCCGAGGTTTCAAGCCGGGTCGAGCCGACGCCCGCCTCGACCAGATAATTGTCGAGCGCGGTATCGTCCTTGACATAGACCTCGCTGCGGCCGCGCGCGACCTTGTAGAGCGGCGGCTGCGCGATGAAGAGGTGCCCGGCCTCGATGATCTCGGGCATCTGGCGATAGAAGAAGGTCAGCAGCAGCGTGCGGATATGCGCGCCGTCGACATCTGCGTCGGTCATGATGACGATCTTGTGGTAGCGCAGCTTTTCCAGGTTGAAATCGTCGCGCCCGATGCCGGTGCCCAGCGCCTGGATCATCGTGCCGATCTCCTTTGAGGAGAGCATGCGATCGAAGCGTGCACGCTCGACGTTCAGGATCTTGCCCTTGAGCGGCAGGATCGCCTGGACGTTACGGTCGCGGCCCTGCTTGGCCGATCCGCCTGCCGAGTCACCCTCGACGAGGAACAGTTCGGACTTGGTGGGATCGCGCTCCTGGCAGTCGGCGAGCTTGCCGGGCAGCGACGCGATATCCATCACGCCCTTGCGCCGGGTGAGCTCGCGCGCGCGCTTTGCGGCTTCGCGTGCCGCCGCCGCGTCGATCACCTTCTGGATGATCGAGCGCGCATTTGCCGGATTCTCCTCCAGCCACTCGGCCATCTTGTCGGCGATCAGGCTTTCGAGCGGCTGGCGGACTTCCGAGGAAACCAGCTTGTCCTTGGTCTGCGAGCTGAATTTGGGATCGGGCAGCTTGACCGAGACGATCGCGGTCAGCCCTTCGCGCATGTCGTCGCCGGTCAGCGAGACCTTTTCCTTCTTCAGCAGCCCCGATTTTTCGGCATAGGTGTTGAGCGTGCGGGTCAGCGCGGCGCGGAACGCCGCGAGATGTGTGCCGCCGTCGCGCTGCGGGATGTTGTTGGTGAAGCAGAGGACGTTTTCGTAATAGCTGTCGTTCCACTCGAGCGCGACGTCGATGCCGATATCGTCGCGCTGGCCGGTGATCGCGATCGGCTCGGGGAAGAGCGCGGTCTTGGCGCGGTCGAGATATTTTACGAAGGCCGCGATGCCGCCTTCGTAAAACAGTTCGACTTCCTTTTTCTCCTCATGTCGCGCGTCGACCAGGAACAGGCGGACCCCGCTGTTGAGGAAAGCAAGCTCGCGATAGCGATGCTCCAGCTTGTCGAAATCAT
>JASBTC010000145.1 GCA_030148625.1 Sphingobium sp. | reverse complement strand
CGATCAGGTCACCATCGACCGTCAGGCGCGATCCGCCAAAGGGGCGCATCGGCGCCGGCTGCCCGCCCCTTGGCGCCAGAAGATCGATGATCCGCTGGTATCGGCCGGTCTGGAGGTCGAACTCCACGATCGATGGAGACGCCTTGCGCCTGGCAAGCTCGTCCGGATCCTTGCTATCCTTCAGGGGAAGGAAGGTGTTCGAGAGGATAACGGTCTTCTCGTCGGACGACCAGTTGACGTCGAGTGCCACGCCCCCGAACAGGAACCCGGTCGGCGCATCGATCAGCGGACGGATCTCGCCGGTCTTCAGGTCGATGATGTGATATTGCAGGAATACCGACGGGTTCGCCGTGGAAAAGGAGGTGACCGACGGATCGTTCGCCTTGTCGAACGGCGGGCGCCGAACCGGGTCGTAATCCTGCCACCAGCTCAGGTCCGGGCCCGCCAGATGCTTGGGGAAGATCGCATATCGCCCTTTCGGCGACAGCCACAGGCTTTGCTGCGCATTTTCGAGCGGCGCCATGCGGACGCGCTCCCCGCCCTTCCCCTTTCTGCTGCCGACGAAGAAGGCAGTGGGTTTGGAGAAGCTCGGCCGCCCGCGCATCACGTCGAGCATGAAGCTTTTGCCCACCTCATAGCCTCGCGCCACGCGATCGGCGGGGTCCGCCGGATCCTCGGCGCTGTAGATGAAATCCGCGACGCCGGGGCGAAGGTCGAACCCAGTGACGGGCGTCGGATGAGAGGTCAGCTTGTCCAATTTACCGGACGCGACATCGAGCAGGTAAAGCTGCGGCACCTCGCCCGCATTTTCCCCGATAAAGGCGATCCCCCGGCTATCGCTCATCCAGCGCGCCTCGGCGATGCCATTGCGGTTCGAGGTAGAGCTGAATCGCGCCATGCTCCGTGATTTGGGAAGGCCGGCTGCCGGAATACCGCGACGAATCTCATCAGCGTCGAAAAGCGTGAGCACGAAATCGTTTGCGCCGGTCGCGAGATTGCCTTTCCGGGTTATCACGAAGAACCATCTGCCATCGGGGGAAAGCTCGATATTGGACGATCTCAACATGCTGGAATTGGCATCGTTCAGAACGGTCATTTCGATGGAATCGCGGATATCGAACGGCCGCTGGCCGCCTTCGCCGGCAAGCGCCGGCGCGGTCAGCATCGAAGCGGAAAGCAGGCCGACGAGCCCGCCCGTCAACAGACGAGGGAACATGAACGCACTCCTGTGATATTGGATCTGGATGGGGCGGTGGCCGCGACGCGCGGTCACCAGGTCTTTCTGATGGAAACCGAAATCTGGCGACCGATCGCGTTGGCGGCGGCCGGGTCGTATCCGAACGATGAATTGTCCACGAAGGGCGGCGTGGAATCGGAGATATTCTGCGCCTGGAGCGAGATGGTCAGGCCAGGTCGCAGGCTGTACGATGCCTGTATGTCGAACGTCGTCCAGGATCGGACGGCCTGGACCGGAGTGACTGCATTGTTCCGATAACCGCCGACATAATTCATGAACATGGCGGCATTGGCTGGCCCCTGCGCCCAGACCGCGCCGACACGCCCGCGAAGCTCGAGCGGATTGTTGATCGTCCCCAACATGTCGACGGTCGGGGAGACCGAGGTCTGAGCGACATCATATCGGAAAAGCCAGGTCAGATTGGCCTGAAGGCCGATCTGACCCTTTCCCACCGGAATGGACTGGTTCACGCGCAGATCGAGGCCCGACTGTTTCAGTCCGCCAAGGTTGGTCGGGGCCGCGTTGACATAAGCACCGATCAGCGATGGATCGACCGGCGCGCCGATCAGGAAGCCGCTTGCATATGCCGCCTCCACGAGTGCGCGATCGGGGTTTCGCACGATCAGGGGAGCATAGATGCTCTCCAACTGGAGGGCATTCACGATGTTGAAGCCGATCGAATCGATCAGATTGTCGTAATCGATATTGAAATACGTAATGTTGAGCTTGAATCCCGGTATCGCCTGAGGATGCAGATCGACACCCGCGGACCAGGTCGTCGCGGTTTGGGATTTGAGGTTGGGATTGCCTGGGGCGCTGTAGAGCAATGTGAGCGTCCTCCCCGTCGGAGATGCTGGATCGACCAGGGGCGCGACCAGATAGGCGGCGCTCACATCTGTGAGCTGACGCAACGCCGGCGCCTGGAAGGATTTTCCCCAGCTCGCCCGGAAGCCGATATCGGCAGCCGGGTCCCATGACAGTCCGACCTTCGGGGTGAATTTGGAGCCAAAATCGCTATAATCCTCGTATCGGCCGGCGATCGACAGCGCGAGGCTGCGAAGGCCCGGGCGACGATTACCCTCTCCGACAAAGGGCAATTGCAGCTCGGCATAGATCGCATCAACATTGCGGGCCGTTCTTCCGCGACTGGTCAAGGGTGTGAGCGAACTCTGCAGCGATTCCGATCGGGTGCCCAGTTGCTCTTCCCTGTGCTCCGCTCCGATCGCGAAGCGCGCGCTTCCGCCCGGCAGCGCGAATAGCGGGCCGTCGGCCGCCAGGCTCGCCGCCTTCATTTCATAGCGCGCGGTGCCGCGATTATATCCGCGAATGGCGTCGATCGCGGATGCACTGCTGTGCGAGCCATCGCCGAAGGGATTGAAAGCCGTGGCCGGATTGCTGTCGGCTAGCGCCAGCGCAAGCCGCGCATTGTTCACGATGTTGCCTAGCCGCGTCGCCTGATCGTCGACGCCATAGGATCCGTTGAAGAGCGCGCGCCATCCGTTGCCGAATGCCGCCTCGCCGCCGAGCGTGACGGTGTAGTTTTCAACCCGGTTCCGATATTGCGTCGCGCCAAGGTCGTCGAGGAAGGAATATTGCACCTGGACAAAGGGTGCGCCGGCAACCGGGGATACGAAAAAGGAATTGCTGGCAGGCACGGTCAACAACGAGGTCGCCGCCCCGATCGACTGTTCGACGGTGCGATGCGCATAATAGCCTTCTGCGAAAAGCTTTAGCCACGGCGCGACCTCCTGCCTGAGCACCGCCATCAGGCTGTGCTGCTTCTTTTGCGGCAGGATCGTCGTTCCCTCGGTCTGGTCCTGGAGATTGGACTGTCCGGCGATCAGGTCGCCGCCGACAAGGTTCCGCCCGTCCTGGCCCGCCGGAATGCGATAGGGCACGCCGCCCGACAGGATCGTGCCGGGATTGGCAAAGGCGGTCCGGTAATCATGCCCGCCGAACGGGCGCAGATCCTGCGTGAAATAGCGGCGCGCGTCGGCATCGAGTCGGCTGCGCCGCTCGAAATCATAGGCCAGCAGAACGGATCCCCCGGACCATGACTTGCCGGCCAGCTGCGAGAGCTGGACCTGATCGAAGCCGTCCGCGCGTCCGTAGCGCAGCGATGTCTCCGCGCCGTCCAGCCGGTCCCGCAGGATGAAATTGACCACGCCGCCGATCGCGTCCGAACCATAGATGGCGGAAGCGCCATCGGGCATGATCTCGACCCGCTCGACCGCGCCGAGCGGGATCACTCCCACGTCGGCGAATGTCCCCGATCCGCTAGGCACCATGCGGCGGCCGTTGACGAGGACGAGCGTAGAAAGCGGCCCCAGTCCCCTGAGATTGGCCGCGGTCCCACCACTGCCGTTGAGATTGGCATTCTGCACCGTCGACCGGCTGAAATTCCCCTCATTGGCGCCCAGACCTGAATTCTGCGGCAGGCTCTGGACCAGTTGCGGCACCGTGGCATAGCCCGACTGGTCGATATCGCGCCGGCTGATTGCGATCACGTCGGAGCCGACCGGGGCGCCGCCGCGGATATTGGTGCCGGTCACGACGATCTCGCTATCATCGCCGCGCGTTTCGGGCGGTTCCGCCGAAGCTGCGGAAACCGCCGGCCGGACGCTGCTGGGCGAGACCACCCAGATGCCGCGCGGCGAACGCGAAACCAACAGCCCATGTCCGCGAATGGCGGCGGCAACCGCATCCTCGATCGAATAGGTGCCGCGCACCGGATTGCTCCGCTTGCTGCGCACCGACGATCCCTTGAACACGATCTGCTGCCCTGTCGCCGCGGCGATCGCCTTGAGCGCGCCGTCCAGATCCTGCGCCGGAACATTGAACGCATAGGTCGTTCGCGGCGACTGCGCCGCGACGGGCCCCGCCAACGCCAGGGCGATCACGGCCTCGGCACCCGGACGGAAAGACATGGAGTTGTGGATCATATAGGACTTCCCCCTCGTGAAGGCAGCTTATGTTCGCTGCTGAAGAGGAAACGCACGACACTCACATCCGCGAAATCATGATGCAGAATTAACCGGGCTTATCGTGATCACATTGCCGCTCCGGTTGAGCTCGAGCGAGTAAATGGCACGAACACCATCGACGAACCCTTCCGCATCACCGGCATTGAAGGCGCCACTGACCGAGAAATTCGCAGCGGCACCGGCAATCCGGATCTTGATATCCGAATAACGATTGACGCGCTCCGCCGCGAGACTGAGCGGCTCGTCATCGAAGACCAGTTGGCCGCCTTCCCATGAAAGCGATTGCACCGGATCGACGACCTGGACCGAGGCCACGGGCCGGCGGAGCGATGCGATCATCATATTGCCCGGCTTCAGCGCCTGATCGGCCGCGACACGTTGCGCGCGCAGCAGGATATGCCGGGGTGGCTGATCCTCCGGGCCATCCTCGAGCACCGCGACATGCCCCTCATAAAGCACGACGCGCATGTCCTTGCGGCTCAGTTCGATGCTGAACGCCGTTCCGGTGGCGACGACCATGCGGTCGCCCGCCGCAACGGTCAAGGGGCGCCTCGGATCCTTGGCGACGTCGAACTTCGCACGGCCGGCGATCAGATGCAGCGCGCGCCGCTCGCGGCTATACGCTACTTCCACTGTCGTACCGGCGTCGAGCGAAAGCCGGGAACCGTCGTCAAGCTTCACGACGCGACGCTCGCCCACCGCGGTCGAATACACGTCCGGCGTCCGCAGATTGTAAAAGGTCGCGATGACCACAAGCAGCAACGACGCCGCCAATGCGGCGAAGGCTGGCCAGCGTGCGGTCAGTTTCCGTGACCAGCGCCGTTCATTGGCGACGCGAAAGGCTTCCAGGGCATCCGCCCGAACCCCGATCAGTTCCGGAGTGTCAGCGATCGCGGCCGAGCCGTGCCAAAGGGCCGCCATGCGCTCGAATTCGGCCCGATTGCGCAGATCGGCCGTCAGCCATGCCTCGAACGCCGCCCGATCTTCGGCGGAGGACAGCCCCTCCGCCAGCCTTGTGCACCATTCCGCCGCCTCCGCCCGACAAAGGCAGGGCCGATCATCGTCTCGTGCCGCCGTCATGACGCGCGATCCATATAGTCGGCCAGCGCGACCAGAGCGCGCTGGATATGTATCTCCACCATACGCACCGATAGCGCGAAGCTTCTGGCAATGTCTTCCTTGGCGATATTCTCGATCCGATACAGGGTGAAAATCCTTCGGGTCTTTTCGGGCAAGTCCGCGACGGCGCGTGCAAGGATGGAAAGATCCTGCCGCCCCGCGGCGATCCGGAAGGGATCGAGCGGATCGATCCCGACATAATCCTCCAGGCGCACCGCTTCCCGATAATCGGCCCGCACCTTTTCCCGGCGCGCCCTGTCGCGCAGCAGATTGGCGGCGATCGCGAAGATATAGCTGTCGGGCACGCCGACCTGCCCGCCGGTGCCGCGTGTTAGCCGGATGAACACCTCCTGCGTCAGGTCCTCGGCTTCCGCCGGGTTACCGAGGCGCCGTATGAAAAATGCGTTCAAGGCACCGCGAAGCTGCCTCTCCCTACTTTGCTGTTCATCTAAGGCCGTCCGCTTCACGCGCTCACCAACTTCGGGATATCCATTCTATAGACGCACATGGCGTCCAACTGCGAAACGGATCGAAGCAAATTGTAATCGCGAGCTTTCGGCAATCCATGCGGATACGTGGTCGAGTTCGGCTTGCGCCGTGTAAGGTGGCGCCCATGGTAGAAGGTGTAAGCAGCATCGACACCGATGAGACCGTGCAGCCGAATGGCCGAAATGCTTGATCTTGCCCACGACCGCAGACCCGACGCATTACCACATTATGGGCACGTATTTCACCGCAGGCGTTCGGTTAAACTGCTGACCCGGTACCGGGGCTCCCTGCGGGTCGATTGATTTCGGACCTTCTAAACAGCCTGCCAGGCAAATACGGGCAATGGATTAGCGCTGCTGTCGGTCCGAGGTTCACTTCCGGTCGCATCCGAGAAGTGCCCAGGCGGCTTTGAGTGCGCACTCGCAATATTCTCACACTTATGCACTCAGTGCGCTTGCAACCACGTCCGCTTTGCGCCGATGCGGCTCTCTAACGGATCAGATAGCCGTCTCCAGATCCTGGCCTGGCCTGGCCATCCAAGATGCGATCTTGCCGTCCGTCGCGATCGCAGGGATAACTTATGTTACAGCTTGCGCACTGGCCAGCGTCGCGGAGTGCTCGAACATGGCAGACGACAGACCTCGCTATAAGACCTACGACCACCCCGCGGGAGGTTGGGGCGCCGCCGCGGCAACGCTCAAGGTTCTGCTCGAGCAGAGCGTCGTGACCAAGGGCTCTCGCGCCCTGCTCGCGATGAACCAGCCCGGCGGGTTCAAGTGCTCCAGCTGCGCCTTTCCCGATGCGGATTGCAAAAAGACGCTCGAATTTTGCGAGAACGGCGCCAAGGCGCTGGCGCATGAGGCGACCCGGTTCCGGGTTACGCGCGCCTTCTTCGAGAAACACACCGTATCCGAGCTCAGGGAGAAGTCGGACTATTGGCTCGAGATGCAGGGGCGGCTGACGGAGCCGATGCGCTACGACGCCGGTTCGGACACATATGTACCGTGTGACTGGGATGATGCCTTCACCTTGATCGGCAGGCATCTGCGCGCGCTCGAAAGCCCCAATCACGCCGAATTCTATACGTCGGGCCGCACGCCCAACGAAGCCGCCTTTCTCTATTCGGTCTTCGTTCGCGAATTCGGGACCAACAATTTCCCCGACTGTTCGAACATGTGCCACGAACCCACCAGCCGGGGCCTGCCGCCCGCTATCGGCGTGGGGAAGGGGACGGTGATCCTGGAGGATTTCGATCACGCCGAGGCCATTTTCGTCATCGGGCAGAATACGGGGACAAATTCGCCGCGCATGATGACCAACCTGGTCGAGGCGCGGAAGCGCGGTGTTCCGATCGTGGTGGTCAATCCGATGCCGGAGCGCGCGCTCATCCGTTTCGCCGAGCCGCAGGATCTGGTGCAGATGGCGACCTTCGGGTCGACGCCCATCGCCAGCGAATTTGTCCATATCCGGATCGGCGGCGACCTCGCTTTCCTCAAGGGCATGAT
>JASBTC010000143.1 GCA_030148625.1 Sphingobium sp. | reverse complement strand
TCGACGGGACCGAGACCAGCGTCCAGCTGAGCCAGCGGCTCGATCTGGGCGGGCGTCGGTCCGCGCGGATCGGCGCGGCGCAAGCCGCATTGCATGCCGAGGAAATGCGGCTTGCCATCGCCCGGGCCGATCTCGCGCAATCGGTGCGCAGCCAGTTCGGCACCGCGCTTGCCGCCGAAGCACGGCTCGAAGTGGCGCGCATCACGCGCGACCGCGCCACCGAGCTGTCGCGGATCGCCGAGGCGCTGGTCGCGGCGGGCCGTGAGCCACCGCTGCGCGCCTATCGCGCCCGCGCCAATGCGGCACAGGCCGATGCCGCGCTGAAAACCGCAGAGGCGGACGAAGCGGCGGCGCGGCGGACACTCGGCGCGCTGCTGGGCAGCGAGATGCCGGTCACGCGCATCGTCGGCACGCTCGACCTGACCAAGCCGGCAAGCGCCGCGCCACCCACTACGCTCGACGCGCGGCTGGCCGAGGCAGATCTCGCCGTCGCCGAAGCCGGGTTGAGGCAGGCGCAAGCAGAGGGACGGATCGACCCGTCGATCGGCATCGGCGCGCGCCGGATCGAGGAGACCGGCGATCGCGCGCTGCTCGCCAGCCTGTCGGTGCCGCTTGCGATATTCGATCGCAACCAGGGCAATATCGCCGCCGCGCGCGCCGATATCCGGGCGGCGCAGGCGCTGCGCGACGCGGCGATCGCGCAGGCGGCCGCGCGGATCGGCAATGCCGAGACGGCGTTCGACGCGGCGCTGATCCGCGTCCGCGCGTTGCAGGACGTCGCCGCGCCGCAAGCGGCGGAAGCGGTGCGGCTGGCCGACCTTGCCTATCGCGCCGGCCGCATCCCGCTCACCGAACTGCTCGACGCGCAGGAGGCCTTCGCCGCCGCGCAAACCCAGCTCATCGACGCGCATCTCGCGCTGGTGGAGGCGCGCGCCGTGCTGGCGCGCGCCGCCGCCCAATAAGGATCCGACCCAGATGGATATCACCCAGAACCGCAGCCGGCTGATCGCCGGTGCAGCCGGCCTCGCCCTGCTCACAGGCGTGGGCGGCGTGCTGATCGGCCGCACCATGCCGACACCCGACACCCCATCCACGCCCGCCTCGGCCGAAGCCGAAGCCGAAGCCGAGGAGGATCATGGTCCCGAAGGCTTTGTCGCGATGAACGCGGCGCGCGCCAGTGCCGCGGGCATCGTCGTCCAGCGCACCGTCGATGGCGCATTCGGCGCCGAGATACTGGCGCAGGCGATGGTGGTGGCGACGCCCGACGGCGAAGCCGCGCTTACCGCGCGCGCCGACGGCGCGATCATTCGCATCACCAAGCATCTGGGCGACAGCGTGCGCGCGGGCGAAACCGTGGCGCTGCTCGAAAGCCGCGATGCCGCGACCTTCACCGCCGACAGCAACAGCGCCGCCGCCCGCGCCAATGCGGCCCGGCTTGCCTATGCCCGCGAAAAGCGCCTGTTCGATGCGCGCGTGACCGCGCGGCAGGATCTGGAAGCGGCGCAGAGTGCGCTGGCCGAAGCGGAAGCCGAATTGCAGCGCGCCCGATCGACCGCCGCGGCGGCGGGCACGGCCGGCGGCCGCCATCTCGCGGTCACCAGCCTGATCTCCGGCCGGATCACCAAGACCGATGCGAAGCTGGGCCATTATGTGGCGGCGGGCACGGAGTTGTTCCGCGTCTCCGATCCGGACCGGGTCCAGATCGAAGCCGCGATCCCGGCATCGGACGCGGGCCGGATCATGCGCGGCGACCGCGCCGTCGTCGAACTGACCGACGGCAATGTCGTCGGCGCCGCCGTGCATTCGGCGACGCCGAGCCTCGATCGGCAGAGCCGATCGGCGACCGTGCTGCTCGATCCCGAGGCGTCGGGGCGGCTGATCCCCGGCCAGGGCGTGCGCGTCCGCATCGCGCCGCGCAGAACGGGAAGCGCAAGCGGCATCGTCCTGCCCGAAGAGGCGGTGCAATCGGTCGGCGGGCGCGATGTCGTGTTCGCCGCCACCGCCAAGGGTTTCCAGGCAGTGCCCGTCACCACGGGCCAGCGCGGCGGCGGGCGGATCGAGATCGTCGCCGGGCTGAAACCCGGCCAGGCCGTCGCAACGCGCGGCGCCTTCCTGCTCAAGGCCGAGCTCGGCAAGGGCGAAGCGGAGCATTGATGCCATGATCCATCGTCTTCTCGACGCCGCGATCCGCTTTCGCTGGTCGGTGGTGTTCATCACCCTTCTCGTCGCGGTCTATGGCGCGTTCCAGCTCATGAAGCTGCCGATCGACGCCGTTCCCGACATCACCAACAAACAGGTGCAGATCAACACGGTCGACCCCGCGCTCGGCCCGCTCGATATCGAGCGGCTCGTCACCTTTCCGATCGAAACCGCGATGGCGGGCATTCCGGGGCTGCAAAGCACCCGGTCGATCTCGCGCAACGGGTTCAGCCAGGTCACCGTCATCTTCGAGGACCATAGCGACCTCTATTTCGCGCGCGCGCAGGTCGCCGAGCGGCTGAACCAGGCGAAGGGCACCTTGCCCGACGGGGTCGAACCGCAAATGGGGCCGGTTTCGACCGGGCTCGGCGAAGTACTGATGTACGTCGTCGATTTCGACGCCAAGGCACCGCGCGCCGCGGGCAAGCCCGGTTTCCAGCCCGACGGATCCTATCTCACCATATCGGGCGAGCGGCTGACCGACGATGTCGCGAAGCTCGGTTATCTGCGCACCGTGCAGGATTGGGTGATCCGGCCGCAACTGCGCTCCGTCCGCGGCGTCGCGGGCATCGATTCGATCGGCGGCTATGAAAAGCAGTTCGTCGTCCAGCCCGATCCCGCGAAACTCGCGACCTATGGCATCTCGTTCAGCGAGCTGGCCGAGGCGCTGGAGCGCGCCAACATCTCGGTCGGTGCCAATTTCATCCAGCGCGGCGGCGAGGCTTTCCTCGTCCGCGCCGATGGCCGCATCCGATCGGTCGACGAGATCGGCCGCGCCGCCGTGGCGACACGTGGCGGCGTGGCGGTGGCGGTGCGCGACATAGCGACCGTCCAGATCGGCGGCGGCCTGCGCACCGGCACTGCGTCGCAAAACGGCCGGGAGGTCGTGATCGGCACCGCGCTGATGCTCGCCGACGGCAATAGCCGCATCGTCGCGGCGTCGGTCGCCGACAAGCTGGAAAGCGTGGCGAAAACGATGCCGCCCGGCATCAAACTGACCACGGTGCTCGACCGCTCCACCCTGGTCGATGCGACGATCGGCACGGTCGAGAGGAATCTGGCGGAAGGCGCGTTGCTGGTAGCGGCGATGCTGTTCTGGCTGCTCGGCAATTTCCGCGCCGCGATCATCGCGACCCTGGTGATCCCGCTCTCCTTCCTCGTGATGGGCACGGGCATGACCATGTTCGGCGTCTCGGGCAATCTGATGAGCCTGGGCGCACTCGATTTCGGGCTGATCGTCGACGGATCGATTATCATCATCGAAAATTGCCTGAGGCGGCTGGCTGAGCGCCAGCAGCATGAGGGACGATTGCTGACATTGCCCGAGCGACTGCACGAAGTGTTCGAGGCCTCGCGTGAGATGGTGCGCCCCACTTTGTTCGGCCAGGCGATCATCGTCCTCGTCTTCGTGCCGCTGCTCACTTTCACCGGGGTCGAGGGCAAGACCTTCTCGCCGATGGCGATCACGGTGCTGCTCGCGCTGGGTGGCGCGTTCATCGCATCGCTCACCTTTGTGCCCGCGATGGTCGCGATCCTGATCCGCGGCAAGGTCGCCGAAAAGGACGTGAAGGCGATCGCCTGGACCAAGCATCGCTACGCCCCGCTGCTCGAAAAAACGGTGGCGCGGCCCTGGCCCTGGATCGGCGCGGGCGCAGGCGTGTTCGGCGCCGCCGCCTTGCTGTTCGCCACGCTCGGCAGCGAATTCATGCCGGTGCTGGGCGAAGGCAATCTCGCCATGCAGGCGCTGCGCATCCCCTCCACCTCGCTCGATCAGTCGACCAGGCTCCAGGCGCAAGTGGAGCGCGCGGTCGCGACATTGCCCGAAGTGTCGTTCATCTATTCGAAGACCGGCACCGCCGAAGTGGCGAGCGATCCGATGCCGCCCAATGCATCGGACACCTTCATCATCCTCAAGCCGAGCGACCAATGGCCGGCGGGAGTGAGGAACCAGGCGGACATCATCGAACGCGTCGAAGCGAAGGTGCAGCCGCTCGTCGGCAACGCCTTCGAGATCAGCCAGCCGATCCAGCTCCGCTTCAACGAGCTGATCGCGGGCGTGCGCGGCGACATCGCGATCAAGCTCTATGGCGACGATCTGGAGGAGATGGGCCGCGTCGCCCAGCAAGTCGCCGGCATCCTCAACACCGTGCCTGGCGCGGCCGACGTCAAGGTGGAGCAGACCGAGGGTTTTCCGACGCTCGACGTCCAGTTCGATCGCGATGCGATCGCGCGCTACGGCCTGTCGGTGCAGGAGGTCAGCGACACCGTGGCGGCGGCACTGGGCGGGCGTGAGGCCGGCATCGTCTTCGAAGGCGATCGGCGGTTCGACATCGTCGTCCGGCTCGATGCCGCTACGCGCGACGATCTCGACGCGGTCGGGGCGCTGCCGGTGCTGCTGCCCGGCGAGGGCGGCGCGCGCACATCGGTGCCGCTGCGCGAACTGGCGCGCTTCTCCTTCTCGGAGGGGCTCAACCAGGTCAGCCGCGAAAATGGCAAGCGGCGCATCGTCGTCCAGGCCAATGTTCGTGGCAGCGATCTCGGGAGTTTCGTGTCCGAAGCGCGCGCCAAGGTGGCGAAGCAAGTGAAGCTGCCTTCAGGGGCCTTTGTCGAATGGGGCGGCCAGTTCGAGAATCTCCAGGCGGCCTCGGCGCGGCTGTCGCTGGTGATCCCGGTCATCTTCGCCGCGATCTTCGGCATATTGTTCGTGGCGCTCGGCGGCGTGCGGCCGGCGGCAGCGGTCTATTCGGCGATCCCGCTCGCGTTGGCGGGTGGCGTCTTCGCGCTGGCGCTGACCGGCCTGCCCTTCTCGGTCTCCGCAGCGGTCGGCTTCATCGTGCTGTCGGGGGTGACCGTGCTCAACGGGCTGGTGGTGATGACGAGCATCGGCCAGCAGATCGCATCGGGCAAACCGGTCGACCGCGCGGTGATCGACGGCACGATGGAACGCGTCCGCGCGGTGCTGATGACGGGCATCGTGCCCGCGATCGGCTTCGTGCCGATGGCGATCGCGACGGGCACGGGTGCGGAAGTGCAGAAGCCGCTCGCCATCGTCGTGATCGGCGGGCTGATCACCTCTACACTGCTCACCCTGTTCGTGCTGCCCGCGATCAGCCGATTGCTGTTGCGCGGGCGGACCAAATCCCATGAGGAAGGCGATTATTCCGATGTCTCGACATTGGGTTCGCCCGTGGAGCAACCGTGATGAACATTGCGCAAAATGGCGATCATGCCGGGCATGATCATACGGCCGGCGCCAATAGCCGGTCGCTCGCCATCGCCTTGGCGCTGACCGGCAGCTTCCTGATCGCCGAACTGGTCGGCGCGTACATCTTCAACAGCCTCGCCTTGCTGTCGGATGCCGCGCACATGTTCACCGACGCCATGGCGCTCGCCATTGCCTTGCTGGCGATCAGGGTCGGCATGCGTCCGCCCGACGAGCGGCGCAGCTTCGGCTATCGGCGCTTCGAGATCCTGGCGGCCGCATTCAACGCGATCCTGCTGTTCCTCGTCGCGGGTTATATTCTTTGGGAGGGGGTCGGGCGTTTCTTCGATCCCCAGCCCGTCGAATCGATCGGCATGCTGGTGGTCGCGGCAATCGGCCTGATCGTGAACCTGATCGCGATGCGCATCCTGTCGTCAGGCAAGGACCGGAGCCTGAACCTCAAAGGCGCCTATCTCGAGGTCTGGGCCGACATGCTTGGTTCGGCCGGAGTGATCATCGCCGCCATCGCGATCTGGGCGACCGGCGCGAGCTGGATCGATCCCGTCGTCGCCATCGTCATCGGCCTGTGGGTGTTGCCGCGCACCTGGACGCTGCTGCGCGACGCGATCAACATCCTGCTGCAAGGCGTCCCGCCAGGCATGACATTGACCGAGATCCGCGCGGCGATCGAAAGCGT
>JASBTC010000141.1 GCA_030148625.1 Sphingobium sp. | reverse complement strand
TCCGGGATCGGTTCGTAGATCAGCCCGAGCTTGGGCGTGGTGATGCTGCCGGTATCGCCATAATCCTCATATCGGAACGCGGCAGTCGCGGTCAGTCGGTTGATCCCGGATATGCCCTGGTCGGGGCCGATCAGCGGCATGGAAAGCTCGCCGAACGCATAACGGCTGCTGCGCCGGCCGCTTTCGCGCGTCAGCCTTGTGTAGGAGATATAGTCGAAATCGCTGCGCCGATATCCGGCGCCCACCGCGACGCGCAGGTCGCCGCCCGGCAGGCGGAACAACGGCCCTTCCGCATCGACCTCCACCGCATAGCTTTCGTTGCAGTAGCAGCCCCGGGAATCGAGCTGCAGATCGATCGCGTAGATCGTGTAGCTGGCGTCGAACTCGGTCTTGTCGCGGCTGTAATTGCCGCCGAGCGTGACCGACCAGTCGCCGGGCAACCGCGCCTTCAGGCTGGGCGAAACCGCATAGACGGTGGATTCGACCGCCTGACGGACGAATTGCGCCGGCTGGGAGGAGAGTCCGGTCGTCGATGCGCGATGGGTGAAGAGCCCGTCAACGCTGAACTCCAGGAAATCGGCGATGTCGTGATGCAGATTGACGATCGCGCTGTGCTGCCGGCGCGAAGGGTAAATCAGATTGGGATCCGGCATATAGTCGGTGTAGCTGCGCTGATCGCTGAAGATCGCCTTCGTATCGGTATATTCATAGCCGACGATCATGCCGCCGCCGGACCAGGTCGTGCCCGCCGTCGCGCT
This sequence comes from Sphingobium sp., assembly GCA_030148625.1. Next base: position 21,074 of record JASBTC010000141.1, on the reverse strand, counting down.
CAACTGATATTGCTCGCCGCCGCCATCGGTCGGCAAGCCGAAACGGGCAGTCGTGTCGAGGCCATCGAAATCGCGCCGCAGGATGATGTTGGCGACACCCGCCACCGCGTCCGATCCATAGATCGCCGATGCGCCGTCGGCGACGATCTCGATCCGGTCGAGCGCACCGACCGGGATCACCGAAACATCCACCGCCTGGACGAAGCCGTTATACGACATACGGCGCCCGTTGAGCAAAGTCAGCGTCGCATCCGGGCCGAGCCCGCGCAGGTTGAGCGCCGAGCCCGACGAGATATTCTGGTTGTTGATGCCGCCGGCGCCCAGGCCGATGCCGGGATTCTGCCCGCCCGAGAAATTCTGCGGAATGCTGCGGATCACCTGGCCGAGTTCGGTGAAACCGGCGTCGCGCACCTGTTCGCGCGTGAACTGGATCACCGGCGAGGGTGTCGTCGCGCCGCGAATACGCGTGCCGGTGACGGTGATCTCCGCCCCTTCTTCCTGTTCGGAGAGCGAGGCCTGTTCATCGCCGGCGCCCCCCGCCGGCACGTTTCCCGCCGCGGCTGCATTGCGTACGATCGTCCATGTCCTGGGCCCGGTCTTCTGCGCAGACAGCCCGGTTCCCGCAAGCAGCCGTTGCAGCGCCTGCTCGACCGTCATGTCGCCGGCCACCGCATTGGTCCGGATGCCGCGGGCGATGCGGCCCGGCAGCAGGATCTGCGCCTCGGCCTGGCGTGCCAGTGCCGAAACCGCTTCGATCGCGGGCTGCGCCGGCACGTCGATGGGGCGTGATTGGGCAAAGGCCGGCGCCGCGCATGCCAGTGCGACCGTCGCCGCAGCGGCCAGCCAGGCCTTGCGCGGCCTTGTGCCCGCATATGTCGTTGCGATCGTCATCCCTGTTCCCCCTGTCTCTTCCCCGTGCGGCCGTGCCGCTTCCAGGGCCTAGACAGTCGAACGGCGGCTTTCCGGAGACCCGCCGTCATTTTCCTGCAATCTTCCTATCTGCCAATGCGGATTTCGGTTTCGCTCGCGGTCACCGGCACCTCGAAACCACGACGCACCGCATCGGCGAAGCTCTGCGGATCGTCGACGCGGAACACGCCATAGAGCGGCTCCCGACCAAGCGCCGGATCGGCAAGGACCAGTTTCACGGCGTTGTAGCGATTGAACTCGCCGATGGCGTGCGCCAGGCTTTCCCCGGCCAGATCGATCTGGCCGGCCCGCCAGGCCAGTGCGCGCGTGATTTCGGCCGGGGCGTCGGATCGACCGGTGACCGCGGCATTGTCCGCGACAAAGGCGCGCTGACCGGCCGACAGACGGATCGCCTGCCCCTCCGCGCCGTCGACCCAGGCCTCGACCACGCCTTCGGTCACCAATATCTCCGCCCCACCGACCGAGCCCTTGCCGTCCTCGCGGCGGCGCACGGCAAAGGCGGTGCCGACCGCGCGGACGCGGATGCGTCCGGCCTCGGCAACGAAAGGCCGCGCCCTGTCGTGCGCGACCTGGAACCAGGCCTCTCCTTCGCTCAGCCGGACGATCCGCCGTTCGGGCGCAAGCGCCACCGTCAGCCGGCTGGCGCTGTTGATCGTCGCGATCGATCCGTCGGCAAGCGGCACGCGGCGGATCTCGCCGATCGCGGTATCATACTCCTCACCGCGTCCGATCAGCAGCATGCCGCCCGCAACCGATGCCGCAAGCGCCGCCGCTCCACCCGAAACGATCAGGCGGCGGCGGCTGAACAGTCCGGACGTCGCGGGCGCGGGCGTCACTGCATCCTCCCGCTCCGCCGCCGGAAAATCGCCGACCAGCAGGTTCCAGGCGGCTTCCGCCTGCAGCAATGCGCCGCGTCGGCGCGTATCGCCTGCCAGCCAGCGGTCGAGCTCGGCCAGCAATTCGGGCGTGCGGCCATGGCGATCGAGCCGGGCGAGCCAGTCGGCCGCCTCATCCTCGATCGCTTCAGCGCTTTGCCGTGTCGTCATCGCTTCACCTCACCGCGCCCCAATGCGCGAAAAATCCGCCACATCGTCGCCTCTGGCGCGCAGCGCCTTCACCACCAGTTTCAATCCGCGCGCCACTTCATATTCGACGACATTCTCGTTCACCCCCAGCCGCTCGGCGATCTCGCGCTGCGAAAGCCCCTCGACGCGGCGCAGCTCGAACACCCGGCGGCAGCGTTCGGGTAGATCGGCGATGCAGGCACGAACGCGTTCGAGGTCGCGACGCGCGCCCGTCACCCGCTCGGGCGACGGCGCGCTGTCCGCCAGGCCCAGTTCGTCGAGTTCGGCCACCGTCTCGATCCGCACCAGCCGGGCACGGCGGATATGATTGAGCAGCAGGTTGCGGACGATCTGGAAGAAGAACGCGTCGGGGCGTGCGATCTGTTCAAACGCCTCGACGTTGGAGAGGCGGCAATATGCCTCCTGGATCAGATCGTCGCTGTCGGACGAACTGACCAGAGATCGCGCCAGCCATGCGCGCACAAGATGCTCGCAGGGCAGCACGGTGCGTGTCACCCATTCCGCGATCCGCGCCTGACGGTCCCGATCCTCCATCACTGCCCTTCGCCACCGCACCCACTCGCGGCCAATCCAGCTTAGACACATGGCCGGGCATTTTCCGGAGGAAATATGCCGATTTTTTTTGCAGGGAATTGACGCCCCCTGCTTCACGGCTTGCGCCAACGCGGCCGGCAGCTAGTTTCTTCCAATGATTCCGTTACCGTCCCGCCGCGCTTTTCTCGGTTCCAGCGCGCTTGGTGGCGCAGCTCTGCTGACTTCGGGCTGCACCTCTGCCCGTGTCGCCAGCGCCGGCGCCAAACCTGCCTGCCTGCCAAGGGTGAATGTCGCGCCCGAACGCGTGATCCGGCATCTGGTGGGGCTGCGCCCCTATCGCGCATCGGGCTTCGTCGTTCGCGCCGAACAGATGGGCGCGACGAAGCTGGTCCATAATTACGGCCATGGCGGCGCAGGGATCACGCTGAGCTGGGGCAGTTCCAGGCTGGCGGTCGACCTGGGGTTGCCCGGGCACAAAGGGTCCGTCGCAGTGATCGGTGCCGGCGTCATGGGATTGACGACGGCGCGGCTGCTGCAGGAGGCCGGCTTTCCCGTCACCATCTATGCCGCGGCGCTGCCGCCCGACACGACATCGAACATCGCGGGCGGGCAATGGCATCCGTTCGGCCTGTTCGACAAGGATGCGGTCACGCCCGAATGGCGGCGGCAATATCTCGCCGCGGCGGACTATAGCTGGCGGCGCTTCCAGATCATGGTCGGCGACGATTACGGCATTCACTGGCTGCCCACCTATACCGAGCGCAGCCAACCCGAAACGCCGCTGTTCGACACCTTCCCCCCGGAAAACCGCATCCTCCGGCCGGAGGAACATCCCTTTCCGGTCGAATCCGTCGGCCGCTATGTCACGCTCTATGTCGAAACCGGCCGTTTCCTGCGCCAGATGCTTCACGATATCCAGGTCGCGGGCGGCAGGATCGAGATCCGCAAGCTCGCGCCGGGCGATATCGCGGGCCTGCCCGAGCGCCTCGTCTTCAACTGCACCGGCCTGGGCGCCCGCGAATTGGTGGGCGATCAGGAATTGCGCCCGGCACGCGGCCAGCTCGCGGTGCTGCTGCCCCAGCCCGAGATCGGCTACGCCTTTGCCGGGCGTGCCGGCTATATGTTCCCGCGCGCCGACGGCATCATGCTCGGCGGCACGTTCGAACTCGACAATTGGTCGACCACGCCCGATCCGGAAACGGCGGAGCGGATCATCCGGTCGCATCAGGAATTCTTCAACGGCTTTCGCTGCTGAACCGCAGGGGCATTGAAACCGCCGTACCGGCCACTCATCTCGCCGGCCAAGCGGCATCCCGCCGTCCACTCTCCCGCCAATTCCAGCATTGGAGACCATCATGAGTCAGCCCCGCCTGTTCCAGCCGATCGAGATCGGCGGGCTCAACCTCTCCAATCGCATCGTCATCGCGCCAATGTGCCAATATTCGGCCGAGGACGGCTGCATGACCGATTGGCATCTGATCCATCTGGGTCAGCTTGCATTGTCGGGCGCGGCCCTGCTCACCATCGAGGCGACGGCTGTGCTGCCCGAAGGGCGGATCAGTTGGGCCGATGTCGGGCTGTGGAACGACGAGACCGAAGCGGCGATCGGCCGGACGCTGGAAAGCATCCGCAAATGGTCGCCGATGCCGGTCGCGATCCAGCTCGCCCATGCCGGACGCAAGGCCTCAGTCGAAGCGCCGTGGAAGGGCGGCGGACAGATTTCACCATCGGATCCACATGGCTGGCAGACCGTCGCCCCCTCTCCCATCGCCTTTGCCGACGGCGAGAATGCGCCGGTCGTGCTCGATCGCGACGCCATGGATCGCGTGCGCGATGCATTTGTCGCTTCGGCGGTCCGCGCCGCGCGGCTCGGTATCGACGCCGTCCAGGTCCACGGCGCGCATGGCTATCCGCTCCACCAATTCCTCTCGCCGCTATCGAACCGCCGCGACGATGATTATGGCGGCTCGCTCGAAAACCGGATGCGCTTTCCGCTCGAGATCTTCGAAGCGGTTCGCGCGGCATTTCCCGCAGAGCGGCCGGTGACGATGCGCGTTTCCGGCACCGACTGGGTCGAGGGCGGCTGGGATATCGAACAGACCATCGCCTTTGCCCAGGCATTGGAGGCGCGCGGCTGTGCCGCGATCCACGTCTCGAGCGGCGGCCTCCATCCCGCCCAGGCGATCCCGGTCGGCCCCAGCTACCAGGTTCCGCTGGCCCGCGCGGTCAAACAGGCGGTGACCATCCCGGTGGTCGCGGTCGGCCTGATCACCGACTATGAACAGGCGGAAGCGATCGTCGCGACCGGCGATGCCGATATGATCGCGCTCGCTCGCGCCATTCTCTACGATCCACGCTGGCCCTGGCACGCGGCGGCGGCATTGGGCGGCCAGGTGACGGCACCCAGCCAGTATCTCCGCTCGCAGCCGCGCCAGTTCAAGACGCTGTTCGCAAATGGCTGAGTTGCGGCGCGGATGGGTCCGAGGCATTGTCGGCCCATGAGAACGGTTTCAGACAGCGTATCGGTCAGGCTCTATCATCTCGATGGCGAAGCGGAGGGCGGCGCGGCGACAACCCTGTTCTATGGGACGCTCGGCGAGGCGCTGACGATCGCGGCGCAGCAACCCGCCGAGCTTCAGAACGGCCTGTTCATCGCCACTGACAATGATGTGGTGAGCTATCTGGATCTGATCGAGGACTAGGCGTCGCAGCATGCCGGGGGAGATGCGCGTGCAGGGATCGAACCTCAACACCGCACGCGACGGCGCACTCGACGCACTGCGCGGCATCGCCGTGCTCGGCATGGTGCTGGTCAATCTGCAAGGATCGGGCGAAGTCGCCTTTCCCATGCTCGTCCATGCGGAGTGGGACGGGCTGACCTTTGCCGACCTCGTCTTCCCGATGTTCCTGCTCGCTTCCGGACTGGCATTGCCGCTGGCGCTCGATCACCGCGATCCGCCGGCCGGCGCAGGCCGGATCACGCGGCGCGCAATCCTACTCTATCTGATCGGACTGGCGATCGGCACGCTGATCGGCGCCATCGTCCAGGCGCGGATCGACCTCGCGTCGATCCGCTTTACCGGCGTGCTTGAGCGGATCGCGATCGTCTATCTGGTTTGTGCGATCGCCTGCCATGCGACGCGGGGATGGATGGCGCCGACGATCTTCGCCATCGCCCTGCTCATTCTTCATGGCATGCTGCTCAATCTGCCCGCACCGAGGGAAGCCGTCGCGAGCATGGCGCCCGGCCAGGGATTGAGCGGTTGGCTCGATCGCGCGCTGCTGCCCGGGCGGCTGTTTCGCGGAACCTGGGATCCCGAAGGGCCATTGTCGACACTGTCCGCGATCGCGACCGGATTGATCGGCGTCGCCGTCCAGCGCCGGACAGTGTCCGGGCGAAATGCGGTCGCGGCCAGTGTCGTTGCGGCGCTGCTCTGCCTTGCCCTCGCTGCCGCCGCGCTGATGGTCTGGCCACTCAACAAGGCGCTGTGGACACCCAGCTTCGCGCTGGCGACCGCAGGCATCGGGCTGGCCTTGCTCGCCGCGCTTCGCGCTCTGTGGCCGATGATCGACGAGCGTCCGCCGGCACGATTCACGGCGATCCTCGGCAAGGATGCGCTGACGCTCTATGTGGTCCACGCGCTGCTCACCGCCCTGCTCGTCCTGTCCGTCGGCGGCCGGCGGATCTGGGCGCTCTCCTTCGACGCGCTGATGCGGCTGGGCCTGTCGCCGGCCTGGACGTCGCTGCTCTACGCCGTCATTGCCGGCGCCCTGTCGATCGCGATCACACTGGCGCTGATCCGGCGCGGCTGGCAGCTACGTGTTTGAAGTCATGGGCTTCGCGGCTTGAAAGCACGCGCCCATGCCCTTAATATCGGCGAACTCGACCATCAACGGATATGTGCAATCATGGATTTCGACCTGACAGCAACGCCCAATCGCCTTGCCATCAGGGAAGTTCCATATGCCTGCCATCACACTATCCAATCTGAGCTGGTCGACGCCTGACGCGCGCAGCGTCCTTTCCAGTCTCGATCTCGTCTTCGGCCCCGAACGCGCCGGCCTTGTCGGCCGCAACGGCGTCGGCAAGTCGACGCTGCTCAAGCTGATCTCCGGCGAATTGCCTGCCCAATCGGGCGCGATCTCGGTCAATGGCAGCCTGCGCATGCTGCATCAGGCGGTTCGCGTCGATGAGGACGCGACCGTCGCCGACCTGTTCGGCGCCACCGAGGCGCTCGCCCTGCTCCGCCGCGCCGAGGCCGGCAGCGCCAGCATCGAGGATTTGGCCGACGCCGACTGGACGATCGAGGACCGTATCCAGTCCGCGCTCGGCCATGTCGGGCTCGATGCAACCGCCGATACCCTGCTGACGACGCTGTCCGGCGGGCAAAGGACGCGCGCGAGCCTGGCCGGCGCAATCTTCGCCGAGCCCGATTTCCTGCTGCTCGACGAGCCGACCAACAATCTCGATCGTGCAGGCCGCGAGGCGGTGATCGCGCTGCTCGCCGGCTGGCGTGGTGGCGCGATCGTCGTCAGCCATGATCGCGAATTGCTGGAGAGGATGGATGCCATCGTCGAACTGACCTCGCTCGGTGCGACGCGCTATGGCGGCAATTGGAGCCAGTATCGCGAACGCAAGCAGGCGGAACTCGAGGCCGCCGAGCGCGAGCTGGCCGACGCCGAAAGGCAGATCGCGCAGGTCGAGCGGCGCGTCCAGGACAGCATCGAACGCAAGGCACGCAAGGATTCGGCGGGCCGCCGCAGAAACGCCAAGGGAGATTTGCCACGCATCCTGCTCGGCAAGCGCAGGGACCAGGCCGAGGACAGCAGCGGCGAGAATGCACGGCTGGCGCAGCGCCAGCGCACCCATGCGGCCGAGATCGCAACGGCCGCACGCGAGCGCATCGAGATATTGAAGACGATGTCGGTCGTCATACCGCCATCGGGCCTGCCGGCGAACCGGACGGTGCTGGAGATCGACGGCGCGACGGCCGGTTACGAGCCGGATCGGCCGATCCTGCGTGATCTTTCGCTGACGATCAGCGGCCCCGAACGCGTCGCGATCGTCGGCGAGAACGGATCGGGCAAGACCACCCTGCTCGCGCTCGTCACCGGGGCGCTACGGCCATGGTCCGGAACCGTGCGAACGATCTCCGGCTTCGCCATGCTCGACCAGCGCGTCAGCCTGCTCGATCCCGACGGCTCGATCCGCGATAATTTCGCACGCATCACTGGTGAGCGCGACGAAAACACCTGCCGCGCCGCACTCGCACGCTTCATGTTCAGGGCGGACGCCGCGCTGCAGATCGTATCGACATTGAGCGGTGGCCAGATGCTGCGCGCCGGGCTGGCCTGCGTGCTCGGCGGACCGAAACCGCCGTCGCTGCTGATCCTCGACGAGCCGACCAATCATCTCGACATCGCCTCAATGGAAGCGGTCGAGGCCGGATTGCGCGGTTATGACGGCGCGCTGCTCGTGGTGAGCCACGACGAGACATTCCTCGACGCGATCGGGATCACGCGGAGAGTGGTTTTGGGATAGATTGAAAGCGCCATACACCTCTCCTCCCTGTCGAAGATGGGGAGGGGGACCGCCAGCCAAAGGCTGGTGGTGGAGGGGAAATACGATATTGCCATCGCACAGACTTCCAGCGGGCCCGGCGAGCAGGATGCATCGCATTTCCCCTCCACCACGCGACTATGGTCGCGCGGTCCCCCACCCCGCGCTAACGCGCAGGGAGGAAAAAAGCCCGCTACTTCCCGCCTTCGGCCACCAAGATCGCCCCATCGGGCAAAGCACCTTCCAGAATGGGCCTACCGTCGGCGAGGATGGTCAGCGTCGGCTTGCCCCCATTGAACGGATCGGCCTGTTCGAGCTGGAACGTGATCGCTTCCACCCTGGCTTTGCCGCGGCGACCGGTGCCGGTGATGCTCGCCCAGCCCTTGGTGGTTTGCAGGATGCTCGGCGTGAAGGTGAAATTGCCGCCAAGCAATCCCTTCACGCTGACCTTGCCGGTCGGTGCGGCAGCGCCGGCGGCCTGGGCCAGGTTGATCGCGACGGTGGCGCCGTTGACGCTGCCCTTAGCCGACACGCTGCGCGCGATGTCGAAATTCATCGGTCGCGATGGTTCGTGCCGCGAACGGACAAGGCGGGTGCCGAATGTGCCGTCGACCACCTTGCCATCGTCGAGCGCGAGCTTGCCGTTGACGATCACGGCCTGGATGCCGACCGAAGGCAAGGTCGGCGCTTCCACGGTGGAACGGTCGATCACCGTCTTCGGATCGAATAAAGTGATGTCCGCGACCATGCCGGGCAACAGATAGCCGCGTTCGGACAGGCCGACCATTGCGGCGGGCAATGCCGTCATTTTGCGCACCGCCTCTCCCCAGCTCACCAGTTTCTGCTCGCGCACATAGCGGCCCAGGAAGCGCGGGAAGGAACCCCAGTTGCGGGGATGGCCGACCTTCGAGGTATTGGCACCGCAGTCGCACGAGACGACTTGCAGCGGATCCTTGAGCAAGGCCGCCTGATCCTCTTCGGTGCCGAAGCTCAGCAGCACGCGGCGATTGCCTTCTTCGAGCAGTTGGACGATCGCTTCGCCGCCCGAAATATTGCCGCGCGCGGCCATCTCGACGGGCAGCCGCTTTTCGATATCGACGATATAGACGCCCTTGGGGCCCATCCAGCGGACATCGATCTGCTCATTGGTCTCCGCGACGATCTTCGGACGCAGCGCAGGATCCTTGAAACGCTTGAGCATCGCATCGCGGCCGCCTTCCTGCGCCCAGGACGGGATGGTGAGCTGCTCCAGGCTGGTCGAGCCATAGGTATAGGGATAGGCGTCCATGCCGACGTCATAGCCCTGCTTCTTCGCATCGGTGGCGAGCGCCAGCGCTTCCACCGTCTTGCCATTGTCGCGGCCCTGCAGCTTCATATGGGTGATGACGGGCATCAGCCCCGCCTTCTCGCCAATCTCCAGCGTCTCCCTCATCCCCGCCATCGAACTATAGCCGTTGCCCGGGAAGACGCGCTCGTGATTGGTAAAATTGGTCCGCCAGCCGCCCGACGCCACCTTGGCGACCGCGATCACTTCGTCGGCGGTCGCCCAGAAGGATGGCTTGTAATCGAGGCCCGAGGACAGGCCGAAGGCACCATCCTCCATGCCCTTGAGCACCAGCGCCTTCATCCGTTCGATCTCGTCCGGCGTGGCGCGGCGATTGTCGAAACCGACCACATCGCCCCACACCGAGTTGAAACCGATATAGCCACCATAGTTGAGCCCGAGCGGCACGCTGAGCTGCTTGACAATGTCGAGCTCGCCGCCGCCATCGGGGTTGGTGATCGCGGTGGTGACGCCCTGCGTCAAAATCCCCTCGGGACGGGCATAGGATGTCGGTGCGCTGTGATCGTGCACGCTGACAAAGCCGGGCGAAACGTAAAGGCCGGTCGCGTCCTTCTCGACCGTTCCCTTCGCACGCGACAGATCGCCGACAGCGATCACGCGATCGCCGACGATGCCAATATCGGTGACGCGCCCCTCGGCGCCGGTGCCGTCGAAAACAGTGCCGTGGCGGATGATCACGTCATAAGTGGCCGGTGCGGCGGGCGCCGCATATGCGCCGTTGCAGACCGGCAGCGCCATCGCCGCCGTCGCCAGCAAAGCCGTCATCATCCTCGTCATATCATGCACCCTTTCCGAGCGGTCGCTGCCGCCTGTTTCGAGCAACGGGCTAGAGCAGCGATTGTCCGCGTTCAATGTCGATTTTCAGATCTGGATAATCGATCAGGATCGCGCCAAAATCAATTGACTCTTTTCCAATTGGGATAATACGATCCCGATCAGACCAAATCTGGGCACGGTCCAAAGACGGTGTGAGGCCGCGACACGAGCCGCCGGCGATGAGCGAGCATCGCAGGAAAAAGGAAATGGGGAGCTCTGAAATCATGATCCACCAATCGAGACGCGAACATATTCTGGGCCTGGCCACCGTCGCCGGCCTTGCAGCCCTGCCGATGCGCGCCTTCGCCGCTGATGCCGCGCCGCAACTGACGCTCGAAAGCTTCACCGCGGCAGCACTCGCCAAGCTGCGCGCGACCGGCGGAATTCCCGCGCTGGGCGGCGCCCGCGCGGCCAATGGCGGGCAGGCCATGCTCGTCGTCGACGGCCTGCGCTCGATCGATGCGGCGACGCCGGTCACCACGAACGACCTCTGGCATATCGGGTCGATCACCAAATCCTATACCTCGACATTGGTCGCGCGCCTGGTCGAGAAGGGCGGGATCAGCTGGGATACGACGATCGGCGAGATACTGGGCAGTGCCGCGCCGAACATGAAGCAGGTCTATAAGCCGGTCACCCTGCGCCATCTGTGCAGCCATCATTCGGGCCTGCCACGCGGCATCGCCAATGCCGAGATGATCAAGTTCCCCGTCATCAACCCCGCCGACCCCCGTCCCGACCGGCTGCGCTATGCGGCGCTGGCGTTGGCCGACGATCCGATCGCGGCGCCCGGCGAGAAGATGCTCTATTCGAACAGCGGCTATGTGATCGTCGGCGCCATGCTGGAGACGATCTACAAGCAAAGCTGGGAAAAGCTGCTCGCAACCCATGTCTTCAAGCCGCTGGGCCAGTCTTCGGCGGGCTATGGTGCGCCCGGCACTGCCGGCAAGCTCGACCAGCCGCTCGGCCATGCGCTGTTCGGCGAACCGCAGAAGCTGACCGCGATTCCGCTCGGCAAGCCCGATATGCCTGCCGATCTGCCTGCGGTACTCGGTCCTGCGGGCCTCGTGCACATGACACTGGCCGACATGGTCAAATATCTGAACGCGCATATGCAGATGCCGGCATCCTTCCTGAAGCCCGAAAGCTGGAAGACGCTGCACACCCCGCCCTATACCGAGAATTATGCGATGGGCTGGGTGGTGCGGCCCGGCGGCGAGATCTGGCACAACGGTTCGAACAACCGCTGGTATGCCGAGATACTGGTCGATTTCACGCGCAAGCGCGTCGCCTTTTCGGCCACCAACGACGGCGACCGCAGCAAATCCGCGCCTGCGGTGGCGGCGCTGCTCAAGGGGGCGATCGACGCGGTCTAGGCTTTGATTTGATCGCCCCTTTCCACTTGGATCGATCATGCCGGCCCGATAGGACACGGCATGATCGATGACCTGTTCGCCGAACGCGCCGTTACCGGACGCACGCTCGCACGCGCCGATGTCGAGGCACTGATCGCATCGGGGCAATCGCACCTGATCGACTGCGACCTCGAGGAAGCCGATCTGTCGGCGCTCGAACTTGCGGGATGGACGTTCGAACGATGCAATCTGCGCCGGGCGAAGCTGACCGGCGCGCGGCTCGAGAAAACCAAGTGGCGCGGATGCCGCGCCGCATTCTGCGATTTTGTCGGCGCCGATCTTGCGGAAGGCGCCTTCAGTGCGTGCGACTTCAACAATGCGGTGCTGCGCCGCGCCATGCTGAATGCGGCAAGCTTCAAGGGGTGCAAGCTGACCGGCGCGGACCTGACCGAGGCCCGCGCCATGGACGCGGTGTTCGAAGAGACCTTGCTGATCAACGCACGGCTACCCTCATTCTCCTTCCGCAAGCGGACGCTCCGTAAAGTCGATTTCAGCCAGGCCGATCTGCGCAAATGCGATTTCCGCGCGACCATGTTCGACGAATGCAGCCTGCGCGACGCGAACATGGCCGATTCGCGGTTCGACGGTGCCGATCTGCGCGGCGCCGATCTCGGCGGGCTCAGGCTGTTCGACGCCGGATTGTTCCGCGGCGCGACGATCTCGCGCGAACAGGCTGGCCAGCTGCTCGGCGAGCTGGGTCTGAACGTCCAATGATCCGTTGAACCGCCGCCGGGATGTTCGTCCCGGCGGCGGCCAATCAACATCCGCGCCGTCAGGCGTCGATGAATTCGGGCTCGTCGCGTATCGCGCCCGACTGGCGATCGAACAGCCGGCGATAACGTCCGTCCGGCTTCTCCAGCAGCGCATCATGGTCGCCATCCTCGACGATCCGGCCCTGATCGAACACCAGGATACGATCGAGCGTGCGCACCGTCGACAGCCGGTGCGCGATCACGATCGCGGTGCGGCCATGCATCAGCCTTTCCATCGCCTGCTGGATCAGCGCCTCGCTTTCCGAATCCAGGCTCGACGTCGCTTCGTCGAGGATGAGGATCGGCGCGTCCGCCAGGAAGGCACGCGCCAGCGCCACGCGCTGACGTTCGCCGCCCGACAGCTTCACGCCGCGTTCGCCGACCAGGGTCGCATAGCCCTTGGGCAGGCGGGCGATGAAGTCGTGCGCATTGGCCAGTTCCGCCGCCCGCTCGATCTCCGCCAATGTCGCGCCCGGCCTGGCATAGGCGATATTGTCCGCCAGGCTGCGATGGAACAGGATCGGCTCCTGCTGGACGATCGCGATCTGCGAGCGCAGCGATTGCTGCGTCGCATGCGATACGTCCTGCCCGTCGATCGTGACGCGGCCGCCGGTGACATCGTAGAGCCGCTGGATCAGCTTGACGAAGCTGGTCTTGCCGGACCCCGAATGGCCGACCAGACCGACCCGCTCCCCGCCCCGGATCGTGACCGAAAGCCCATCGTAGAGCGGCGTGACATGCGTGCCGTAGCGGAAGGTGACGTCGTCGAAGCGCACTTCGCCTGCGTCGATCGCGATCGGCACCGCATCGGCGCGATCCTCGATGCCCAGCGGCTCGTCATGGATCTCGACCAGTTCCTCCATCTCGTTGACCGAGCGCTGGAGGTGATGGACGTGATAGCCGATATCGGCGAGGTGGCCGTGCAGCACGAAATAGCTGGTGAGCACGTAAGTGACATCGCCGGGCGTCGCATCGCCGCGCCACCACAGCCAGACCGACGCGCCGACGACCAGCGTCCGCAATGCCCAGAGCACGCCGAGCTGCATCGTGCCGGACCAGGTGCTGCGCACCCAGGTCCGCCGCGTGCGGTTGCGCCATTTACCGACGAGCCGCGCGAACCGATCCTCCTCGCGGGCTTCGGCACCAAATGCCTTCACCACCGCATTGGATCCGATCGCGTCGGACAACAGGCCGCCCATCCGCGTGTCCCAGGCATTGGACAGCGTCGATGCCGGCGCAACCCAGCGCGTCGCGAGCAGCACAGTCAGCACGATATAGGCGATCGCGCCGACGCCCATGATCAGCCCGACCAGCGGCCAGTGCAGACCCAGCAGCAGCATCGTGCCAAGCAGCACCACGAGCGAGGCGAGGATGTGATGGAGCAGCACGTCGTTGAGCATGTCGATCGCCCAGATGCCGCGCGTGATCTTGCGCACGACCGAGCCGGAAAAGCTGTTGGCATGCCAATCGGTCGAAAAGCGCTGGACGCGGTGAAACGCCTGCTCGGCGACGTCGCTCATCATCTTCAGCGTGAACGGCACGATCGCCACGATCGAGATGTGCCGCGCCACCACCGTGCCGATGCCGAGCGACACCATCACGGCGAACAATATCGGCACGCCGCGCCGATCGCCGGCAGCGAGCGCATCGACGAGCCGACCGGCCACCATCGGCATGAAGACTTCGAGCGCGACGCCTATGCAGACGGCCGCGCAGACCGTGAAGACGCGCAGCTTCTGCGCGGCCCAGTGGCGAAAAGCGAAACCAAGGACGGCACGCACGCTGTCGTGCGGCCCCTTGCGGGATTGATCGGTCATAGTCGTGAACCGGCGCGAGCGCGCCGTCTCCAATGCAAGTCTACCGGGAAGGATTCTGGCGCTGGGTGGCCGGAATCAGGGTGGTTTCAGGACCTAATGGCGCAGTGCGCCGGTGGTCCGATACCTGCCGAGAGGGAAGTGAACGGTCGATATTGTCATCAATGTCCCTCCCTCTTGCTTGCGTTGAGACGGCCGCTTCCTAACAGCGATGATCGGATTCGGCAACGGGGCATCGGCCAGCCCGCTTCTCGACTGCGTTTCTCGGCAAGCTCGAACCTACGCTCGAACCCAACGGAGGAGTTTCACCGTTTGCTTCGAGCAGCGTCGAGCGAAGCCGAGACGCGACCGTCGAGAAGCGGATATCCCCCCTCGTATCGCCGCTAGCGTTTCGTCGCGAACCAGATCACGTGGCGCGGCCCCTTGCCATTGCCGCGTGCGCGGACCGCGACTTCCTCGACCGCGAACCCGGCTTCGCCCAGCCGGCGCGCAAACGCATTGTCCGGTGCGGCCGACCAGACCGCCAGCACGCCGCCGGGCCTGAGCGCGTTTTTTGCGGCGGCCAGGCCCCGTGCCGAATAGAGCCGGTCATTCTGGTCGCGCGTCAGGCCATCGGGGCCATTGTCGACATCGAGCAGGATCGCGTCATAGCATCGCGGCTCGGCATCGATGACCCTGGCGACATCGCCATGGATCAGATGCACGCGCGGATCGTCGAGGCAGCCCGCGGCAAGCTCGACCATCGGCCCCCGCGCCCAGGCGATGATCTCCGGCACCAGTTCCGCCACGGTCAGCCGGGCGTCCTTGCCCAGCATCGCCAGCGCCGCGCGCAACGTAAAACCCATGCCATAGCCGCCGATCAGCAGATGCGGCGCGGCGCGGCCGGCCAGCCGCTCGCACGTCATCGTCGCCAGCGCTTCTTCCGAACCGCTCATCCGGCTGTTCATCAACTCGTTGCGATCGAGCACGATCATGAAATCGCCGCCGCGGCGAAACAGCCGCAAATCCTCTCCGCCCGGCACTTTCGCCGTTCCGATCAATTCGCGTGGGGTCATGATATGTGCTCCGGCTCGATCGGCTTTCCGGGCCCCTTTGCCCGGCGATGGACCGATCTGACCAGTTATTTTTCGCCCCCTGCCCGTTCAGCCTCCGACGATGCGCGGCAACCACATGCCCATGACGGCGCCGGCGATGCCGACGGCCATCGCCGCGGTCAGGACGAAGAGCGCACCGGCCATGGCATAGCGACCGGACTGGCCGGCACGATCCTGTGCGCGGAGATAGAGTTCGAGTATGACCAGCGGCACCAGATAACAGCCAAAGGCCAAGAAGCGGACGAAGAGACCGTCGAAATCCTTGCCGATCCCGACCGGCCCCTGATTGGCGATGACCCAGAACATCAGCCCGACCCGGAAGAACCAGACGCCGCTCACGAGAATGAAGCTGCGCAGCGCCCAGCGCCGATGCGCGGCGATATTGCGGGCCAGCACATGGCGCCAGGCCAGCACCACGGCCAGCAGGATGAGCAACCCGTTGATGCTGATCCCTACGCGCATCGCGGTGCCGCCCGCGGTGCCCCGCGTCCACACCATATAGAGCCCGGCCACGCTGATCACCACGGCGGTGACCATGTAGAGGCGACCATTCCAGCGATGAAACGGCAAAGCCCGGGCGCGAAGCCAGGGAATGAGCTGAAGCGGGCCGCCGATCGTGATGATCACCGCGAGCAGCAGATGCGCCGCCAATATCGCATTGCCGACGGTGCCGCCGGCAACATAGCCGCCGACAAGAATATCGTTCCAGCGTTCGAGATCCCCCTGTGCCGCAGCGCGCCCATAGAAGGACGCCACATAGGCGACGAACGCCCATTGGCCGATCACCGCCACCAGATACCAGGTCAGGCCCGCTGCCTTCAGCGTCTTGTCGGCCTTGGATTTGGTTGCCGGCCCGCCCGACATCGTGGTTTCGCCCATGCCCGCTCTCATCGTTCTCATCGAGCGATAACCCGTCTATGTTCACGACCACATGACCGTGGCGATCAAACATCTGACTTTGGGATCGCAGGGGGCGGTCAATGGCTGAACCCACGGTTTCCGCGGGCTATGCGAACAATCTGATGCAGTTCGCGGAAACGCGCGGCGCAAACCGGAAGCAGCTTGTCGAACGCTCCGGCATCGATCCCGAAGATCTGCGGGATCCCGACAATCGCATCGCCTTCTCGCGCTATGTCGCGCTGATGAGGGCCGCCAAGCAATTGTGCGAAGACCCCGCATTCGCGCTGCATCTCGGCGCCGCGAAGGATTTCAGGGAATTCTCGGTCGTCGGGCTGATCTGTTATGCATCCCCCACAATGGGCGAGGCGCTGGCCGAGTTGAACCGCTATGGCCAGCTGGCGATCGAAGTCGCGCTTCCCGGCCGCGGAAAACGCTTCGAACTGACCCGGATCGACGGGGAATTGTGGTTGGTCGATATGCGCACCGACGCCAACAGCTTTCCGGAAATGACCGAATCGACATGGTCGCGCTTCATTTCGGAAACGCGACGTCATTTTCCGGATGCGCCCTTCGCCAAGGCGGTCCATTTCACCCATGCCGAGCCGGGCCACGCCGCCGACTATGCCCGTGTCCTGAAGGTCCCCGTCACTTTCGGGAGCGACCGCAACGCGATCATGATCGATCCCTCATGGCTGTCGATCGAACTGCACAATCCCAACCGCTATGTCTTCGGCGTGCTGAGCGACCATGCCGACCGGCTGCTCAAGAGCCTGGAGGATACGCAGACGGTGCGCGGCCGCGTCGAGGCCCTGCTGATCCCGGTGCTGCACAAGGGCGATATCGGCATGGAAACGATCGCGACGCAGCTCGGCCTCAGCCGCCAGTCGCTTTATCGCCGGCTCAAGCGCGAAGATGTGAGCTATGAAGGGCTGGTCGACGCTCTGCGCCACAAGATGGCGCTGCACTATCTGAGCGGACGCAAGGCATCGGTCAACGAAACCGCCTATCTGGTTGGTTTTTCCGACCCCAGCGCCTTTTCCCGCGCGTTCAAGCGGTGGACGGGTTTCAGTCCGCGCGATGCGCGGGTTCGCTGAATTCCGATCTCTGCCTAATTCTTCGCACGTCCGGCGTGGAGGAATTCGATCACCCAGCGCCCATCACGGCGGCCGAGCGCCGCGGATTCCAACCAGGTGACCGGCTCGGGAGCGGCTGCGGGGCCGGCGCGGCCGACATTCTCCCATGACGCCCATGCCATGTCGCAACTGACTTGCGCCTTGATCACCCCCGGATTCCATTCGAACATCATGCCCGCCTTGCGGGCATTGCGCACCAGATCGAGCAGTTCGACGCCCTTGAAACGCTGTCCGCCGTCATAGGCGTAGAAGGACGGCGCAGTCGCCCGCGCAAAACCCGCGTGATCCTCGCGGGCCAGCGCGACGTAGAGGCCGCGGATCGTCTCCGTCACCGCCGTGACCGCAGCCGGATCGGCGGGACATGGCTGTATGGCGGCGGCTCCCGCGGCATTTGCCGGCCGGAACGGACTGTCCGCACGCCATGCCGGCTTCGCATCGGCGTCGGCGACGATGTCGACCATATCGTAGAAGAAGCGGTTGAACTTGGCCGCCGCCGCCCAGTCCATCGGCTGGGTCAGGTCGTCCTGCGGCTTGTGATAGCGACTATGATACCATTCGCGATAACGCACCTCCGAATCCATGCCCGGCCGATAGCCGAAGACGAAGCCGGTCGCCGGAATGCCCGCCTGGATGAACGGCCAATGATCGGCCCGGCGCATCAGATTGCGTTCGGGCTCGGGGTCGTGCTGGACGGTGATGCCGAGCGGCGCCGCCGCGCGCCGCGCGGCATCGCCCAGGCCGGTGTCATCGAGCCCGTGGACGGTCAGCAGTTCGAGCGGGAAGATCGGCCGGATCTGGTCGAGATTGATATTGGCAACAATCGACCCGGACGGAACCGTCGGATGGGCGACGAAATGACGCGCGCCGAACAGCCCCTTCTCCTCTCCGGTGAACGCCGCGAACAGGATCGTACGCCGATAGCCCTTGCCGCCGCGCCGTTCGGCCAGTCGCTGGAGCAGCGCAACATAGGCCGCGTCGTCGAGCGTGCCGTTATAGAGCCCGTCGCCATCGATGGGCTCGCCATAACCATAGCCGTCGAGATGCGCCGACAGTATAACGACCTCGTCCTTCAGCACGGGATCGGTACCAGTCAGCAGGCCGAGCACATTGGATGACTTCAGCGCGCGCGACCGCACGTCGAACTTGGCGACGAACCGGCCGGGCAGATCCGCATTGGCGAGCGGCCTGCCCGCACTGCCGTCGGCGATGAGCTTCGCCGCATCCACACCCTTCCCCAGCACGCGCGCCAGCGCATCGGCATTGAGCGTCGCCACCAGCATGCGATCGCCGGCTGGTGCGCCCTCACCGGGCATCGTCATCGTCCGCGCGTAGGCGGCAGGCCAGCGTATCGGCTCGATCGTGAAGCCGGGATCGGCGATGGTGATCAACCCCGAAGCGCCAGCCCTCTCGACTGCGTCCTGCCGCTCGGTCGCGTTCGTCAATCCGGCGCGGCGCCATCCGTAGCAGAGCACGATCTTGCCGCGCACGTCGCCCAGCACGTCCGCGCCGCAATAGCCGCGAAAGACCATCGGCGCGTTCAAGCTGCGCGGCATACCGGCACTTGGCCGAAGCGTGATATCGTGGAGGAAGCGAAGCGTGGCACCGCCCGCCACGATCCGTGTGCCGGGCTTCGCCACGGCAACTTCGTCGAGCCGCAACGTCTGCAGCCAGGTGCCGTTCTCACCGGCCGGCTTCAATCCGTTGCGTTCGAACGACCGGACCACCCGTTCCGCTGCACGCGCATGGCCTGGCGATCCGGTGTCCCGGCCCTCCAGTTCGTCACCCGACAGCGCCTCGGTCGCACGCCACCATGCACGCGTATCCTCGTCCGGAATATCGACGGTTCGAGACGCCATCTGAGCGGCGAGAATCGGCAGCGTCAGGAGCAGCAGCATCAAAGACCTCGTCCGGAGTTGCGCGCCGCCGGACAGCAGGCCGCACGCGGATGAAGATGGTCGCGAACGCTAGCATGGCGCGCGCGATCGGGTCCATTGCACCAGAAAAACACCAAGGTTTCGGCATCTTCACTCTTTTGTTTCTTCCCCCACCTCAATCGATTGCCGCGCTCACCTGGATCAATACCGCTCCGGAATCGTTCAACTATGATGCCTCAAGCGCCAAACACGGAGGGATGATGCCGAACAACACCACGGGCGTAACCGGGCTGGACGATATTCTGGCTGGCGGCTTCTCCAAGGGACGGTTGTTTCTGCTCGAGGGAAGCCCAGGCACCGGCAAGACCACAATCGCCACCCAGTTCCTGATGGCGGGCGCCGAAGCCGGCGAGTCAGTTCTCTACATCACCCTGTCCGAAACCGAAGAGGAATTGCGGGACGGCGCGGCTTCGCACGGCTGGACCTTCCGGAAGAATTTCAAGATCTTCGAGTTGGTACCGCCGGAAAGCCTGCTCAACGAGGAGCAGCAGCAGAGTTTGCTCTATTCGTCCGATCTGGAGCTTGGCGAAACCACCAAGCGGATATTCGAATCCTTCGAGCGCATCAAACCGTCGCGGATCGTACTGGACAGCCTTTCCGAGATCCGGCTGCTTGCGCAGAGTTCGTTGCGCTATCGCCGCCAGATCCTGGCGCTCAAACACTATTTTTCGCGCCATCGAGCCACTGTCCTGATGCTCGACGACCTGACCGCCGACGTCATGGACAAGACCGTCCATAGCGTCGCGCACGCCGTGGTCCGCCTGGAGGAATTGTCGCCCACCTATGGCGCGGAGCGGCGGCGCCTTCGTATCCTCAAATATCGCGGTCGCCGCTATCGTGGCGGCTATCACGATTTCGTGATCGATACCGGTGGTGTCCGTGTCTTTCCCAGGCTGGTCTCGGCGGAGCATCGATCGGGCTTCAACCGTGAAGCGGTTCCCATCGACAATGCCGAGCTGAACACATTGATCGGCGGCGGTTTCGAGCGCGGCGCAAGCACATTGGTGCTGGGTCCCGCCGGCACCGGCAAATCGCTGCTTGCGCTCAGCTTCGTCCAGTCGGCGGTCCGGCGCGGCGAAAACGCCGCGATGTTCGTCTTCGATGAGGAACTCGGCCTGCTGATCGAACGCGCCAAAGGTCTGGGCATCGACCTGGAGCCAATGATCGACAGCGGCAAGCTTTTGATCGAGCAGATCGACGCGGCCGAACTCACGCCAGGCGAATTCTCCGAACGCGTTCGCAACTGCGTTGAGCGGCACGAAGCGCGCACCGTCGTGATCGACAGCCTCAATGGCTATCAGGCGGCGATGCCGGAAGAGCATGCGCTGATTCTGCACATGCACGAATTGCTGCAATATCTGAATCGCCAGGGTGTAATGACATTCCTGACGGTGGCGCAGCATGGCCTTGTCGGCGACATGAAATCTCCGGTCGACGTAACCTATCTGGCCGATACCGTAATCCTGCTTCGGTATTTCGAGGCGCTTGGACGGGTTCGAAGGGCGATCTCGGTCGTGAAGAAGCGGACCGGTTCACACGAGGACACGATCCGCGAATTCATGATCGGCAAGAGCGGGATCACGCTGGGCGAGCCGCTGACGCAGTTCCAGGGCGTATTGCGGGGCGTTCCGACCTTGATAGGGGACGGTGAGGGATTGTTGGGCGCGGACAGGGATTGATCGTTCCGTGAACCGCACCAGCGCCGAGGGCGCCGTCATTCTCGCACCGCGCGGCCGCGACGCCGTCATCGCCCAGTCGATGC
>JASBTC010000140.1 GCA_030148625.1 Sphingobium sp. | reverse complement strand
ATCCATGCGGTCGTCCGCCGGTCGAAGGGCCACAGCCAGAGCGTCATCAAGACCGGCAAGCTCGCGGTCAATCTCGACACCAAGACGGTCGAGGTCGACGGCTCGCGCGTCCACCTGACCGGCAAGGAATATGCGATGCTGGAGCTGCTGTCGCTCCGCAAGGGCACGACGCTGACCAAGGAAATGTTCCTGAACCACCTTTATGGCGGCATGGACGAGCCCGAGCTCAAGATCATCGACGTGTTCATCTGCAAGCTGCGCAAGAAGCTGAGCCTGGCATGCAGCGGCGACAATTATATCGAGACCGTCTGGGGCCGCGGCTATGTGCTGCGCGATCCCGACGATATCGAAGGCCATATCGAGATCGAGGCCGCGCAGGTCGCCTGAGGCGCCGCGCGCCGACGAACGACCACGTCTTCATTCCCTGGTGAAAAAGGGCCGGCGGAGCGATCCGCCGGCCTTTTTTGGCCATCAGGGCGGGTTCGGCATGGCACGCCGGCCGAGATGGCGGATCAGCGCGATCGCCTCGGGCGGCGGCATCCGCTCGATCCGCCGATATTCACGGCAATCGCGCGTGCGCTCAACCAGCCGATCGCCGAACATTGCCCGACGCAGGATCGCGGGGTCGCCGAACGCGTGGCTGGCACGCAACCGCGCATTGATCTGCCCCTCGGTCATCACGTCCCCTGCAGGCAATCGCGCCCACAACACCCACAGGCAGAGCGCCTGATGGCTGGTTCTCGATGGCCAGCGGATCATCACGCCCGAAGGATCGAAATGACCGGCGACCCGCTCGACTTGGCGATGGTCGACCGGCGGCTCCGCATCTGCAGGCGCCTCGAGCCGCGACCGCGCCATGAGCAGGGAATGGAAATGCTGGTAATTGCGGTAGCCCGCGCCGCGCGCGAGCATGTTCAGCATCTGAACGTGCGTGGGCCGCGTGGCGCAACCGTCAAGCTCGCGGACGAGCGACCGGGCCAGTGCGGAGATATCCCGCGCAGCGAATGGCAGTGGAATTTTTGGCATCATCAGTCCTCGAACAGTGCCGATCCGGGGATGTCGATGGTCGCTGGCTTACGACGCGGCACGAAACGAGTGACCGTGAAGAAACGATATAGGCAGGTTTAGCTTCCCGAACGGGACAGCGACGCCTGGGTGAACTGCCGACCGGTCAGAAGCCTAGAGCATTTTCCGGTCCGACGGAACATCCGACGGCTCGGAAAAAATGCGTTCATTCAAGGCGTGGAGCAATCGCGATCAATCGACCCACTCCACCCCGCCGGGCCAGATCAGATCCTCCACCCAGTCGCCGAGTTCGACCAATGCGCCCAGCATGAGCATCACCAGCGCGATATCGAGCAGCAGGATCAGGGCATAAAACGCCCATTGCGGACGCGGATTGCGGCTCGCGGCACGCCAGCGCGGATCGTCACGCATCACGCGGCATCCATCAGCATGGCGGGCTCGGTCGCGGCAATCCAGCCGCCGCCGAGCACCCTGTCGCCATCATAGAGCACCGCCGCCTGCCCCGGCGCGACGCCATATTCCGGCGCATCGAACATCAGCCGTCCGCCGGCCAACCGCGCAGGAACGGGCTTTGCCAGCGAACGCACCTTGGCGGTGAGCGGACCATCAGCCTTGCCGCCCAGCCAGTTGATGTCGGTCAGACCGGCCGCCGAGACCGCCAGCGCCTCGCGCGGGCCGACCACGACGCGGCGGGTCTCGGGCTCCAGCCGGACAACATAAAGCGGCTGCGCCTGCCCCCCGATCTCCAGGCCGCGGCGCTGCCCGACGGTGAAATGGATGAAACCGCGATGACGGCCCAGCACGCGTCCCGCCAGATCGACGATCTCCCCCGACGTATCCGCTTCCGGCCGCACCTTGCGGACGATCGCGGCATAATCGCCATCGGGCACGAAGCAGATATCCTGGCTGTCGGGCTTGAGCGCGACCGCCAGGCCGAGCTCGGCGGCGATCTCACGCACCTGCGGCTTGGGCAGGCCGCCCAGTGGAAAGCGCAGATAGTCGAGCTGCGCGCGCGTCGTGGCGAACAGGAAATAACTCTGGTCGCGCGCAGGGTCGGCGGCGCGATGCAATTCGGGGCCGTCATCGCCGACGACCCGGCGGACATAATGGCCGGTGGCCAGGCAATCGGCGCCAAGCTCCTTCGCCAGCCGGAACAGATCGGTGAACTTCACCCCCATATTGCATTTCACACAGGGGATCGGCGTGCGCCCCGCCATATATTCGTCGGCGAAATCCTCGATCACCGACTGGCGGAACGCGCTTTCGTGATCGAACACATAATGGGCGATGCCCAGGCGATCGGCGACGGCGCGCGCATCGCGGATATCCTGCCCCGCGCAGCAGCTGCCGGTGCGGCCCACCGCGGCGCCATGATCATAGAGCTGCAGCGTGATGCCGATCGTCTCGGCGCCGCTGCGCGCGGCGAGCGCCGCCACCACGGAACTGTCGACACCGCCCGACATGGCGACGACGATACGCCGCTTCGCAAGCGGGGCCTCAAGCTGGAAATCGGGGGTCATGACGAGGCGCCCCATAGCGCAGCGGCGTCTTCAAGGCAAAATACGGCGGCGGCTTTCGCGCTCGAGCAGTTCCTCGCGGATGCGGATGCTGCGCAATGCCAGCCGGACTTCGAGGAGGAACAGGCCGAGCGAGAGGATCAGGAGCGCCATTGCCAGCACGAACACGATCGCGACCGCATTGCCGATTTCGAGATGCGTGAGTTCCGCGACGAACAGCAGCGCGACCAGCAGGCAGACTGCGATCGCGCTCATCACGATCACCGAGATCGCGGCATTGATCACGGTGATGCGACGGTCGAGCAGCCGCAATTCCCAGACATGGCGGTCATGCTCGGGCCCGGTGCTTTGGGGATGCAGCCGTTCGAGCATGCGCGCCCGATCGACCACCCGGCCCAGCCGCCCGGCCATCACGTTCAGGATCGCGCCGATGCCCGCGAGCAGAAACACCGGCGCGACCGAAAGCTGGATGGTCTGCGCGATCGTGCTGACGGCGGTTGTTGCGAGCATGACGATCAATCACCCGACCGGACGGCGCGGTCAAGGTTTCGCCATTTCCCGCGTCCTCAATCACACCGTTCGTCCCGAGCGAAGTCGAGGGACGTTGGGCCCCGTGCAGCGTGTCTCGACTTCGCTCGACACGAACGGGCTCTTGTAGGGTCTTGATACTAACGCGGTTTCGGCAACCAGCGCAGATCGAGTTCAGCATAGCGGTTCACATAGTTGGCGGTGTGCGCCAGCGCCGCTTCGTCGCGGATCCGGATATGGCCGTCGCGCCGCGCGATCAGCCCCTCCTCGCCCAGCACGCGCATCATCCGGTTGACATGGACCGCGGTCAGCCCGGTCGCATCGCCAATCTCCTCCTGCGTCAGCTTGAGCGGGATGGTGTCGACGATCTGCGCGTTCAGGAAACGCAGCCGCACCAATATATCGACGAGCAATGCCGCGACCCGCGCCTTGGCCGAGGTTCGGCCGAGCGAAGCGAGTCGATCGGTCAGCGACACACGCTCCGCCTGGGCGACGATGTAGAACAAGGCGGCGAGGCGCGGATGCGCCTCGAAGACCACGCGCAGCGCACTCTTGTCGAACGGGCAGATCACCGCTTCGCTCAACGTGACCAATGTCTCGGGGGTTTCCGAAAACGCCGTGCTCGACATGCCGATCATGTCGCCGGGAAAATGAAGCCGCAGGATCTGCCGGCTGCCGTCGGCGAGGATGACGTAACTCATCACCCAGCCGCGACGGATCACGTAGATCTCGTCGCTCGCATCATTCTCGCGCACGATGGTGGTGCCGCGCGCCAGTTCGCGCTGATGATCCTCCAGCGCCGCGAGCGCGCGCGTTTCATGCTCGGTCAGCGGCAGATACCGCTCCAGACGTTCTGCGAAGCAGCTTCGCGTCATCAATAGGACCTGGTGATTTCCCGCACACAGACGTCCTAGCGGATGGATTCGCCTGCGCGCCTTAACACCGATCAATGCGGCTCCAATTTTATTGATAAGGTGCAATGACTTGTGACCCGTTTGCGTGAGCCGGGGGCGAGCGGCTAAGGAGGCGGAATGGACAGCATCATCATCCGGGGCGGCAGGACGCTCCAAGGCCGCCTTCCCATCTCCGGCGCGAAGAACGCGGCACTCACATTGCTGCCATGCGCGCTGCTGACCGACGAGCCGCTGACGCTCCGGAATCTGCCGCGATTGGCCGATGTCGACAGCTTCGGACACCTGCTCAATCAGCTCGGCGTCTCGACCATGGTCGAAGGCGCACGCCCCGAGGATTTCGGTCGCGTGATGACGCTGCGGGCGGGCAAGGTGACCTCCACCGTCGCCCCCTATGACATCGTCCGCAAGATGCGCGCCTCGATCCTGGTGCTCGGTCCGCTGGTGGCCCGCGCGGGCGAAGCGACCGTATCGCTGCCCGGCGGCTGCGCGATCGGCAACCGGCCGATCGACCTGCACCTCAAGGCGCTGGAGGCGTTCGGCGCGGTCATCGAGATCAACGCCGGATATGTCCGCGCCAGCGCGCCGGACGGCGGCTTGCCTGGCGGTATCTACACTT
>JASBTC010000139.1 GCA_030148625.1 Sphingobium sp. | reverse complement strand
CATTGGGTGCTGGCGTGAGCTTTGAGGTGAGGAAATTCTGGAAGCTCTGGAGGTCGCGTGCGACGATCTTGAGCAGGAAATCGATCTCGCCATTGAGCATGTGACATTCGCGGACCTCGGGCAGGTCGGCAACATGATGCTCGAATGCCTGGAGATCGGCCTCGGCCTGGCTGCGGAGGCTCACCATCGCGAAGATGGTGATGCCGTACCCCAACGCCGCCTGATCGAGCCGGGCATTATAGCCCTGGATCACCCCGGCATCCTCGAGGCTGCGGACTCGCCTGAGGCACGGCGGGGCCGTGAGCCCGATCCGCGAGGCGAGTTCGACATTCGTCATGCGTCCGTCGCCCTGCAAAAGGGCGAGAATCTGACGATCGAGATCGTCGATGGACAATTGCGCCATTCTGAAGAACTTCCATTCCCGTATAGCGCCAACTGTATAATTTAATTGCGAGCCATTGCAATTGTCCCACATTGCAACGGCGATTTTTCACACCTTCCCCTGACGGGTCCCCTTGGCTATCCACCAATCTCATGGCCGTGGCGTCGCCCGGCAGCCCGAGGGGACCATAGTTTGCGGTTCGACGACATGGCGGCAACGGTGATTGCGCGATCGGGCGCGACGCCGGAGGCACGCCGGGTCGCCTGGCGTCAACTCGTCGATCTCGTCGCCCAATCCCGAACTGACGACGATCAGGCGGATACCGTCTACGGCACGTTGCGCGCCTGGCGCGGCGCGGTTCCCGCATCCGACCGCGCACAGGCTGCACGCGCGCTGGCCGGTCGCCGTGTTCCGCCGGCATTGTTCGTCTTCTTCGCCGAGGACGGGGCCGGCATCGTCGCGCCATTGGCGCGCACGGTGCGATTCGATGCCGATCAGTGGAAATCTCTGCTGCCGCGGCTGGCGCCCCCGGTCCGCGCACTCCTGCGCCATCGCACCGACCTCGATCCAGTGGTCGGCCAGGCGTTGGCGAGCTTCGGCGCGACCGATATGGTCATCTCCGGCCCGACATCCGAACGCGTCGCCGCGGAGCAGGAGCGCCCCGGCCCGATGGAGGGGCCGCCCGAGCCCGATCCGCTGACGGGGGGTGTCCAGATTCGCGAACTGGTCGATCGGATCGCCGCCTATCGCCGCGACCGCCCGTTGCCCGCTGCCGAAGCGGGGCCGAGCATCGAGCCGCCACACGCCGACAATTTCCGGTTCGAGACCGGATCGGACGGCATCGTCACCTGGGTGGAAGGCGCGCCGCGCGAGCCGCTGATCGGCATCTCGATGGCGGCGGTGGCCGATGCGCACGATCATGGCGTCGACGGTCACGTCGCCGGCGCCTATCGTCGGCGCGCGCCGTTCCGCGACGCGCGGCTTTCGGTCGCGGGTGGTGGTGCCTCATCGGGCGAATGGCGGATTTCAGCGGTTCCCTTCTTCAATTCCAAGGATGGCCGATTCACCGGTTATCGCGGCACCGCGCGCCGGCCGCGAATCGACGAGGTCGCGCGTGTCCCGGCGGGCATGGGGCTTTACGGATCGGCGCTGCCACCCGAATCGTTGCGCCAGCTCGTCCATGAACTGCGGACACCGCTCAATGCGATACTGGGCTTCGCCGAGATGATCGACCGGCAGATGCTCGGCCCCGCGGCACAGGATTATCGCGCCAAGGCGATCGAGATATTGGGTGAGGCCCGCCGGCTGCTCGGCGCGGTCGACGATCTCGACACGGCGGCGCGCGTGGACAGCAACGCATTGCGGCTGGAGCGTGCACGCGTCGACGGCGCGGCGCTGCTCGAACGCATCTGCGGAGAGCTTGCTCCGCTCACCGACGATCGCGGTGTCCATCTCCGCGTCGCGGTTGCGCGGGGCCTGCCTGCGCTGTCGGTGGACCCGGCCGCGCTGGAGCGCATGTTCTCGCGCCTGCTTGCGGCCGTGATCGCGGTCACCGCGCGCGGCGAGGCGCTGAGCGTCAAGCTGGAGCCGGAGACGCCGCAGGTCGCGCTGCGGGTCGGGCGACCGCGCGCCCTGGGCGAGCAGGACGAGCGCGCATTGCTCGATCCCGGGTACAGTCCGGACGGCGACTGGCCGGAAGCGCCGCTGCTCGGGCTGGGGTTCGCGTTGCGGCTGGTCCGCAATCTGGCGCTGGCGGCGGGGGGGCAGTTTGTGATCGGTGCGGATAGCTTCGCGCTCATCCTCCCCGGTGCGATCGGCACGCCGGCTGCGGGAGAGAATAGTGGCTAAGGCCATGGCCGGGGACATGACCGTCGGCGAATCCGACATCGGCGAATCGAACAAGGGCGTGCGGATCGATATTCCGCCACCGGTGGCCGCGCATGCGCCGCTGGCACGGGATTTCGGCCGTCGATTCTTCGTGGTGTGCGACACCGAGGAGGAATTCGACTGGACCAAGCCGCTTGCGCGCGAGAACGTCGCGACCGAGACGGTCCGTGCGTTGCCCGAGGGGCAGGCGATGTTCGAGGCGAACGGCGTCGCGCCCTGCTATGTCGTCGATCATCCCATTGCCGACAGCGACGAAGCGGTCGCGATCCTGAGGCCCTGGCTGGAGCGCGGCAGCTGCACGATCGGGACCCAGCTCCACACCTGGGTCAATCCGCCGTTCGAAGAGGAGTTGACGCCGCGCAACAGCTTTTGCGGTAATCTTCCGCCTGCGCTCGAACGCGCCAAGATCGTGGCGCTGACGGAGCGTATCGCCGAGCGTTTCGGCAAGCGGCCCGACATCTATCGCGCCGGCCGTTACGGCATTGGTCCGAACAGCGCTGCGATTCTCGAATCGCTCGGCTATCGGCTCGACGTCTCGGTCCGCAGCCTGTTCCGTTATCATGGTGAGGGCGGCCCCGATTTCCTGGATTTCGGGCTCGAGCCTTTCTGGGCGGGGCCGGACGGCACCTTGCTGGAAGTGCCGCTGACCGCGGCGTTCATCGGGCACCTGCGCGGATTCGGCCGGTCGCTTCACCGGATCAGCCAGCGTATTCCGCGCGGCGAGGGTGTCCTGTCGCGCACAGGATT
Organism: Sphingobium sp.; assembly: GCA_030148625.1. The sequence goes on along the minus strand of JASBTC010000139.1, from coordinate 771 downwards.
GTTCACGCGCGTGCCGCTGACCCCGGAGGGCTATGGCGCGGCCGAGGCCTGCGAAGCGATTCGCGTGCTGGCGGGGGAGGGGACGGATATCTTCAGCCTGTCCTTCCACTCGCCGTCGCTGGAGGCCGGATATACGCCCTATGTCCGCGATGCGGCCGATCTCAGAGCATTTTACGGCTGGTGGGACGCGGTGTTCGCGCAATTCGTGAAACTGGAGATCCAGCCGACCGGATTGAACGAGATCGTCGACGCGGCGTGGCGTAACCGGCCCGCCTGACGGTCAGCGGCCCACGCCGCCCACAGCGCCGGAATCGCGCAGCAGCTCGATCTCCCGTTGCAGATTGGCATGCGCGTGCGGCTCCCAATCCGCGAACCGGTTCGTCCTGAATATCCGCATGGCGTTGTAGCGTTCGAGGACGAGGATACGGTTGGCGGTGTAGATATCCCGCGGCACGAACGCATATTCCATCCTGATCCGCTCCGCGTAGCGACCGTAACCGCTCTGGGATGCCGCGAAGATGCCGAGATCGAGGTCATTGCGAAGATTCTGCATCGCAGAGCCGCATTCATGACGCTTGGTGCTGCGGATCAGCTCAGCGACGCGCTGAGCGTCGATATCCACCCCCTGCAGATCGCGAAGGGCCTGTTCGGCCGATTTCTCCTCATTGTCCGCAGCGCGCGGGTCGTAGACGATGTCGTGCAGCCAGATCGCCGCGATCATCTCCCGACTGGCCTCGGTGGTCGGGAGATGGGACAGCATATGCTCGATGT
>JASBTC010000137.1 GCA_030148625.1 Sphingobium sp. | reverse complement strand
GGTATAATAATATTTGTTGGTCAGGTTCTTCACCCAGAGGCTCGCCGAATAGTCTCCTTTCTGAAATGTCAGACGGCTATTGGCGAGCCAGTAACCCGGATTGCCGCAGGTGATCGCGGGACCGGCGGGGCGGATGTTGCCGGGAACGCCGGCGCGATCGCAGGGCGACTGACCATAATCGCCGAACGGATCGAAATAATATTTGCCCGTATAGGCGGCGTCGCCGCGCAGCGTCAGCTTGCCGACATCATTGTCCAGCACATCCCAGTCGAACCCGGCCGAGAAGGTGGAGCGCGGCGCATTGGGAAAGGGATTGCCGTTCACATTGCGTGTCGGGCTCGACGGATTGGTCGGATCCATCACATTGCCCGAATATTTGCTGCGCAACAGGCTCATCGACGCATCGAAGCGCAGATTGTGCAGCGCCTGGAAGCTGAGCTCCGCCTCGCCACCATAAAGGCGACCGTTCGCGCTTCTGGTGAAGGTCGTTGCGCCGATCACCTGCGTTACCTGATGGTTCTTATAGTCGTAATAGAAGCCCGCCAGGTTGAGCTGGACGCGCCGATCGAAGAAGCGGGTTTTCAGGCCGCCTTCATAGGCGTTGATCTGCTCGGGCTGGATATAATAGACCTGATTGGTGCCCTGATAGGCAAGGCCGTTGAAACTGCCGCTGCGATAGCCGCGGCTGTAATTCACATAGCCCATGACATCGTCGGCGAATTTATAGGCGACGTTGATGCGCCCGGTCAGGCGATTAGCCTTTTCCTTCTGCTCCAGCGCCGGGGCGTTTGCATTATAGGGGAAGGTATAGGGGATGGTGCTGGCGCGGATCGTGCCGCCCAGATCGTAAAGCACCGTCCGCCCGTTCAGATATTTCACCTTGTCCATCGTGTAACGCAGGCCGACACTTACGGTCAGCGCATCGGTGAAATCATAGCTGCCGTCGAAATAGATCGCAGCCGAGGGGCGCTTCACGGTGTAGCGTTGTTCCCCGCTGATCGGCCCGAAGGGCGGTGCGCCCGCAGCGCGACAGGCGGCCGATATCGCCCCGCCAAATCCGCCGCCGACCGAATTGTTGACCTGGATATCGGTCAGCAGGGCGATGAGCGAACGTGCATCGAGGAAACCATTGGGGTTGCCTGTCGCGACCGGCGCACAGCTTGCCGGATCGGTCGGGTTCAGCGCCGGATTGACCGCAAAGGCGGGGACGAACGCCGCCGCCTGCGGCGCTGAAACGGGCGCATTGAAGAAGGAACTGGGTGCCCCCGCGCTGAGCAGCAGCGGCTTCAGGACGCCGAAGAAATCGATTTCGTTGCGCGTGTCGATCTTGTCGACGCCATAATAGAGGCCGGCCACAAGATTGAGCTTGTCGCTCTTGTAGTTGAAACGCAGATCCTGGTTGAAATTCTTGCTCTTCGAATTGTAGCGCAACGCGCACACGCTGTTGGGTGAGCCATCGCAATCAAAGGGCGAGTTGCGATATTTTCCGGTGTCGTACCCCGTGATCGACGTGACCGAGACGTGATCGCTCAGGTTCAGCGCGATGTTGAGCGCAAGCCCCTTCGACGATGTGTAATAGCGACCGCCGGTATCGGCGGCGACCTCGTTGCCCTTGAGTGCGCGACCGCCATTTTGCGCGGGATCGAAGCGCGAATAGCCCAGCACGTCACGGCCACCGGCCAGTTGGCCCAGCGCATAGGGATTGGGCGCCAGCGGATTGTCGCGCGCGAAATAGCCCTTCAGATTGATGTCGAGATCGCTCGAAGGTTTCCAGCGGACGGAGACGCGACCGGCCACGGTGTTGGTCGTGCCGACATGCCGATCCTGAACGGGGTTGTACTGCCAGCCATCGCCCTTGGCATAGGTGCCGGCAAAGCGGATCCCCAGCACATCCGGGATCAGCGTCGCTTCCACCGCGCCCTCGAGCGTCCTGGTGTTGAAATTGCCATAGCCGGCGGTGATCGTGGCGTTGCTGTCGCCCAGTCGCGGCTTGTTGCTGAAAAAGCTGATCGCGCCACCGGTGGTGTTGCGGCCATAGAGCGTGCCCTGCGGCCCGCGCAGCACCTCGACGCGATCGAGATCATAGAGCTGCTGGCCGTGGCTGGCCCGAAAACTCTGATAGACCTCATCGACATACACACCCACCGGCGACGCGGTCGACGCCGAGAACTCGTTGGCCACCGATACGCCGCGCAGGGAGAAATTGGGCTGGGTGCGGCCATAAGGCGTGGTGATCTGAAGACTGGGGACAAAACCCTGAAGGTCCGACGTCTCGCTGACGCCACGTGACTGCAATTCCTCCCCGGCCAGCGCGGAAACCGCGACGGGCACGTCCTGGAGATTCTGGGACCGCTTCTGCGCCGTGACGACGATATCCGCCAGGCCGACATCGCTGGCGGCAGCTTCGTCGGCGGCAGGGGGCGCAGGGTCCGATTGGGCGAAGGCCGGCATCGCGGTCAGCGGCACGATCGATGCCGTCGCCAGCAGGATCGTTGCGAACTTCATAGGCATAATCTCTCTCCCTTTTATCTTGTCCTGCTGTGTTACGGGGTGATCTGCGCGTCCCATGAGTGGTAGCCACCGGCCGCCATGGCGGAGAGCAGGTTGCGCGCGCCGAAGGCCTTTGCGGGGGATTGAAATCCGGTCGCCAGCAATTGTCCGCTCAGGATGCGGCGACACGCTTCGGCGGCGAGCAGGCCCGTCTGGATATAGGGCGAATTGCCGCGCAGGATGACCTTCACGCCGCCGCAATTTCCGCGCCCGATGCAGGAGATCACCGATCGATTGAGATCCGGATTTTCCCGGCCCGGTTCTTCCGAAACCAGCGCGGCCGCCATTTCGTCGGATACCTGTTCCTGTTCGGCGGTGGACAGGTGCCGGGCGCGCCGTTCGAATTCCTCGAGCGCATTGATGACCGCGCCGAACATCGCTTCGCTGCGGAAAGCCACGAGCGTCGCGCAGTTGCGGACGCGATCGTCCTGTTCGTACCACACGGGTTCCCCCGCGCCGGACCAGGGCAGCGCACGAAAGATGCGATGGGAGTCCGGTGAAATCGCAGGATACGCCGTGGCGAATGGCCACATGACGAGCTGGTTGTGCTCCAGATAATATTGGGGAACCGTGCACATCCGCAGGAAGGACTGGGTGGAGGCGACGCTGGTCGCGGAATCCGCGAGATACAGCACGTCGAGCGTGTCGATCCCCGGCGTTTCCAGCGCGATCTCGGTGGCCAGCACGCCGGCGGCCCACATATAAGAGGTGGCCGGCGCCAGCAGCAGGCCGGCCTTGGCAAAGTCGGCGCCATAACGATCCCGGATGTGGCGCATCCAATCCGCCTCGCCCGTCGTATCCAGATAATGGCATCCCGCGGCGAGCGCGGCCCGCACGACGGGCTCCCCCATCTTCATGAACGGGCCGGTGACGTTATAGACGACCTTCGAACCCCTGAAGAGTTCGGTCAGCGCCCCCTCTTCGTTCGGTGCTTCGGCAATACTGTACGCCGCACCGTCGAGTTCCGGCACAAGCGCCATCTGCTCTTCGAGCCGCTTGCGATTGCGTCCCGCGGCAATGAACGGGATCCTGGCTTCGGCGAGATGCCAGGAAATCAGCTTTCCGGTATATCCGCTGGCGCCATATACGACGACGGGTTCCTTCATGATCATTGTCCTCCCTTTGGCGTAACCGTCACAACGGCTCCTGATGCGTTCAATATCGTACTGCGGCCGTCAGCCAGCATCTGGATGAGGAACCGCTCCTGCGGCTTTTCCGAAGCAGTCTTTGGAATTTCTTCGACGATCTGCACGAAACTCGGCACCGCATTGGCGCCGATCCGGGCGCGGCATCTTTCGAATATTCCCGCAGGCTCGAAAGTCCGGCCGGATTGGGGAACGATCGCGGCGATCACTTCCTTTTCGCCCGGCGCATTCTCCGGCGTCGTCACCCCATAGACATGCACGTCGGCCACGCCGTCGAGCGCGGAGATCTCCGCCTCGATATGGCTGGCGCTGACGAAATCACCATTGCGGCGGATCGAGTTGCTGATCCTGTGGGCGAAATACAGCCACCCCTGTTCATCCTTGTATCCCGCGTCGCCCGTGCGGAACCAGCCATCGCGGACCTTGGATTTCGAGGCTTCCGGATTGCGGAGATAGACAACGGGCGGCTGATCGCCAGTGACCGGACGGAAGCAGATTTCACCGATCGTGCCCGGCGGGCATTCGCGATCCTGCTCGTCGAAGATCGTGCAGATCGTATCGGCGGGCGGCTTGCCGACCGATCCCGCCGGCCCCGCCCCCGGAGGGTTGAGCGTCAGCCCGCCTTCGGCCGCACCGAAGAATTCGAATATCTCGACACCGAAGCGCTCAGCAAAGGGGTGCCACAATGCTTCCGGCATGCCGGCACTCAACACATAGCGAACCTTGTGCCCGCGATCGTGCGGTGCCGGCGGTTCAGCATAGATGGCGATGGCCATGCCGCCGAGCAGGCTGAACATGGTGCAATCATAATGGGCGAGGATTTCCCACAGGCGCGACTTGGTGAATTGCTGGCTGATGACCAGCCGCAAACCGCCCGACAGCGCATTGCCAAGTGTGATCAGCTGCGCATTGGCATGGGTCAGGGACAGGCCGGTATAAGGCCGGTCATCGGGCCGCAAGCCGATCGCGTGCCCCAATGTGCCCACCGCCGCGAACCGGGCATAGGGCGATACGATCGCCTTGGGATCGCCCGTCGTGCCGGACGTATAGAGAAGCTGCATCGGCCTGGTCGGATCCGGTTTCGGCAGATCCTCGACCGCCACGGCCCGGCCGATCACATCCGTGAAACGGGCCATCCTGACCGGTCCGGTGACCGTCTGCTGGGTATCGCCCAGCACCCAGATCCATTCCAGCTCGGGCAAGTCCGCCAGGACATCCAGCAGATATGACAGCGCGTAATCGGCAACGAACGCGCCCCGGCACCCGGCGAAGCGCAGCATGTAGAGCAGCTTCTCGCCGCGCGTCCGTGGATCGATGGGGACGAATATCGTGCCCGCAATCTCGGACCCGATCATTGCATCCACGAATTCGGCGTGATTGCGCATGATGATCGCGAACGCGGCGCCGTCGCCCATATTTTCGGCAGACAATGCGCCGGCGATCCGGCGGCCGTTCAGCAGCAGATCGGCATAGGTCCTGACGTCCTCGATCAGCGTCCCGTCGGGGCCGACTTCGACAAAGGTCAGCACATCCAGATCGGCATGCCGTTCGACACCGTCCAGCACCATCTGCAGGGGGGTTTTCAGCGGGTCAGACACTGAGCACCGTCATCGCCATCGCGGCTGCATCGGTGCCAAGGAAACCACCGCCATTTTCGGCCAGCGCCACGCGCGCGCCGTCCACCTGGCGCGCACCCGCGCGGCCACGCAGCTGCTCGGTCAGTTCGAAAATCTGCGCGAGGCCGGTTGCGCCGATCGGATGCCCCTTGCGGACCAGGCCGCCCGACGTGTTGACCGGCACCCGGCCACCCAGTCTGGTTGCGCCGCTTTCAAGCAGCGCAGGGCCTTCGCCCTTCGCGCACAGGCCAAGCGCCTCGTAATAGATCAGCTCAGCGGGCGAGGTCGCATCGTGCAGTTCGACACAATCAATGTCTTCCGCCCCGACGCCCGAATATTCCCGGCTTTGCGCCGCCGCCCATTCCGGCAGGCCGGGTTCGCCATCCACTTCGTCATATCCGCTTGCGACCAGCGAGCTGAGCACCCGCACCGGCGCCGCAATTCCGTGCCGGCGCGCAAAGCGTTCCGATACGATCACCGCCGCCGCCGCACCGTCGCCGATCGGAGAACACATGGTGAGCGTCAGCGGGGGTGAAACCATCGGTGCGGCAAGCACCTCCGCCGCGCTCACGACGTCACGGAATTGTGCCCGGGGGTTGAGGCTTCCGTGAAAGGAGTTCTTCGCCGACACCATCGCGAAATGCTCGGATGTTGCCGGGCTGCGCGCCATGTAATCGCGCGTCATCCGCGCATAGATGTCCATGAACAGCGATCGCTGGCGATCCTCGCCCGTTTCGGACCGCCCCGCATCGACATAGGCCTGCAACGCGTCGGCATGCTCGGTATCGATGCTGCCGGAAAACACCGCGAAGGTGCGCGCCTTGTCGGCATGATAAAGTTTCTCGACCCCGAATGCGAGAACGACATCGTAGATGCCAAGCGTCACCATCGTGCAGGCTTGCTGGAATGCTGTGGACGCCGTGGCGCAGGCATTCTCGACATTGATCACCGGGATGCGGCCGATGCCAAGGCCACGCAGGATCATCTGCCCGGCAATGCACACCTGCCCGGTGATGACGGGGGCCGCCGCATTGCCCGCCCATGCGGCCTGGATATCGCCAATCTCGATGCCCGCATCCGCCACCGCCTGCCCGATCGCTTCATGCGCCAGGCTCGACAGGCTGCGATCGAGATGTTTCCCGAACCGCGTCATCCCGACACCCGCAATGAGGGCTGTTTGTTTCACGCACATCCTCCCCGTCGGGAAAAGCCGCATCCGGCCTCTCCCAAGATTTCAGTTTCCGTTTGACCGGTTGGTCAGGCGCTGGGCGGCAGCAAATCCGGGTCGATCAGACCCACTCCACCCTTCAGTGCAAGAACCTCATTGCATCCATCCTCGATCATCGACGCACGCGCGTCGCGCAGCAGTTTTTCCACCGGATATTCGAGCGTCAGCCCATTGCCGCCGAACATCTGGACGGCATCGCTCGCCACTTCGAAGGCATTCTGCGTCGATGTCGTCTTGGCGAACATCGCGGCGGGCAATGACGGCATGTCGTTCGCCATGTTGAAGGTCGTCACCCGGCGCGAAATCGCCCGCGACACCTCCACCTTGCGGGCCATGTGGAACAGCCGGCGCGCGACATCCTGATGCCGGATAATCGGCACCCCGCCCTGCTTGCGTTCATGCGCATAAGCATAGGCGTGTTCATAGGCGGCACGCGCGCACCCCGTGAAGGTTGCGCCCATCAGCGCATTCGCCTCCGCATGAATGGCATAGACGCCCTTCTTGAAATCCTCCGGCGCGACCAGAAGATGGTCGATATCGAGCGTGACATTGTCGAAGAAGATCTCGCCCTGTGGCAATGCGCGCTGCCCCATTTTTTCCAGCGGCTTGCCGCGCGATACCCCAGCCGCATCGAGCGGTATGACAACGACCGCGCCGCGCTTCGGATCGGCGGCGCCGTCCCCGGTCTGCGCCGCGCAATACAGGATGCAGAGCTGCGCGATCGGACCGTTCGAGACCCAGGCCGATTTCTGTCCGTTGATGATCAGCTTGCCGTCGGTGATCTTCGCAACGCAGTTCGGACGGCCATATTGCCCGTTCGCATGGAACACCTGCTGCCCCGGATCGATCGAGTCACTGCCATGATCGGGCTCGGTGATGCCCCAGCATCCGATCATCGGTTCGGGATAGGTTCTGGCAACGAAATCATTGCCGAATTTAGCGGCCATATAGTGCGGCAAAATGCCGGCGCCCGCCGAAATGGCGAGACCGGCATCGCCCCAGCCAAGTTCCTCGAACAGCACGGCGAAAACGACCGGCATTTCTTCGGGCGTGAACGACGCCAGCGTCGCCATATCGATGCCGAGTGCCTGATAGTCGCGCCAGAAATCCCACAATGGCGATCCCGTCGCGATCCCGTCCGCCGCGCTCATCCGGTCGAGCGTCTTGCCGATCGGCCGCATCGTGCGTTCGGCGAAGCTGTGAAGCGATCCGTGCAGATCTCCGACAATGCCCGGCAGCGGCGGCTCGGCGCCCAGGGGACCAAGCTTGACGCGCGGCGCGCTATCCCAGGCTGAAAATGCGCGCGGCGTGGCAACGTCATTCGCGGGCGCGACCGTCATTGGTGCCAATTGGCTCATGCTCGCTCTCCTGTCAGTCCTGATGCCCGATGGCACTCTGCGACGATGAATAGAACACGTGCCCTTCGCCGCAACAATGTTCCAAACTGACTATTTTTTGACTTATCCTGCCACGCGAACTAGCGTCCTCCAAAAATGGAGGGGTGCTTTGAAACCGGAGTCGCTGGCCACACTCAAATACTCCAACCACAGCCTGCGGATCATGCGGTCCTCGGTCGAGGAAGAAGGGCTGGCATGGCAACCGATACTGGCAACGGCCAGCATTCCAGCCGCTTTGCTCGACGACCCCAATGCCGAAGTGTCCGGCATCCAGGAATTGCGCCTGCAACAGGCCTTTGCCGACGCGACCCGTGGCCTGCCCGGCGCATGGCTCCGCACCGGTCTGCGCTACAGGCTGATGACCTACGGCCCGCTTGGGCTTGCCGTGCTGGCGGCCAATACGGTGGAAGAGGGATTCAAGGTTCTCGCGGCGTTTCAGGCGCTGACCTATTCCTTGATGCAATATACGCCGCTGTACGAGGATGGCGAGATGATCGGCCTTGGCGCCCATGACAATCTTGCACCGCCGGATCTTCGGGAATTCTGTCAGGAACGTGCGCTTGGGTCGGTCACGCGATTCCTGAACGACATGCATCCGCAATCACGACTGCTCTCGCACATCGAAAGCGTCCTCGACCGCCCCCAGGGATGGCTCGATATCGAAACGACCCTCGGCGTTCCGGTCACCTTCAACGCAGTATCGACCCGCTGGGTATTCGTGCCCGGCGCGGGCAAGGCGAGCCTGCCGATGGCCAGCCCGCTTCTCGAGGAAACCTATGGATCGATATGCGCACGCCTTCTGGAGGAAGCGCGCGTCAGCGACGATATGGTCAGCCAGCTTTATGCGCTGCTGGTGCGCTCCGCGCGCAGCTTTCCATCCGCGACCGAAGCCGCCAGCCACCTCGGCATGTCCGAGCGGAGTTTCTACCGACGGCTGGCGGAACAGAATTTGAGTTTCAGCACGATCCTCGATCAAGTGCGCGAACAGCGCGCGCGATCGCTGCTCGATCACTCGAATCTCTCGATCGAGCGTGTCGCCGAAATGGTCGATTTCGCGGAGACGGCCAGCTTCTCGCGCGCGTTCAAACGCTGGACCGGCCTGTCCCCGCTTCGCTATCGCGCCCAACGCAAATCGGGCAATGTCTGACGCCGCTACGGTCGATCGACATCTTCCGCGGCACATCGCGCACTCGGCTCGGTGCTCTACCGCCCGCTCGGCACCTATCTCAGCAACGACTTCCCCTATCCCGCCTGGTTCCGCGATCCCACGATCATCGGCGCGGATTGCGCATTGTCGCGTTTCCAGGCGGCGTTGCAGGCCGTCGAGGCCCGGATCGTCGCCCGTAACGGCGAACGCCAGGCGCCCTATCCCTATCTGCAGCCCAGCCTGATCCCGACCAGCATCAACATCTGATCGCGGCCTCCTGTTGCCCTGTCGTGAGATAGGTTGGAGGCTGATCCAGCTGGATTAACGCATCTTGTCATTCCCGCGTTCGTGCACCGGTGTCCGGGGCTCTATTCGGAGCCCGAGACGGCAAGCCCCTCTCCTCCCTATCGCGAAGCGATGGGGAGGGGGACCGCCAGCCAGAGGCTGGTGGTGGAGGGGAAAGAGGATGCAGCCGCCCTGCGGGACTTTCGAGCAAGATTCTCGTGGGATTCCCACCGGCTTCGAGGAGAATGAGCCATCGCATTTCCCCTCCACCACCGACCTGCGGTCGGCGGTCCCCCTCCCC
>JASBTC010000130.1 GCA_030148625.1 Sphingobium sp. | reverse complement strand
GGGTCTCAATGACGAGACGGTGAAAGGGCTGGCGGAAACCTCGGGCGATCCGCGTTTCGCCTGGGACAGCTATCGCCGCTTCATCCAGATGTATTCGGACGTCGTACTCGAGCTCGATCACGGCGCGTTCGAGGAAGCGCTGGAGATCGCCAAGGAAGACAAGGGCTTCCATCTCGATACGCAGATGGGTGCCGAGGACTGGCAGGCGCTGGTCGCCGAGTATAAGTCGCTCGTCGAACAGCAATGGGGCAAGCCGTTTCCGCAGGACGTGCACGACCAGCTCTGGGGCGCGGTCGGCGCGGTGTTCGGATCGTGGCAGTCCGAGCGCGCCAAGGTCTATCGCCGGTTGAACGACATCCCCGGTGACTGGGGTACCGCGGTCAACGTCCAGGCGATGGTGTTCGGCAATATGGGCGACACCTCGGCAACGGGCGTGGCGTTCACCCGCGATCCCGCGACCGGTGAGCGCGCTTATTATGGCGAGTTCCTGATCAACGCGCAGGGCGAGGACGTCGTCGCGGGCATCCGCACGCCGCAATATCTGACAAAAACCGCGCGCGAGCGGGCAGGGGCCAAGCCGCTTTCGATGGAAGAGGCGATGCCGGAGACCTTCGAGGAACTGGCGCGCGTGTTCGACCTGCTCGAGACGCATTATCGCGACATGCAGGATATCGAGTTCACCGTGCAGCAGGGCAAGCTCTGGATGCTCCAGACCCGCTCCGGCAAGCGCACTGCGAAAGCGGCTTTGCGGATCTCGGTCGACATGGCCGATGAAGGCCTGATCACGCGCGAGGAAGCGATTGCGCGCGTCGATCCGGCTGCGCTCGACCAGCTGCTCCATCCGACGCTCGATCCCAATGCGCCGCGCGATGTGCTGGCCAAAGGGTTGCCGGCGTCGCCGGGCGCGGCTTCGGGCATGGCGGTGTTCGACAGCGACACTGCGGAGAAGCGCGCCGAAATGGGCGATGCGGTGATCCTGGTACGCACGGAGACCAGCCCCGAGGATATTCACGGCATGCACGCCGCCAAGGGCATTCTGACGGCGCGCGGCGGCATGACCAGTCACGCTGCTGTTGTCGCACGCGGCATGGGCCGTCCCTGCGTTTCGGGCGTCGGCACGCTTGCGATCGATGCGAAGGCCAAGCTGATGCGCGTCGGATCGCGCGAAGTGAAGGAAGGCGACATCATCACCATCGATGGCGCATCGGGTGAAGTGATGCTGGGCTTGGTGCCCACCGTCCAACCCGAGCTGGCCGGCGATTTCGGTACGTTGATGGAATGGGCCGACAAGGTCCGTCGGCTCAAGGTGCGCGCCAATGCGGAAACCCCGCTCGACTGCCGCACCGCGCGCGAGTTCGGCGCCGAGGGCGTCGGCCTGTGCCGCACCGAGCATATGTTCTTCGACGCCGGCCGGATCACGGCGGTGCGCCAGATGATCCTGGCGGACAGCGAGGCGGGCCGCCGCGCGGCGCTGGAGAAGCTGCTGCCTGAACAGCGCAAGGACTTCACCGAGATCTTCGAGGTGATGGCGGGCCTGCCCGTCACGATCCGCTTGCTCGATCCGCCGCTCCACGAATTCCTGCCGCATGAAGAGGCGGAGTTTGCCGATGTTGCCGCCGCCGCCGATGTCAGCATCGAGATGCTCAAGCGGCGTGCGGCCGAGCTTCATGAGGTCAATCCGATGCTCGGCCATCGCGGCTGCCGTCTCGGCGTCACCTATCCCGAGATCTACGAGATGCAGGCGCGCGCGATCTTCGAGGCGGCGCTCGACGTGGCGGCGAAGTCGGGCGACGCGCCGATCCCCGAGGTCATGATCCCGCTGGTCGCGACGAAGCGCGAGCTGGAGCTGATGAAGACGATCGTCGACAAGACTGCGCAGGCGGTGTTCGCCGAACGTGGCGCGACCGTCGAGTATCTGGTCGGCACGATGATCGAGCTGCCGCGCGCCGCGCTGATGGCGGGCGAGATCGCCGAAGTCGGCGAATTCTTCAGCTTCGGCACCAACGATCTGACGCAAACCACGCTCGGCGTCAGCCGCGACGATGCGGGCCGGTTCCTGACGACCTATGTCGACAAGGGCATCTTTGCGCGCGACCCGTTCGTCAGCCTGGATATCGAAGGTGTCGGTCAGTTGATCGCGTTGGCGGCGGAGCGGGGCAGGGCGACGCGGCCGGACATCAAGCTGGGCATTTGCGGCGAGCATGGCGGCGACCCCGCCAGCATCGCCTTCTGTGAAAAGACCGGGCTCGATTACGTCTCGGCCTCACCCTATCGCGTGCCGATCGCCCGTTTGGCCGCCGCGCAGGCCGCGCTGAAGGCGTGAATGAGCTGCCCCGGCTTTCATGCCGGGGCAGTATCCTGTCAGGGTGTCGCGCCCGTGGCGTTCCCGCTCAGGAAGCTGTCGGAGATCGAGCAGGCCGCGGGGCCGAGGATCACGACGAACAGCACGGGCAGGATGAACAGGATCAGCGGCACGGTCATGATCGCCGGCAGCCGCGCGGCCTTTTCCTCGGCGCGCATCATGCGTTCATTGCGGAATTCGGCCGAAAGAACACGCAGCGCCGAGGCGAGCGGCGTGCCGTATTTCTCGGTCTGGATCATGGTGGTCACGACGCCGCGAACGGCTTCGAGATCGACGCGCGAGGCCAGATTCTCGAACGCCATGCGACGTTCGGTGAGAAAGCCCAGCTCGATCGCGGTGAGCGCGAATTCCTCACCCAGTTCGGGATAGGCGCGGCCGAGCTCGCGTGAGACGCGGCCGAAAGCGGCATCGACGGTAAGGCCCGCTTCGGCGCAGATCACGAGCAGGTCGAGCGCGTCGGGCAGACCCTTGCGGATCGCGTCGCTGCGCTTCTGGATCTTGTTCTTGATATAGATGTCCGGAGCCTTGTAGCTCAGGATCAGGGCACCGGCCGCCAGCCCGAATTTCTTGATCGCGCTCCAGTCCGGAAACCAGTCGAGCACATAGACGCCGAGCACGACCGTGCCGCCGATCACAAGCGGCAGGATCATGCGCGCGAAGATGACGGTGACCGCCAGATCCTTTGACCGGATGCCCGCCTGGGCGAGCTTGATCTGCGCCGCTTTCACCTGCTCGTCCTGCAACACCTTGAAGGTCTTCAGGAACTCGCGGATACGGTCGGTGGTCTCGCTCTGATGGACCAGCTTGGCGCGGCGGCGGGAGGTTGACGCGACGATACCGGCCTTGAGTTGCTCGCGCCGTGCGTTGAGCGCCTTCACCCGTTTGATCATCGGGTCGCGCACGGTAGTCGCTGCGTAGAGCGCGACGAGTATGGCGAAGGTCGCGACGGCGGCCAGGATGGTTGCCACCCAGATCACGTCGACTCCCAACAGGGTCGGTCCGGCAGGTGCGTTGGTCATGTCTCTATCCGCCCCTTAGATCTCGAAGTTGACCATCTTGGCCATGATCGCGCTGCCGATCCCCATCCAGACCAGACCGCCGATTCCGGCGATGATCAGCCGCTGATCGCTGAAGAACTGGCCCATATAATCGGGGCTCTGTGCGTAGATCAGCGCAAAGACGAAGAAGGGCAGCGAGCCGACGATATAGGCGGACGCTTTGGATTCCGACGACATCGCCTTGATCTTGAGCTTCATCTGTGCGCGTTTCCGCAGCACATCGGCCAGGTTGGACAGCGTCTCGGCCAGATTGCCGCCAGTCTCGCGCTGGATGGCGAGCGTGATCACGAAGAATTGGAATTCCGGCGTGCCAAGCCGGTCCGCGACGTCCTGGAGTGCTGCTTCCATGGTGCGGCCGATGCGGATCTTGTCGCCGACGGTGCCGAATTCCTCGCCGACCGGTCCCGGAATCTCCTTGGCGACGACGGTCAGCGTCTCCGAGATCGGCAGGCCGGCACGCAGGCCACGCACGAGCAGCTCGATCGCATCGGGAAAACGCGTCGTGAAAGTCGCTATCCGCTTCTTGATGAGATAGCTGACGGCCATATGGGGAATTGCGAGCCCCAGCATCACGCCCACCAGGATAGACAGTGCCAAGGGCCCGCCCAACAGCATCGACAACGTCATGAAGCCTAGGCCGATCGCGAGCGAGGCGACGCCATATTTGCCCAGCGTCCAATTCTTGCCCGTCCGCGCGATGCGCTGTTTGAGCAACGCGGGATTGGGCAGGATCTGTGAAGCGACATTGTCCATCTTCGTCGCCTGGCGCGCGGAGATCGCCTTGCGCATCTGCGCCTCGATCGAGGCGGCGGCCGATGCGGCGTGACGATCCTTCGCCGACGACAGGCGTCGCGACAGCGCCTTGCTGGTCGACGGGCCCGAAAATGCCACGAAAACCAGCAACAGGGCGGCGAACGTCCCGATCGTCAGCATGATTATCGGCATTATCGGCATCATCGGCCCATTCCCCCAACCGCACCGGATATCCGGCGCTTAATTCCGACAGCGGCCTCAGGCCGTTGTCTTCGCCCGCTTGGCCTTGGGCATCAGTGATTTGATGTCGCCAAGCTTGCCGAGCAGGGACTTGCCCTTGCTCTGGCTCCCTTCGGTGTCCGCGACCGCCTCAACCGTCGAAAGCAGACGATTGGAGAGCTCGAGCAGCGCCTGACTGACTTTCGAACCCTTGCCGGCTTCGGCCAATGGTTTGCCGAGCTTTGCTGCCTGTGCCGCGATCTTGGTGTCGAGCGGGACGATCATGTCGACCTTGCGTTCGATCGAGGTCTCGAACTCCTTGCGGCTCACTTCGGGTGCGCCGGTGGTCGGCACGCGATTGGCCACGACGAGTATGCGCGACTGGGGCGCGTTGCTCTTGAACCACGACAGGATCCGGATGACGTCTCGCGCGGCAGCGAGCGTCAATTCGGTCACAAGCACGGCTGCCTGGACTTCCTGCAGGAGGTGCGGATGCTGGACGAGCATGTTGCGCGGCAGATCGATGACGGTGCATTCGAATGCGGCGCGCAGTTCCTCCTGGAGCTGGAAGAAGGCCGAACCGTCGGTCAGCATCGACTGACTGAGCGGCGCTTCGGCCGAAAGGACCGAAAGCTTGTCGCTTGCCCGCACCATCGCGCGTTCGATGAAGAGTCCATCGATGCGGCTCGGATTCTCGATCGCATCGGTCAGGCCGCGGCCGGGCTCAAGATCGAGCGCCAGCGCGCCGGTGCCAAAATGGACATCGAGATCGAGGATCGCGGTCGAGCGGCTGGATTTCTCGCCGAACAGCCAGGCGAGCGAGGTTGCGATGCTGGACGCCCCAACGCCGCCGCGCGCGCCGATGACGGCGGTCATGACATGCGGACGCTCGATGCCCGTATCGACATGTTTGGGCGTGCTCAGTGTTGCCTGGGCCTGGGCGAAGGCGTCGCGGAGTTGGTCGGGATTGAGGGGCTTCAGCAGATAGTCCTGAATGCCGCTGGCGACGAGATCGCGATAGAGGCGGACATCGTTGACCTGGCCGGCCGCGATCACGATCGTGCCGGGTTCGCAGACTTCGGCAAGCGCGTTGATGTCGTTGAGCGGATCGCCCGATTCCGACAGATCGACGAACAGCAGGTTCGGACTCGCCGAGACCGAGAGCGATTGTACGGCGTTGCGGAGCCCGCCCTTGTTGACCTTGTCGGGCAGCCAGCCGAGCTCGACCGCGACCGAGCGCAGCGTCTCGGCCGTCGTCTCGTCGCAGACATAGGCGCTGAACGGCTCGCGGAGCGCCGCGCCGCGCGAAGGATTCCACGGTGCGTTCATGTCATTGTGCTCCCTTGCTGCTCTCTGTTTTGATCGTCCCGGCGCCTGTCGGTGCCTTGTTGCGGAACGTCTGGATCGCCTTGCTCGATACCTGCTGGTCGGTGCTGCCGGTTTGTCCGCGAACGAGATCTTCGGGATTGGCGATCATCGCCGCGAGATTGGCGTTGGATGCGCAGCCATAGTTGGACGTGGTCGACGCTTCATATTCGGGCTGCGACGGGCGGCTCCAGTCCGGGCATCCGCGCACCGAGGCCGACATGCGGCTGACGACCACACGGACCATGCCGCCCCCGACGGCACCCGTCGTGACCGGTGCACCGTCGTTCAGGAGCAGGCCATAGCGGGCGGCCACGGCCGCGACGGCATCGCGACTGGCCGCGCTGCCATAGGGCGAAGGATCGTCGATGGAGATGCGGTCGCCATAGCCGACGTGCAGCGTATCGAACCAGCCGGCAAGGCGCCGGGACTCGCCATCCGCCAGGCCGCCATTTCCGCCGGTGTTGAGATCGAGCGCATAGTCGAGCCGGTTGACGACCGGCTGATGCACCGGTTCCATACCCGTATTGCGGGTGCCGCCGCACGCCCCGAGCGTGAGGCTGAGCGCGAGAATGACAGGGCTGGCGGCCTTGCGGATGAGATTGCTGTTCATGGAAACCCTCTCAATCAATCGAAGCTGAAGCCGGGCTTGGCCGCGGGATTGCCGTTGGGCTGCGTAGCGGCCGGCGCTTTCGCCACCTGTGTGGCCGGTTGCCGAGGCGCGTCGCCCGGGAGCCCGCCGGCGGGCAACGCGGCACTCGGGCCGTTGTCCGGAGAAACGCCCGGCCCGACTGTCTGCGGTGCGCCTGCCGATGGCATCGGCCGCTTCTGTCCCGATTTGCCTTTGAAGGTCTGGCCAAGCAGGAAACCTTCCGCGTCGTTGGGCGAATGATAACCGTCGGTCGGCAGCGCGATCTGGTTCGCCGAGACTGGTTTGACCAGATAAGGCGTGACCACGATCACCAGCTCGGTTTCGGCGCGGCTCCAGCGCTTGGAACGGAACAGGGCGCCCAGGACGGGAAGGTCGCCCAGGAACGGTGCCTTCTCGACATTGTTGTTGCTGGAATTGCTCAACAGTCCGCCGATGACGAAGCTTTGCCCGGAGCCGAGTTCGACCGTCGTCTCCGCCCGGCGCGTGGTGATGCCGGGGATTTGGAAATCGTTCAGCGTGACCGATCCCGCACTGGAGAGTTGCGAAACTTCGGGGCGGACCCGCATCGAGATGCGGCCATCGGCGAGAACGGTCGGCGTGAAGGACAGGCTGACGCCGTATTGCTTGAACTCGACCGCTACCTGACCCAGGCCGGTGCTCGTCGGGATCGGTATCTCGCCACCGGCAAGGAAGCTGGCGGTTTCACCCGAGAGCGCCGTCAGGTTCGGATTGGCGAGCGTCGTGACCAGGCCATCATTCTCGGCAAGATCGAGCGCGCCGAGCACGTCGAGGCCAAAAAGCCTGCCTGCCGCGGCAAGGGTGGTTGACCCCTCGACACCGGTGAAAGTCGCCTTGCCGGTCGCGTCGATCTTCACCGCGTTGGTCCGGCCCTGAATGAGGCCGAACGCGAAGCCGCCGGTCGGATCCTGCGTGAGCAGGTTGAAACCGATCTTCTTGCTTAATTCACGGCTGACCTCGGCGATCTTGACCTGGAGATTGACCTGGAGCGGCGTTGCGGTGCGCAGCCGGCTGACGACCTGGTTACCCGCGCCGATAAAGGCCTGGACGAGGCGCTCGGCCTCTGCCGCGTCATTGGGGCTGGCGACGGTGCCGGTGAGCAGCAGCAGGCCGTTCATCGGCGTTGCCTGGATCTGTGCGTCGGGCATCGCCAGGCGCAGCATCGCATCGACCGACCCGATATTGGTGCCGACCCGGACATTGGCCGAATAGATCACCTTGCCCGACTTGGCCGTGGCGTAGACCGTCGTCTCGCCGGCCGCCTTCGCAAAGACATAGAGCTGGGTCGCGGAACGGACCTGGACATCCGCAATGGCGTTGTCGGCCACGAACAGGTCGGACATCGGTGACGAGAGATTCACCAGCGTGCCGCGGCCCATCGAAAGATTGATGGTGTTGGCGGGTTGCGAAGCGCCATTGGGCTGCGCCTCGAGCGGGGCTATTCCAGCCGTGCCCGCTCCCAGGGCGAGGACGGCGGCAAGCGCGGTCCCCAGCGCCTGGCGCTTGGTCATGTTGACGATTGGCATCTTACTTTCCCCCCACAGGAACTTCGGTGATATTGTTGCCGCGTGCGACCCGGACGACCGGACCCCGCGGCGCATAAGCGGCCGACGGCGCCGAGCCACCCTGCTCCGCCGATGCAACGGGGCGCGGTGCGACGGGGAGCGAGCGGCGCTGGAAGCGCGAGACATCGGCACCGGTGACGAAGGTGGTGTCGGTGTCGATCGGGCGCGAAGCGATGGCGAGCAGCATCTGCTTCTCGGCTTTCGGATCGGCATTGTCGGGCACAGACACTTCGCCGGCGGCGATGGCACGCTCCAGTTCGGCGGTGTTGTCGGCGATCGAGCGCAGCGACAGCGAGAGCTGACCGATGGTCTGCGCGACCGCGATCTTCTCGGCGATCCTCGGCGTCGCTTCGATCGTGACCGTGGAGAAGGTCCTGACTTCGGCCTTGCCTTCATCGTTGGTGTTGGTGGTGCGCTGGTCGGTGGCGAGCACGCGCAGGTTGCGGATGATCGTTTCCGAGGTCTTGAGCGCGGGCCCGTCGCCACCGACTTCCTGCGTCAGCACCAGGTCGACGCGGTCGCCCGGAAAGACGAAACCGGCAACGCTGGTCGCGGCGCCGACAGAAACCGTCACCGCGCGCATGCCCGGGCCGAGTGCCGCGGCCAGGAAGCCGCGATCGCCCGGCTTGACGAGCGAGCCCTGGGTCATCGGCTGGCCGGCGGTGATCGCGTAGCGCACCACGGTGCCCGAAAGCGCGGCTGGATCGACTTCACCCTTGATATAATAGGCGCTCTGGACGAGATCCTTCGGCCAGGGCTGGAAGCGGAAGCTGTCCGGCTCGATGATCGTCCCCACCGGCATGGCGCGGGTTGCGACGAGAACTTCGGGCCCGGCCGGCATTGTCGGTGCCGCCGCGGCGCTCGGCGCCGAGGCGCCGGAGAACATGCTCTTCGCCATGAAAGCGGTCACTGCTGCAATGAACAGTGCGCCAACCAGCAATGCGATCTTCTTTACGTCCATGACGTCTCTCACCCTCTGAGCCGGCCCCCCCAAAAAGGCCCGCGATGTTTCATCAAGCAAATTGGTTAAAATACTGTTCGGACATCACCCAAAACCCGCCCACGGCGATTGCAACGCCATAGGGAACTTCGATTTTACCCTGCATTTTCCTGATCTTGTGGCCGATTACCGCGATGATGGTAATCACGCCGCCCGCGATCGCCATGATGAACAGCATGTTGATCAACGGCATGATCGGCAGCCACAGCGCGAGGGCGCCGAGCAATTTCACGTCGCCGCCGCCCATTGCGCCGGTTGCATAGACCACAGTGAAGACCGCGAACACGCCAAGCGCGATGCCGATCTGGATCGCGACGTCGGGCCATAGCGAATAGCTGGCCGCCCACCAGTAGATGGGGGCCAGCAGCGCGATGGCGCCGTTGGTCCAATGCTCGATCGTCCGGCCCTTGAGGTCGGTATATACCGCCGTGAGCAGCAGGCAGCCGAGCGCGGCCACTAGAATATTCGTTAAAATTCCCCCGGTCATACCGCTAGGCCTAGACGCTATGCCTTACGAAACCGTAACCAAGGTCATGGCTGATGCTTCGGAAGAATTTGCGGTGATCGACCGTCGAGCCGTCCCGCGCGGGGCAGTGATCCGTCACGAGCCGGCGGCCGATGGCTGGCCGCTGCGCGTGTTCGACTGGCCGGTCGATACGGCGCCTGCACGCGGCACTTTGCTGTTTCAGGGTGGCCGCGGTGATATCCTTGAGAAATATCTGGAATCCTTCGCGCATTGGCATCGCCGCGGCTGGCGGGTGACGAGCTTCGACTGGCGCGGGCAGGGCGGCTCGGGGCGTTTCGCGGCCGATCCGCTGGTCGGTCATGCCGACGATTTCGCACCCTGGATCGACGATCTTGCGGCCCGTTTCGCCGTACTTCGGGAATCATCGCCCGGTCCGCATGCGATCGTCGCACACTCGATGGGCGGGCATCTGGTGCTGCGCGCGCTGGAGGAGAAGCGGATCGCGCCGGACGCGGTTGCGCTGGTTGCGCCGATGCTCGGACTGCAAAGCGCGCCGTTCAGCCCCGCGATCGCGGAAAAGGTCGCGCGCTTCATGGCGCGGATCGGCGATCCCGCGCGCGCCGCGTGGAAGAGCAACGAACGCCCGGCACCGCCCGGGGCCTCGCGCCGGAAGTTCCTCACCCATTCGAACGATCGTTATGAGGACGAACTGTGGTGGAAGGCGGCGAAACCCGAGCTTGCGCTTGGGCCGCCAAGCTGGAAATGGCTGGCGGTGGCCTATCGTTCGACTCTCGACAGTTTTTTGCCCGGTCGCCTGGAAGCGGTGGGGACTCCGCTACTGCTATTATGTGCCGATCGCGACAGGCTGGTGCGTCCGGCGGCGATCCGCGAGGCCGCACATCGCCTGCCCAATGCCGAGCTGATGCGCTTCGGTGACGAATCAGCGCATGAGATCCTGCGGGAAGTCGAACCGGTGCGCGATCGTGCCCTGGCGGCGATCGATGATTTCCTGGACAGGCACGCCCCGGTCGACTGATGCGCTACGACATCGTGATCGTCGGCGCCGGCATTGCGGGCGCGAGCCTGGCCGCGGAGCTGGCGCCGCATGTCTCGGTTGCGATGATCGAGGCCGAGGATAGCCCGGGCTATCACGCGACCGGGCGTTCGGCGGCGTTCTGGAGCGAGACCTATGGCGGCCCCGCCATCCAGCCGCTGACGACCGCGTCGGGCGCCGCGCTCCGGGACGGTGGTTTTCTCGATCCGATGGGCGCGCTTCATATCGGCCGCGCGCATGATCG
>JASBTC010000106.1 GCA_030148625.1 Sphingobium sp. | reverse complement strand
CCATCGCGGCACGGACCAGATAGACTTCCGGGCTCTTGTCCATCGACGGCTCATGCCATTCGCGGTTGAGATTGATGCCGACGGCATTGGTGCGCAGATGCCCGCGCGCCGCGCCATCGGGATTCATGTTGGGGACGATGTGGATCGTCGCTTTTTGCCGCAGCAGCGCCGCCACCGCATCGTCGGGATCGACGAGCTTGTCCAGCACGCCTTCGATCCACCATTCCGCCATGGTCTCGCCGGGATGCTGGCGGGCATAGAGCCAGACCTGCTTCGATCCTTCGCCCAGGCTCAGCAGATCGATCGGCCTGCCGTCGAGCGACTGTCCGAGCACCCTGTGTGAGGCGCCGGGCTGTGCCGCCATGCGCGCGACCGTCGCGGCGTGACGATCGCTCGAATATGGCGCGAAATAGGCGAGCCACAGCGCGTCGCCCTCCGCCCTGGTCCGGATCGTCAGCACACCGTCGGCATAATCGGTATCGGCCTGATGCCAGGTCGCATCATCATGGCTCACCCGCGCCTTGTAATCGGGCCAGCCGCCGGGATAGGCCGCGCCTCCGCCGTTCAGGATACGCAGGGTCAGGTCGCGCCCCGCCGCGCCCGAAACGCGAAAATAGAACCATTGGTAAAAATCGGACATGCGGTCGGGCACGATCTCGAGATCCACCCGGTCGCCTTCGACGGCGATCAGCTTGATGTTGCCGCCGTCGAAATCGCTACTGATGCTGAAGGTCATCTGACCGTGATAGTGCGCCCCGACTCTCCGGGAAAGTCCCTGAACAATCCCGCCGCCAATTTTCCGGCGGCAATGCCCGGCTGTGCCGCGGGCGCATTTTCCCGTGCTTCGAGCTGGGCACGCCCTTCCCAAACCACATCGCCGCCACCGCGCCGCTTGATCTGGACGCGCAGCTCGGTGACGACGCTGCCCTTGGGCCTGCCGCCCAGCGAAATGCCGACACCCAGCCCGACGCCACCGCCATAACTACCGGTTCCGCCGCCGATGCCGACCGACACCGGCGAACGGCGCGCCAACGCTTCCCGCGTGTCGCGCATCGCGCTGACGATCGCGACATATTGGCCGCCATCGGCCCCCGCCGCCGGATAGCCGAGCCGGGTCAATTCGCCCTGCACCGCACTGGCGTAGGTCTGGAATTCGAGGCCGCCGTCCGACACGAAGGGCTGAACGCTAATGCCCCCGGGCGGGATCGGCTGGCCGAGATGGAAACGCGTCACCTGCACCGACGGCAGGCTTGTCGCACATCCCGAAAGCGCCAGCGCCGCGCCGATGATCAGGGCCTTGGTGAAAGGGGCCGCCATTTCGCATTCCTTTTTACACGACTCGCCGTCTCCACAACGAACGGCACGCCGATTCTGCCTCAAAACCGAGCGCTCCGCCATCGTCCGATCCGGCAAGCTTCACGGATTGCTTACCAAATCACGCTAGCGTGGCGCCATGAACATGCAGACCCCTGTCCGTGCGCGTCGCGGCGCACGGTGCCGGATGCCCGTGCTGGTCACGGGCGGCGCGGGCTATATCGGCAGCCATGCCGTGCTCGCATTGCTCGATGCGGGCTGGCCGGTGGTGGTGCTCGACGATCTTTCGACCGGATTCCGCGAGGCAGTCGACCGGCGCGCCGCCTTTGTCGAAGGCGATGTCGGCGATATCGCTGCGACGCGCGCGACGCTGGCCCGCCATGAGATCGGCGCGATCATGCATTTCGCCGGCTCGATCATCGTCCCCGAATCGGTCGCCGATCCGCTCAAATATTATCGCAACAACACCGCCAACAGCCGCGCCCTGATCGAAAGCGCGGTCGCCGAGCATGTTGCGCACTTCATCTTCTCGTCGACCGCAGCGGTCTACGGCATTCCGTCGGACCGGCCGGTCGCGGAGGATTGGCCGACCCGCCCCGCCAACCCCTATGGCACGTCAAAGCTGATGACGGAGATGATGCTGGCCGACACCGCGGCCGCACATCCCATCAACTATTGCGCGCTGCGCTATTTCAACGTGGCGGGCGCCGATCCGCAGGGCCGTGCCGGTCAATCGACCGCAGGCGCCACCAATCTGATCAAGGTCGCGACCGAGGTTGCGGCGGGCGCCCGGGCACGACTCGACGTCTATGGCGACGATTATCCGACGCCCGACGGCACGGGCGTACGCGACTTCATCCATGTCAGCGATCTCGCCGATGCGCATGTCCGCGCGCTCGAATTGCTGGTCGACGATCCCGCGTCCAGCCATGTGCTCAATTGCGGCTATGGCAGCGGCCATTCGGTGCGCGCGGTGATCGAGGCGGTCGAGCGCGCATCGGGCCGGCCGGTCGCGCATCGCATCGTCGCGCGCCGCCCCGGCGACATCGCGATGATGGTCGCGGACAATGCCGCGCTGATCGAACGCTCGGGATGGCAGCCCCGATTCGCGTCGCTCGACCGGATCGTCACCGACGCCCTCGCCTGGGAAGCGAAACTCTCGAAAAGCCGCGCCGCCGAGGCGAAAAGCGGCGCGCGAGACTTGACTTCCGCCTGACCCCGACATAGGGCGGCGCCTCGTTTTTCCCGACAATTCGAGAAGCCGGAAGCGTTTCGCCATGAAGATCCGCAATTCACTGAAGTCGCTCAAAGACCGTCACCGGGACAACCGCGTGATTCGTCGTCGCGGCCGTACCTATGTGATCAACAAGACCAATCGTCGCTTCAAGGCCCGCCAGGGCTGACAGTTGCGGTCGGGCGCTTCCGCGTCCGGTCTTGATCCTCGTCGAGCGCCCTGCCCCACCGGGTCGGGCGCTCGATGCGTTTGTGCGTCCTGCATTCGCGCCATGCCGGTCTGCAAATGGCGTTGCCCTGCGCTTCCGGTGCTCACGTACTGGAGTACGCTGCGCGCCGGTTATCAGGCAGCACCATTTTCGACTCGGCCTGACCCGAATGCGAATCGGAGGCGTGCCAGCCGTCGCCAACCCCACACGTCACCCCGCGCAATTTACCGGTTCCCGATCGCGCGCCGGCACGGCACGATAGTGGGCCGGACGCCAAGGGAGGGCGAGCGTTGACACAGGAATCCGCCACGGGCGAAACCCGCTGGAGCGCCCTGCGCCAAAACGCGACGGCGTCCTTCGCCGCCTTTCGCGCCCAGATCGACAAGACCGGGCTGTTTCCCGACCTTAAGGGAGAGGCGGGCTCGTCGCTTCGTCAATCGGTGCGCGAAGACGGCCAGGTCACAAAATCCTATATGCTCATGTGCGGCCTGTCCGCCGGCATCGCGGCGATCGGCCTGCTCCAGTCATCGACGGCGGTGGTGATCGGGGCGATGCTGATCTCGCCGCTCATGGGGCCGATCGCCAGCATGGGCTTCGGCTTCGCCTCGCTCGACGGCCGCCAGATCCGGGATTCGGTCAAGGTCATCGCGATCGGCGCCGCGATCGGCATCCTCACCGGTATCCTGCTGACCTGGCTCAGCCCGATCCGGAACGCGACGCCGGAAATCATCGCCCGCACCGAACCGACGCTGCTCGATCTTGCCGTCGCCGTCCTTTCCGGCATCGCCGGGGCCTATGCCACCGTTCTGCAAAAGGGAGCGACGGCGATCGGCGTGGCAATCGCGACGGCGCTCATGCCACCGCTGGCGACCGTTGGTTACGGGCTTGGCGTCGGAAATATGGGTTTCGCGTTCGGAGCCTTTCTGCTGTTCCTGACCAACCTGGCGGCGATCGCCTTTTCATTCGCACTGATCGCGCGCCTGAGCGGCGCGGCGCGGCCGATCGCCAAGGTGGAGATCACGCCGCGCTATGTGATGGCAGGCCTTACGGCCTTCGCGGTCCTGGCGATCCCGCTCGGCATCACGCTCTACCGCGTGACCGCCGAAGCCAAGGCGCAGGCGACCGTCCGGCGGCTGCTCATGGACGAAATGAAGCTCAAGCCGGTGAACATCGCCCAATTGCAGGTCAAATGGCCATTGCGGGGAAGTCCGTCGGTCGATGCCGTCGTGGTCACCCCACAATATTCGAACGACGCGGAGCGGTGGCTGACAAGCGCGCTGGAAGCGGAATGGGGCGAGCGCCCGACCCTGAACCTGCAACAGGTCGTCGCCGCCGACCTGCAAACCCAGACACGCGCGATCGTCGATGCGGCGGTCGAGACCTCGGCCGCAGGCATCGTGCGGGATGTTCCGCCGCTCACGGCGATCCGCGAGGCGATCGGCCTTCCCACCCAGGCGCTCTGGATCAATCGCACCGAACGCACCGTGCAGATCGTTCCCTTCGCCGCCGGGGGGTGGGAAATCGGCGATTACCGCGAAATCGAAAAAGCCGCCGCACGGGCGGGTGATGGATGGAGCGTGCGCGTCATCCCGCCCGTTCAGCCACGGATCGCGCTGCCCGTCGCGTTCCGGGACGGCGCACCGCGTGCGGGCGCGGAACTGGAAAACGCGATATGGGCGATCGAACGATGGGGCGTCCAGGGCCTGACCGTGAGCGGCTTCGCCGGCAGCAACGCCTCAGACGAGGACAAGGCGACGGCGCGCGCGCTCTCCGAATTCGCGGTCGCCGAACTGGCCAAGGCGGGCATCAAGGCGAACGCCACCATCCTCGCCCCCACCCCGCCACAACGCGGCCAGGCCGACGCCACCGGGGTCGAGTTCGAAGTGGTCAGACAGCCAAGACGCGAACCGACGCCGCAATGATCCACGGGTACGAGGGGATACCCTCGCCATGTCTCGCCCAACACACGTCATCCCGGCCCTGAGCGCTTGCGTGCAGGCAGTCGAAGGGCCTTCGACGATCCGTTTCTGCAGACGCAGCACTCCCTCAGGCGACAGCGCGACCTCCAACCCATGCGCGCCTTGATCACGAGCCCATGACCGCCAGCGGAAGGCGCTCCCGGAGTGCGCAGGTCAATCCACCTGTTCGGAAATGCGATCGAACAAGGAGCGTCGGGCAAGCGCCTTGTCGAGGGTGTCGAGCGCCTTCACGACATCCCCGGCCTCCTCGTTCAGCGCATGCGCCGCTCGGTCCATCCGGTTCCACAAAGGACGGAGCGATGCGACCAGGGCATTGCCCTCTTCCGTGAGGCTGAGCAGGCGCCGACGGGCATCGTTGCTATCCGGCTGCGCAGCGACGAACTGGCGTGCCTCGAGCGACGTCCGTGCCTGGCTTACCGCGACGTGACTGATGCCGAGAGCGGCCGCGATCTGGCCGACCGCCAGCGGACCATAGAGATCGAGCAGGTTGAGAAGCCCGAACCAGCGCTGTTCGAATTCGATGCCGACATCCCGATACGCCAGCGCGGCATCCCGGTCGATCGCCTCGGAGAGGCGGCGAAGGCGGGCGCCCAGCGCGGCGCCACCACAGCTTCGCGAATAATCGGCGGGAAGGGTTCCGGCTTTGGCAATTGACATATGTAAGTGCTTACCTATTCTCGCTGGAAGGTCAAGTTTGCGAGGTTCCTCGAAATGCGCGATTCCTTCGCCTCGCCCGGCCATGCCCTCGCCATCGGACGGCGCGCCCTGATCGGCGGAGCGGCGGGGCTGGCGCTCGCTCCCCGTCCCCTCGCGGCGGCACCCGCCAGCGGGGCGCTCGCCGACAAATTGGGCACGCATCTCGCGAAACTCGCCGCCGAGGATGACTTCACCGGCACGGTGCTGCTCGCGGAACGCGGCAGGATCCTCTTCCACAAGGCCTATGGGTTCGCCGAGCGCGGCACCGGCGCCCGCAACCGGACGGACACGCGCTTCAATCTCGCGTCGATCGGCAAGATGTTCACCGCGACCGCGATCATGCAACTCGTCGAGGCGGGCAAGATCGCGATCGGGGACAGGCTGATCCGGTATCTTCCGGATTATCCCAACCGTGCAGTGGCGGAAAGCGTGACGATCGAGCAGCTCCTGACCCACCAGTCCGGGCTCGGCAACTACGAGGAAGGCCATAGCCGCGCCGCCAGCGTACCGCTCGACAGGCTCGCCGATCATCTACCGCTCTTCGCCGGCAAGGCGCCGGACTTCGCACCCGGCACGCGCTTCTCCTACAGCAACGCCGGCTATGTCGTGCTCGGGCTGGTGATCGAGGCTGTGACCGGCGCGGATTATTATGATCATATCCGCCGCACCATCTTTGCGCGGCTGGGAATGACGGGGGCCGATTTCCTGGAACTCGACATGGCCGCGCCGCGCGTCGCCACCGGCTATATGCGTTCGCTCGATCGTCCCGGCGCATGGCAGAGCAACATATTGATGATGGGGCGGCGTGGCAGTCCGGCGGGAGGAAGCTATGCCATGGCGGGCGATCTTCACCGCTTTGCCGAAGCCCTGGTGTCGCATCGGCTGCTCGGCAAGGCGACGACCGAGGCGATGACGCAGGGCCGGGTCGACTATGCCAAGGGGCGCTATGGCTATGGCGTAAGCGAGGACGTGGTGAACGGTCACCGCATCATCGGTCATTCGGGCGGCCATTACGGCATCGCGAACGAGCTGATGATCTTCGAGGATCTCGGCATCGTCGCGGTGATCCTCACCAATTGCGACGTCGACGCCTATTTCGATATCGCCAACTGGCTGAAACGCGAACTGGTCGGCGAAAGCGGCGCGACGCGCGCCTATTGGCGGACGAGAGCGGTCGTCGACATCGCGATCGCGAACGGCGAAGCGGCCGGGCTGGCAGCCGCGCGGACGCGGGGCGAGGCGCTTCGCGAGATAGTAATCGACCTTGCGGGCCTGAAGGCCTTGCATCGCCGGCAGGATGCGACCGCGCTGGCACTGTTGTCGCTCAATCGCGCGCTGTTTCCAGAGTCTTCCGCCGCACTGCTGAGCCTCGCTTCCGGCTATCGCGTCGCGGGCCGGAGCGATGCGGCAAAACAGGCCTATGCCGCCTATCTGGCCATGGAACCCGACGACACCGATGCCAGGCGAGCACTCGCGCGACTGCCCTAACGCGCCCGGCCCAGAATCCCGATCAACGCCCAGCCCATATCACCCCGGCGACAGCTGCGGCCCATGCGACGCCCCCGTCCTCACCGAAGCCGACAGATCGTTCGACATCGAATCACAAATCGCTTCAATCCGCATGTTTGTAGTTTTTGAGTTCCTCGCCGGTCAGGCGGACGACGTGGAGCACATTGGTCGAGCCCGGCGTGCCGAAGGGGACACCCGCCATCAGGATCACGCGATCCCCTGCGCCGGCAATGCCGTGGCGCAGCGCCATGCGCTTCGACTTGGCGACCATTTCCTCGAACGAGGCGACGTCGCGCGTACGCACTGCGTGCACGCCCCAGAGCAGCCCCAGCCGCCGCGCGGTCGAGACCTTGGGCGTCAGCACGAGCAGCGGCACGCTGGGCCGTTCGCGCGCAATCCGGCGCGGCGTCGAGCCCGAACTGGTGAAGCAGATCACCGCGGACGCCGAAACGGTGACCGCGATCTGCCCGGCCGCCTCGGCAAGCGCGTCGGCGGTGGTCGGATCGGGCCTGGTCTCGGTGAAATGGATGCGGTCGGTATAGGCGGGGTCGGCCTCCACCGCGCGCGCGATCTTGTCCATCATCGCGACCGATTCTTCGGGCCAGGCGCCCGCCGCCGATTCGGCGGAGAGCATCACCGCATCCGCGCCGTCATAGACCGCGGTGGCGACATCCGAGACCTCGGCGCGCGTCGGGGTCGGCGCCGTGATCATCGATTCGAGCATCTGCGTCGCCACCACCACCGGGCGTCCGAGACGGCGCGCCGATTCGACGATCCGTTTCTGCAGACGCGGCACTTCCTCGGGCGGCAGCTCGACACCCAGGTCGCCACGGGCGACCATCACGGCATCGGCAAGTTCGAGGATGCCGTCGAGCCGCTCAATCGCGGCCGGCTTCTCGATCTTGGCAAGCAGCGCCGCCTTGCCGCCGATCAGCTGGCGCGCCTCCGCGACATCCTCGGGCCGCTGGACGAAGCTGAGCGCGATCCAGTCGGCGCCCTGTTCGAGCGCGAAGCTCAGATCCTTGCGATCCTTCTCGGTGAGCGCCGCCATCGGCACGATCACGTCGGGGACGTTCAATCCCTTGTTGTCGGACAATTTTCCACCGGTCTCGACCACGGTCTCGATCCGGTCCTTCTCGACCGCGCGGACGCGCAGCACAAGCTTGCCATCATCGAGCAGCAGCCGGGCGCCGGGCTCCAGCGCCGCGAAAATCTCGGGATGCGGCAGATTGACGCGAGTCGCATCGCCGGGTGCCTTGTCCCGGTCGAGCACGAAGCGCGTGCCGGTGTCGAGCATGGTCGATCCGCCGGCGAAGCGGCCGACGCGCAGCTTGGGACCCTGCAGATCGACGAGCACCGTCATCGCCCGGCCGAGGTCGCGCTCGAGGTCGCGGATCGCCGCGATCACCTTGGCATGACCCTCATGGCTGCCATGGCTCATATTGATACGGAACGCGTCCGCGCCCGCCAGGAAGAGCTTGCGGATCATCTCCGGCGTGTTGCTGGCGGGGCCAAGCGTCGCAAGGACACGGACTTTGCGTTGGCGGGGGGCAATTATGCTCGTCACATGGGCTCCGGGATTGTCCGTTACGGGGCTTAGCTCTTATGTCCGATAGATCAACGCCCTTGTCGCGCCGATCTCGGCAGACATCATGTTGGGCCAGGCTGGAGAAAAGACGATGACGATCGACGAGATCGACGATGCGGTGGCCGCCAAGGCATTTCGCCGGCTGGTCCGCCATTTGCGGCATCGCACCGACGCGCAGAATGTCGATCTGATGGGGCTGAGCGGATTCTGCCGCAACTGCCTGGGCGACTGGCTGGCCGAAGCAAGCGACGGCGCGTTCGACAAGACGGCCGGGCGCGAAGCGGTCTATGGCATGCCCTATGCCCAGTGGAAGGCGACTCATCAGATCGAGGCGACGCCCGAACAGATTGCGCGGATGGAGGAAAGCATGACGCGCAACCATCGCGAGGCGATGCTCGACGAAGCGCTCGACGAGAGCTTTCCAGCCAGCGACCCGCCATCGATGACGATGCCGTCGCACGACTCTTGAGCCCGGCCCTCGCCTCGCCTAACAGCGCGTTTCAATCGAACCGGAGAATCACATGAGCGACAATGTCGCAGCCGATCAGTTGCGGCTGCTCATCGAACGGGTTGAGCGCCTCGAAGAAGAGAAGAAGGGCATCGCCGACGACATTCGCGACGTCTATGCCGAAGCCAAGGGCAGCGGCTATGACGCCAAGATCATGCGCCAGATCGTCCGCCTGAGGAAGATGCAGCCCCATGACCGTCAGGAAATGGAAGCTTTGCTCGATACCTACAAGGCAGCGCTCGGGCTCGACTGAGTGATTTAGCGCCGGTCCATTCCCCCGCCCAACATCCCGATCCGGTATGATCCTGTCGGGAGGTTGGGCGGGGGAGCGGGCCGGTGCCGCCCCGGAAAGCGCCCTTCCGCGTTTTCCGGCAAACAAAGGGAGCACCGCGATGATTCTTACTACCACCACCGCGATCGAGGGACGCGCCGTCAGCGCCTATCTCGGGATCGTCACCGGAGAGGTCATCGTCGGCGCCAATATCTTCAAGGATCTGTTCGCCAGCGTGCGCGATATCGTCGGCGGCCGATCGGGCGCCTATGAAGGCGCGCTGCGCGACGCCCGGCGCGAGGCGTTCGGCGAACTTCAGGCCGAAGCGCGCGATCTGGGCGCCGACGCGGTGATTGGCATCGACATCGATTACGAAGTGATCGGCCAGAACGGATCGATGCTGATGGTCTCGGTTTCAGGAACCGCGGTCAAGCTCGGCTGAACATGTCATCCGACCAGCGCTGACAGGCCGCCATCGACGCAGAGCGCCTGGCCGGTCACATAACGCGACGCATCGGACGCGAAGAAAAGCGCCGGACCCGCGATATCGCGGTCGGGATCACCGAGCCGGCGCATCGGCACGCGCGCGGTGAGCACATCGCCCCGCTCCGTCAGCGTGGCACGGGTCATCCTGGTGGGCATCCAGCCCGGCAGGATCGCGTTGACCCTTAATCCCAACGGCCCCCATTCGGCCGCGAGATTCTTGACCAGATTGATCTGCGCGGCCTTCGTCGCATTATAGGCGACCGTCGGCACATCATCGGGCGATACCCCGCCCAGGCCGGCAATCGAGCCGATCATGACGATCGAGCCGGCGCCGCGATCGATCATCCCGCCGGCCGCGACGGCGCGGGTGAGCGCCCAGGTTCCGGTCAGGTTGATCTGGACGACCTTGTTCCATCCCTCCAGCGGATAGGATTCGGCCGGTGCGCCCCAGCTGGTGCCGGCATTGTTGAACAGCACGTCGATCGGACCGCAGCGGCGGCCGATATCGGCGACGAACGCTTCGGCACCATGGACGTCCGCTAGATCATGGGCGACGCCGAGCGCGTCGATGCCGTCGGCACGCAGCGCCTGTTCGGTCTCGGCGGCGCCCTGAGCGGATCGTCCGGTCACGACGAGGCGGGCGCCTTCGCGTCCGAGCGCCCGGGCAATCGCCAGGCCGATACCGCGCGTCGCCCCGGTGACGAGGCACAATTGCCCTGCGAGCACGCCCATTCAGCCCCCCTGTGTGCGGGCAAGCGAATTGAAACGGCCAATCCGTTCGATCGGGGCGCCCTCCGCTCCGAAGGGATAGGGATTTTCGAGCCCGACCAGGTGGCGGAAGCGCCCGGTGTTGCGCGCCAGCGCCTCGTCGCTCACCCGTTCGCGATACCATTCCTGGGTCTGCATGTAGATCCGGCAGAAATAGAGGATCAGGTTGACGCGCAACCCGGGCACCCGCCGCGGAAAGGCGCCATGCCAGGTGTTGCCGTGCCAGACGACCAATGATCCGGCCGGCGCGGTCACCGGCACGAACCGGTCGATGTCGGTCGCTTCCCGCGTGGTCGGCGGACGGCAGAATTTGTGGCTGCCGGGCCAGAAGCTGAGCGCGCCCCGGTCGCGATCATAATCGGTCAGCAGCCAGGTGGCATTGGCGACCTGCGCATAGGCCGGATAGGGCGCCGGCACCATCGCGCTGTCCGAATGCAGGATCAGGTGGTCCGTGCCCGGCCCCTTGAGGATCGAGTTCATGCTGCTCAGCACGCAGCTTTCACCGAGCAGATAGGTGATCAGCGCGAGCACCGTTTCGTTCATCATCGCCTGTTCGAAGATCGGATCCTCGAGCAGCAGGTAGAAGAGATGCTGGCCCCAGGCCGACCCGCCGGCATGGCTTTCGGCATTGGCCGGGTCGAGCGCCTGGCCGGAGTGCCGCTCGGCGATCGCCAGCACCGCGCGGAGCAGGTCCTCGGCAAAACCGGCGGATGCCACGCGCTCCGGCTCGACGATCGTAAAGCCATAGCTGTCGAGCTCCGCGGCATGATGATCGAGGCCCAGCCGGCGCAGTTCGGCAAGCGGATCCCTGAAACGGTCCGGCGCCTCGCCCGCCGCCAATGTGGCCGCGACGCTCGTCAGGCCGGCGATATCTGTGCGGTCCATTCGTAGATCCTCAGAATTTGACCAGCATTTCGGCGCCATAGGTGCGCGGCGGCCCCAGCGACTGCGCGACCTGGCCGGGCACCACCGCCCCCCTGAAGCGGTTGGTCACATAGATTTCGTCGGTCAGGTTGCGCGCCCATGCCGACAGGCGCCACGCGCCGCTTTCGGGGCCGATGCCGATCCGCGCATTGAGCAGGGTCAGCGCACCGGATGCATAGGCGTTGTCCGATGCGAAGAAGAACCGACTGCGATGGCTCGCCTCGCCGCGCAGGAAGAGCTGGAGGCTGCCGCCAAGCGGCTGGGTCCATTCGAAGGCGCCGCTGAGCGTACTCCGGGGCGCCAGCGGGAGCCTGTTTCCGGTATAGTCGGCGCCGGCCGCATTGGCGTTGGGATAGGATTCGAAGACCGCGTCGACATAGCCATAGCTCGCGGTCAGCTGGAGCTGCCGCACCGGCAGTGCCGAAACCTCAATCTCGAAGCCCTTGCTGCGTGCCTTGGCCGCGTTCGAGGTCTGGAATTGCGCGATCCCGCCGCCCGTCGAGATGAGCTGATTCTGCTGCAGGTCGGTATAGTCCATGTAGAATATCGAAGCGTTGATGCGCAGCCGGCTGTCGAGAAACTCGCTTTTCAGGCCGAGCTCGTAATTATTGACCGATTCGGGCCGGTATTCGGCACTGTTGGTGGGCGTCACGGAAAAGACGTTGAAGCCGCCCGATTTATAGCCCTGGCTGAACGTCGCATAGGCGAGCAGCTTGGCGCGGGGGCGCCATTCCATGCTGACCGACGGCGAAACCTTGCCTTCGCTGCGCTTCAGATGGCGCGGCGCGATCGTCGCCGCGATGATGCCGAACGGATCGCCAGTCTGCGCGAAGTCGAGCGTCTTGCGTTCGTGGGTGTAGCGGAGGCCCGCCGCCAGGCTCAGCCTGTCGGTGAAGCGATAGACGGCACGCCCGAACGCGGCATAGCTGTCGGTATCGACATTCGCCTGGATCGTCGCGTTCGTGCGTGTCGGATAGATGCCGAGATCGGGGCCGATCACCACGAGCGACGTCGTGTCGAGCGACTGATGATAATAATAGAGGCCCGCCACATAGCTGAAACGATCCGCGACATCGCTCGCGAAGCGCAGCTCTTGCGAGAACTGGCTCTGACGCTCGCGGATACCGGTGTCGAGCATGTCGAGCACCGTATAGTCATTGTCCTGGATGTTGTTCCATTTATAGCCGCGTATCGCGGTGATCGACGTCAGCGTGCCGCCGCCGGTCCGCAGATTGAACTCGCCCGAGGCGCCGTAAACGTCGCGATTCTGCGTGGTGTCGGTCGATTGGGCGACGGTTCGGTCATCGGGATCGGCATCGGCGAAGGGCGCGCCGGTAAAGGCGCCATTGTTGAAAATATCATAGGCGCCGGAATGGGTGCGATCGCGCGAGATATCGCCGCGCAGCGCGAAATCCCAGTCGCCGCCCGAATCATAGACGAGAGTCATCCGCCCGCCGAGGCCGTCGAGATCGTCGAGCCGCGTGCCGGTGGCGATATTCCGGACCATGCCGTCGCGGCGGTCGAGCGACACTGCCGCACTGGCGAAGACCGTGCCGGACAGGGGGCCGCTGACGACCGCGTTCGCGCGCATCGCATCGTAATTGCCATAGCTGAGGCTGGCCGCGGCGCGCGCATCGGCATTCGGGCGGCGCGTGAGGATATTGACCGCGCCGGCGATGGTGTTGCGGCCGTAGAGCGTCCCCTGCGGCCCGCGCAGAACCTCGATCCGCTCGAGATCGAACAGGTTGGAATTGATGGTCGCGGCGCGCCCCATATAGACGCCGTCGACATAGACGCCGACGCTCTGGTCGAGCCCGGGATTGTTGAGATCCGCCGAGATGCCGCGGATCGCGATCGACGTGGTGCGCAGTTCGCGGGGCGCGACATAGACGTTGGGCAGCGCGTTCGAAATATCCTCGACACGCCCCACGCCCGCATTCTCAAGCGTCTTCGCGGTGAGCGCGCTGATCGAAAGCGGCGTATCCTGAAGGCCCTGGGTACGCCGCTGGGCGGTCACCAATATCTCCTCCAGCTCATTGTCCGCGCCGGTGGCCTGTCCCGGCCGCTCCTGCGCAACCGCAAGTCCGGATGTCATGGCTGTGGCCAGGACGAGGCAGCTTCCCCCGAAACGGACCATGTTCGCGATCTTCATTGTCTGACCCCCCAATCCGAGTGGCAGCCGCCGGCGTTTCCGGTCGGTAGGAAAAACCCTGCTCGGCATGGCCACAATGGAACGGCGATTACCGCTTCCAGTCAAGAGAAAAATGAGTATGATCTCAACTTCGATAAATGGGAGGATCATAACCATGCGCCACTTCTGGTTTTCCACCGCAGCCATCGCCGCGGCCTGCGCAATCGGCGGACCGGCAGCGGCGCAGGAGGCACGCGACCAGGCATCGGGGGTCGATGCGGGCGAGGACATCATCGTCACGGCGCGAAAGACCCGCGAACGGCTGCAGGATGCGCCGATCTCGATCACCGCACTGACCGCGGCGGAACTGCAGCGGCGCGGGATCGACAGCCTCGCGGACGTGGCGAAGGTCACGCCGGGCCTGAACTACGGCGATTTCGGCGACATGAAACTCTCGCCCACCTCGCTGCGCGGCGTCGTCGGCTCGGCGGGCTCGGCGGGTGCCGATCCCGCGGTGGGCTATTATGTCGACGAAGTCTTTGTCGGGCAGGGCGCGGGCGCGAATCTCGACCTTTACGACATCGCGCAGGTCGAAGTGCTGCGCGGGCCGCAGGGCACGCTTTACGGCCGCAACACGATCGGCGGCGTCATCAACATCACGACCGAAAGGCCGAGCGACGAGCTGAAGGCTTCATTCAGCGGAATCTTCGGAAATTACGACCGTACCCGGCTCGCCGGCTCGCTCTCGGGGCCGCTGGTGGACGGCCTGCTGCGCGCCAAGGTCGCGCTGGTCCGCGATTTCCGCGACGGATATGAGCGCAACATCTTCCTCAACCGCGACGTCAACGATCACGATGTCTGGTCCGGCCGCGCACAGCTGCTCTTCACGCCCGCGGCCGATACCGAGCTGCTGCTCAGCGTCGACCATGCCGAAGCGCATCAGGAAACGCTGGTGTTCGAGACGCTGCGCTACAACCCGGCGGCGCTGGTGACGCAACTGCTTCAGGCGCAGGGATATGCCCTCAACGCCGATCCGTTCGATCGGCGCGTGATCGCCAACACGCCCAGCAAGGAGCGGCTGCATTCCACCGGCGTGTCGGCGAATTTCCGAACCCGGCTGGGCGGGATCGATATCGTCGACATCGCCGCCTATCGCGAGCACGACTATTACAGTCGCACCGACACCTGCCGGTGCCAGCTCGCCATAACCTATGACGGCGACCCCGAGCGGGTGAAGCGTTTCTCCAACGAACTTCGCATCAGCGGGAGCGTCGGGCCGGTCAGCCTGCTCGGCGGCCTCTATTATCTCGACCAGGATACCGACAATCAGAGCTTCATCGAGCTCGGCTCCGCGACCGCGGCCATTTTCGGCGATCCCAGTCTGAGCGGTTCGATCATCGGTTCGACCGGGCGTCTCAAGACGATCAGCAAGGCGGTCTTCGCCAGCGGCACACTGGCGCTGAGCGACCGCATCGATGTCACGCTCGGCGCACGATACACGCATGACAGCAAGCGGATCCACTATGTCCAGACGGATCCGCTCTCGATCCTCGGCGGCAGCGCGACGATCGTCGCGAAGGACAGCTGGGGCCGGCTGACGCCCAACGCCAATATCCGCTTCCGCATCTCGCCGACGCTGATGACGTATCTGACCGCGTCGAAGGGCTTCAAGAGCGGCGGCTTCAACGATGCGCTGGGCGACGCCAACGGCATCGCGTTCGGACCG
>JASBTC010000105.1 GCA_030148625.1 Sphingobium sp. | reverse complement strand
CGCGAAGGCCGCAATCCCTCGACCGGCGCCACCATCCAGATCGCCGCTTCGAAGAAGCTCGGCTTCACCCCCGCCAAGGCGGTGAAGGACAAGCTGAACGGCTGATCCCTTATCCCCGCCCCGGCGCCGGCCGCGTTCGATCGCGGCACCGGCGCCGGGGTGGGCCATATCCTTACGACCAATCCCGACGCGCCCTCGATCCGAATCGACGCCGCAGCGCGCCACCACATGGCGCCACCCACCCCAACGCCATTTCCGACACGCGGATTGCCAGCCTCAGGCCGGCATTGACATTGCGCCGCCCGCTATATAGCAAGTTTGTTATATAGCAGGAAGACGATATGAATTCCCTCGATGCGACCTTCGCCGCGCTGTCCGATCCGACGCGCCGTGCCGTGCTGGCCCGGCTTGCCTTGGGAGAGGCGACACCGATGGAGCTGGCGCGCCCGTTCGCAATCTCCCAGCCCGCCTTTTCGCGCCATTTGAAAGTGCTCGAATCCGCGGGGCTCATCACCCGGCGGATCGAGGGATCGACGCGTCCGTGCCGGCTGACGCCAAGCGCGATCACCGAGATCGACCAGTGGCTCGGCCTGCTGCGCAAGGGACTGGAAGCGAATTACGACCGGCTGGACGCACTTCTGGCCGACATGCCCGCCACACAAAGAGAGGATGGATGATCATGACCCGACTGACCCTGATTTCCGAAGGCGACACGCATGTCGTCGTCACCCGGCGTTTCGCGGCAGCGCCCGAGGCCGTCTATCGCGCGCATGTCGAGCCGGCGCTGATCCAGCGCTGGATGCTCGGCCCCGATGGCTGGACGA
The DNA here is from genome assembly GCA_030148625.1 of Sphingobium sp. Next base: position 13,492 of record JASBTC010000105.1, on the reverse strand, counting down.
TGCCGGTCTGCGTCAACGATGCGCGTCCGGGCGGCGAGATCCGCTATGAATGGTCGGACGGCGCCGGCAACGGCTTCCATCTGACCGGCCATTATGTCGAACTGATCCCGTTCAGCCGGATCGTCCATGTCGAGCGCATGCACCTGCCCGACCCGACCCCCGACAATCATGTCGAAACGACATTCGCGCCCGATGGCACGGGCACGCTGATGACGATGCGGATGACGCTGCCCGACGCTGCCACGCGCAGCGCGATGCTGGCGAGCGGCATGGAGCACGGCATGGAAGCCAGTTTCGAGCGGCTCGAGCAGATGATCTGACGACCGTCGCCGGTCAGCAGGCCTGGGCCGGCCCCGCCTCGTGCAGCGCCAATCGGCGGTCATGGATGCCGAGCGAGGCCCAGGTTTCACGCCAGGCCCTGATATGGTCGGATGCCGCATGCGCGTCGAGCGCGGCCCGGCTTTCCCAGGCCTCGCTGACATGGATCAACCCGGGATCGAGCACATCCTGCGCATAGGCATAGGAAAGGCAACCGGGCTCGGCGCGACTGGCAGTGATCATACGCTCCATGGCGGGCCTGGCTGCCGCGAGCCCGTCAGGAGGCAGGCGCACCGTTCCGACGATCAGGATCATGCTGGCAATAGCCTCCAAGATGACGGGAAAGGCGCATCATAGCCCGTCCCGCCCCTTGAATCCCCCTCAGAAACGCACGCGTGCGCCGGCCCGGAAGAAGCGGCCGACAATGCCCGATTGCGCAAAGGTCGGATTGTAGTTGAGCGCCGCATAATTGGCCGGATTGAGCGGCGGCTTCCGGTCGAACAGGTTGATGACATTGGCGTAGAAAGTGAAATTCTCGCTGACCTTGTAGCTGGCGACGAGGTCGACGCTGATGAACGACTTCACATGGCAGAAATCCTCCGAATAGAGGTCGCTGGCATATTCGCAGCCATTGTTGCCCGCGCCGCTGACATCCTCGGCGATCGCCTTGTAACCATCGGTATAATAAGCGGTCGCGGTCAGCGCGGCCGCACCATATTCGAGCGTGTTGGACCAGTTGCCGCGCCATTTGGGCGTGCCCGCGCCCGAGGAGAGCTGATACGGGCCCTGGGTGCCGACATAATTCTGGGTTTCCGACTCCGGGCTCGCCTTGAACGTGTATTTGAAGATGTTGGTCACTTCGAGCTGGCTGGTGAACTTGACCTCGTTCGACAGGTCGAACTTCGCGGTTGCCGAGAAATCGAGCCCCGAGGTCTTGAGTGCCGACGCATTGGCATAGGGCGAATTGACGAACAGTATCTTGCGCATCGCATTGGGGAATTGCGGATCGGGAATGTCGAGCGTCACCGTATAGCCGTCGGGCAGCGGCTGGCCCGCATAATAGGCGGCGAGCGCCTCGTTGGAGCGCGGCCCGGCGGAGATCACATTGGTCTTCCTGATATTGTAGTAGTCGGCGGTGAAGCTGAGCCACGGCGTGGGCTGGACGACGAAACCGGTGGTGAAGCTGCGCGATTTCTCGGGCTTGAGATCGGGATTGGATGCCGAATTGAGCCCGATCGAATAGGTCTGAACATAGCTGTTGTTGTTGTGCGCATCGATCACCGCCTGGGGCGGGCGACCGGTGATATAGCCGATCACCGCGCCCTCACCGCTCTCGGCAAAGGATGGCGCCCGGAATCCCTTGGAGAAAGTGCCGCGCAGCGCGACCTCGCGGATCGGGGTGAATTTGAACCCGACCTTGGGCGAGAAAGCGTTGAAGCCGGTCGAATAATGATCGAAGCGGCCCGACGCCGCGATCTCCAGCGTATCCATCACCGGCGCTGCAAGCTCGAAAAAGCCCGCCGAAACGGTGCGTTTGCCCGCCGCGGTATAGGCGTTCAGCCCCAATGTCGCCTGATTGGCATTCTGGTTGGGCTGGTTCAGCGTTTCGCGGCGGATCGACGCGCCGAAGCCGAGCTGGAGCGGTCCGCCGGGCAGCGCGGCCAGATCCTTGGTGACGACGGCCTGTGCGAGATAGAGCTCGGACCTGGCCTTGGTCAGCACTTGCGGCGCCACCGCGTCGCGCACCGCCTGGCTGTTGAGCGAAGGATCGACGAAATTATAGCTGCCGGTGTTGATCGCATTGACCAGCCCCGTGATGTTGAGCGCGCCGTTGACGTAGAGATCGAGCGTGTTGCGCGTGCCGCTGAGATCGACGCTGTAGTTCCAGCCTTCGCCGAAGCTGCCCTTCACCCCCGCCGACGCGCGATAGACCTTGCTGATCGACTCGTTGGACCGCTCGATATCGCCGAACGTGTAATAGATGCGCGCGGCGAGACCCTCCGCCGCATAGGGATTGTTGGGATTGAGCTGTCCGTTCGACAGCAGTGCCGGCAGCACGACATTGAGTGTGTTGATCGGGTTGCGCACGCGGATCGACGACGGCGTGAAGCCGCTGAACACCTTGCTCTCATAATAGGTGCCGGTGACATAGGCCTCGGCATCGTCGCCGAGCCGGAACGACGCCCGGCCAGTGAAGCCGTAGCGCGTCTGGCGCGGCTGGATCATGCCGAAGCGCGCATTGAGGTTTTCCTGGCATGCAGTGCCGAGACCGTCGGGATCGACATAGATCGTGCCGACAGCACGGCATTGCGCGGGATTGAGCAGCCGGAAAAGCCCGCCGGCGACATTGACCCCGGTGAACGGATTGGCCGGATCGGTCTGGGTGGCCGGACGCACGACCGCGACCGTGCCCGGCACCGCGGAGACGATCATATTGGCATCGTTGTTGGCGCCGCCGATCGACGAGAGATCGGCGGTGTTGAACGGAAAGCCACGCGCACCGACGTCGATCGCGCCGTCACGCTGATATTCGGCGTTGAGATAGACGTTCCAGCCCTGGCTTTGATAATCGCCAAAGCCGGCGAGCAGGGTGCCGCGATAGGACGCGCCGTCGCCCCGTTGCGAGATGCCGGTCTCCACCGTCCCTTCGATGCCCTTGAACTGCTGCTTGGTGATGATGTTGATGACGCCCCCGATCGCATCGGCGCCATAGGTCGAGGAGGCGCCGTCCTTGAGCACCTCGATCCGGTCGATCAGGCTTTGCGGGATGGTGTTGAGATCGACAAAGGCGCGCTGCCCGTCATCGGCCAGCGGATAATTGGCGGTGCGCAGCCCGTCGATCACCGTCAGCGTGGAATTGACGGTAAGGCCGCGCAGCGAGACCGACGCCGCACCCTGGCCGAAGCCGCCGCTGAACGCGGTCGGGATCGAGCCGCTATTGTCCGCCGACAGCGAGCGCACCGCATCCGCGACATTGGTCAGGCCACGGCGCTCGAGCGCTTCGGCGGTGAGCACGGTCACCGGCGAAGGCGTCTCGGTGTCGGTCCGCCGGAACAGCGAGCCGGTGACGACGATCTCCTCGCCTGCCGACGCTGCCGGACCGTCCCCCTGTTCGACCGGCGCCGGATCGCTTCGCGGCGCGTCGGCCGATTGTGCGAGGGCCGGCGCGGCGAGGGCCGAAAGGCCGACAAGCAATGACGTGGTCATCAGTCTTGCGCGGAATCCTGGCGTCATCTGAGTTCTCCCTGTCGTTTCGTGGGTGGTCGTCGGGCCGCCCCCCGGGGCCCGACGGGATCAGAAGGCGATCGTGATGCCGCCGTTCAGATTGTGGCGCGTGGTGTCGCCGAGTTCGGCGCCGTAGCCGATGTTCAGGCGGACACCCTTGGCGAGATCGGCACCGATGCCGGCCGACAGGCGGGCGACCGTGCGGTCGCGTGCCACGCCTGTGACGGTGACCGGGCCGATCGTCGGTGTGTCGGCGAAGCGCCCACTGACCGCGGCGCCGTTACCGCTCAGCATGTGGCGGACGCCGGCTTCGAGATAGGGCGTGATGCCTGCCCCCGCATCCATGCTGACCGCCAGCGCCGCATCGCCGAACCAGGCATTGGTCCGCCCGCCATCGACTGCCAGCGCGAAGACGCCGCCGTCCTCGACCACCGCTTCGCGCTTGGCGGCAACATAGGTCACGCCGACGCGCGGGGCGATCCGGAAGCTGCCCAGATCATGGCTGTAATCGGCCGAGAAATCGGCGACCCAGCCACCCAGATCGTAGCGCCCATTGGCCGTGCCGCCGCCGGGGATGCTACGCCGGGTCCGCCCCTCGGATCCGTCATAGGCGATCAGCGCGTGGAGCCCGAGGCCTCCGACATTGGCGTCGGCGAAGACGCCGCCGACCATGCCTTCGGTCTTGGTCGATGCGCCCAGCGCCGCCAGCGTCTGATCCGCCTTCAGCGTGCCGATGAACCCGCCCAGGCGCGCGCCCTCCATCGCATAGCCGATGCCGCCGATCAGGCCGGTGCTGTTCGAGCTGGAGGCCGAGGCGCCGGTGCCGGCATCGCCCTTCAGCTTGTTCCACTGCGCCAACCCTTGCGCGAAGCCGTAGAAGCCGGTCGTCTGCGGCGCGGTGAAGCGCATGTTGCGCATCGTGTCGGTGATGGTCAGGCCATTGTCGATGCTCGCCTGGGTCGCGGAGCCATAGGCTTCGGGTGTCAGGCGCGCGAAGGCCGCGGCATTGGATCGGCCGGTCGCATCGACCAGCGACGGCAACGCCCCCGTGAAGGCCTGAACCTTTCGGCCACCACCAAGCACTGCGTTCGAATAGGCGATCGAGGCCTGTGCATTGCTGCCGAAAGCGGCATTGTTGGCGAACTCGCCGACGATCTGGATCCGGTTGCCGCGCGTCGCGACGAAGCCGAACACCGTGGCCGACTTGTTGATCGTGCCGAAGCCGCCGGTGATCCCGCCCTGCGCGACGACCAGGTCGAGCGCGCCGCCCGGCGTGGCGGTGAGCATGCCGGTGATGTCGATCGCGGCACCATTGGCGACGGTGAGCGTGCCCGAGATGTTGAGCAGGTCGCTGCCGGTCGGCGCCACTTCAAGCAGCAGGTTCGATCCCGCGGCGAAGGCGACATTGCCGTTGACCGTCATCGTCCCCGGCGAGGCGCCGGGCGACAGCGTGCCGCGCACGTCGATATTGCCGTTGACGATGCCCGCCGAACCGAAGGTCGCCCCCTGATTGACGACGATCGCATTGGCCGAGGTGATGGTGGTGCCGGCCTGGCCGATGAGCCGGCCGCCCGTGACCGAGACGGTCTGGTAATTGGCATTGCCGGTGAGCGAGAGCACACCGCCCGAGACGTTCAGCGCCTCGAAGCTGTCATAGCCCGTACCGTCCCACGCGACCGGCGCGGCGTAGGTGCCTGCGGTCCGGAAATCGAGCGTGTCGGTGCCGGCCCCGCCCGAACGCGTGCCCGTCACCGAATTGAGCCCGGCGATCACCAGCCGGTCGTCGCCGTCGCCCAGATCGACATTGCCCGCCAATGTGCCGCGAACGTCGAGCGTATTGGCGCCCGCCCCGCCGGCCAAGGTCGGCACGGTCAGCGTCGCGCCCGCCACCACGGTCATCCTGCCGCCGAGCAGGTCGACGGTTTCGAAGCCGGCATTGGTGTCGATCTGCAGCTCGCCCGGCCCACCCGATTCGAGCTGCTCGAAGCTCGCATAGTTGAGCGAGCCGAGCTGACGGACCTCGTTCGCGCCCTGGTTGAGCACCAGCCGGTCGGTGCCCTCGCCACCATCGGCTGGCCCGGCAAGCGAGGCGCCGGCGCCGAGCGTCAGTACATTGTTCGCGCCATCGAATTGGGTGGAGCCCGCGATCACCGCGCCATTGGCGATGGTCAGGTTGCCGCCGTTGACCGCGATGGTCTGATAGCCCGCATTGCCGGTGATGCCGAGCGTGCCCGCGCCGTTGGCGACGAGATCCTCGAAGCTCTGCACCTGGCCGGCGGCCAGCATGCTCGTCTGGCCCGACACGGTATTGAAAGTCAGGCGATCGCGCCCCGCCCCGCCATTGACGGTGCCGAGGATCGAGCCGCCGGCATCGACGATCAGGCTGTTGTCCGACCCGTCGAAATTGAGCGACTGGCCCGCGGCGATGGTGGCACCGAGGGTCAGCGGCGAGGCGCCGGCGACGTTGATCGTCTCGAAGCCCGCGACGCCGCCGCTGATCGAAGACGCCCCGGTCAGGTTGAGATTGAGCGCGTCGGTACCGGCGCCGCCGTCGAGCGCGCCCGACAGGGTACCGGAGAGATTCATCGCCAGCGTGTCGTCTCCGCCGCCCAGCGATACCCCGCCGGTCAGCGCGGTGTTGATGATCACCGTCTGCGCACTGTCGTCACCGACGATGTTGCCGATGCTGTGATTGCCCTCACCGGGATCGAGCGTGAGATCGGCACCATCGCGCAGAGTCACCGTGTCGAAATCCTGGTTCATCGCCAGCGACAACAGGCCGTTTCCGGCGACGTCGAGCGATTCGAAATTGAGGACGTTGGGCAGCGCGCTCGTATTCCCCGTGATCTGGAACGCGATCGTGTCCAATCCCTCGCCGCCGTCGATGCTGCCGGTGACGGTGCCGCCCGCCAGCATGACGCGGTCGTCGCCCGCGCCCATCCGGACGTCGCCTTCGACCAGCCCGCCATTGGCGAGCGTCACGACATCGGCGCCGCCGCCCATGTCGACCGATCCGCCGACCGTACCGTTGACCGTCAGCGTCTCCGCCGCATCCGATCCGGCCAGCGCGGTATCACCCTGGGTATCGAAGCGCGTGCCCGCCGCGACATTGATGTTCGATCCCGCAATGGCGAGCGTCGCCATGTCGGTGGTGCCGCGGATCGTGACCGTGCCCGCGCCGCGCTGGCTGAGCGTCTCGAAACCGCGGAACTGGTCGAAATTGACCGATCCGTTGCCGGCGAGATCGACGAGCAGCGTGTCGGTGCCCGCCCCGCCATAGGCGGTGCCGGTGAAGGTGGAGGCCGCCGCGTAGATGAAGCTGTCATTGCCGTCGCCCAGGCGCAGATCGCCCTCCAGCCGGCCCAGATTCTCGAAGAGATCGTCGCCCGTGCCCAGATCGACATTGCCGATGATCTGGCCGCCGACGAGGTTGCGGATCCGGTCGGTGGTATTGACCGTCTGGATGCCGCCCGCGATCACACGCGCGCTGTCGGTCTCGCCGATCCGGCGCAGATCGGTGTCGCCGCCCGCAGCGACCCCCTGGCCCGCCGCGACCGTCGTGTCCGCGCCGCCACGGATCGTGCCGGCATTGTCGAGCTCGAACAGGCGCAGCGTGGCATCGACGTCGACACCGCCATAGCCGCTCCCCTCGCCCGTCGCGATCACCGCCGACGAACTGGCGCCGGTCGCCTCGATCAGCCCGCCCGCCGCATTGGTGAGCCGGACGATGCCGCGGTCGCCGCCGACCGAGATCGCGGCGGCCGATGCGAACAGGCGCCGGCCCTCGTCGTCAACCCCGCCGCCATTGGCGCGGAGCGTGCCGGTGTTGGTGAAGCTGGCGGCAAGCGCCGGCGTCGTGCCGTCCTTGCAATCCTCGGCCGTGCCCGGCAGTCCGCTGCCCGTCGAAGTCAGCGCCAGCGCGGTGCCGGCCGCGCCGCTGGCGGTGATGGTGCCGGCGTTCGATGCCGTCAGCAGTTGCTCGGACGCGAGATAGGCGCCGCTGCCGCGACGGCCGGACGCCGAGATCGCGCCGCCATTGGCGAATTCGCCGATGCCGTAACCGACGCGCATATCGACGCCGATGCCGTCGGCGCCGCTGCTGGTGATCGTGCCCTGATTGGCGAAACCGGCGCTCTTGCCGTCTTCGGCGAAGCTGTCGGCGCGGATCCGCACGGTCGAGACATCGTCCTTCGACGACGCCATGGTGCCGCTATTGGCGAAGCCGAATGCCTGGCCCGCACCGACGAAGTCGATATCGAGCGCGCCACCCGCTGCATTGATCGTGCCCGAATTGGCGAAGCTGCGCAGCGCGTCGCCCGAAACGCCGACAATGTCGGTGGTGATCACTCCCCTGTTCTCGAAGGCGAGCACGCTCGCCCCGTCGAGCGATGCCGCCTCGATCGCGCTGTGCTGGCCCGCCTGGCCGGTGACGTCGAAATTCGCGGTGTTGATCACCTTGCCGTCGCCGAACATCCGCAATCCGCGGGTCTGCGCGGCGACCGACGAGATGGTCACTTCGGTCGCCGCGCCCGATGCCTCGACGCCGTGCAGCTCGAAATCGGCGGGGACGGTGTTGGTCGCCAGATCGAAAGTGCCGCTGGTCGAGAAGGACTTGCCATAGGCATCCGCCCCCGCGCCGCCCGAAACGGTGCCAGTGACGTCGACCGGCGCGCCGTTGCGTGTGAGCACGGTATCGTTGCCCGCGCCGAGATCGAGATTGCCGGTCAGCTTTCCGCCCGTCGCCACATAGGCGTCATTGCCGGCGCCCAGCAGCACATGACCCTCGATCGTGCCCGCATTCTCGACGATCTGATCGCCGGCGTCGCCGGTGATCGCGGCCCCCGCCGTCCCCGTCAGCATGCCGTTCACATGGCCGCGGATCGTGCCCCGCGTGCCGTTGACGATGCGCGTCAGGCCGCCATCGGTCGCCTGGATCGCGTCGCCATGCTGGCTGACGATGTCGCCGTCATTGACGATCAGTCCGCCGCCGATCACCGAGATCGCGGTGTCATGGGTTTCGACCTGGCCGCGTCCGCCATTGACCGGTCGCTCGTTGCGGAAGCTGCCGCCCTCCATGATCACGCCCCTGGACATGTTGGCCGCGGTCGGGCTGGACGAGAGATCCTCGTAGATGCTGCCGCGATTGACGATGTCGCTGCCCACCGCATGGATGCCGACAGCGTTGTAATCCTTGGTCGTGTTCGAGATGCGGATGCGCACACCGCTGTCGACCAGCACCTGCGTGCCTTCGCCGGTGCGCAGCGCGGTGCCACCGGCGACGCCGATCTCCCCCTGCTGCGCGACCAGTTCGACCCGCCTTGCATGGGTGGCGTCGACCTGGGTTCCGGCGAAACCGCCGCTGACGGTGCCGGCGATCACCAGATTGGTGCCCTGCGCCTCTCCGTCGAACCAGCGCGCGGTCGAATCCTCTTCCACCGTGATCGCCGGCGTTTCGGTGCCCCCGGTCGAGATGTTCATGTCGATGATGACGGTGCCGTCGCCCGCGATGCGGAGATGCCTGTCGTTGGTGTCCGGATTGCCTTCGCTGTCGAGCGGCCCCTCGAGCCGGAGCACGGTGCCGGCGCCCGCGGCTTCGTAGACGGTACCGCCCTCATAGCCCGCGACCGTCGGTGCGATCACGTTCGCGCTGCGGCTTTCGCCAGCGCGCAGCCACAAGGTATCGTTGCCCGCGCCTGAATCGAGCGTGCCGCTGATCAGCCCGCTCGTGTCGAAATTGCCCGTCCGGTTCACCCGGCCGATATCGGCGACGACGATATCGTTGCCGGCGCCGAGATTCGCGTTGCCCTGAACATTGCTGCCTTCTGCAAGCCAGAGGACATCGGATCCGTTGCCGGCCAGGGCGATATCGCCCTGGATCGTGCCCTTGTTCGCGATCGCCGCACCGACATTGCCGACATCGCCGCCGCGGACGATCGCGGTGCCGTCACCACCCCGGATCGTCGCACCCGCTGCATTCTCGATCGTGCTGCGATCGCCGAAGACCGACCCCTCGATCGACACGGCCGGGCCGGATTTCGATTCGACCAGCCCGCGATTGTCGAAGTCAGCGCCATCGGCGAGCGTCACCGCCATGCCGTCGGCAATGATCCTGCCGGTGGTATCGTTGAAGAAGCCGCTGCCGAAGCCGTCGACACGCACGCCGTTGTTGCCCGCACCGGTTGCCGAGATCGTACCGGTGTTGAGGCCGGTACCGCCGATCGCGACGGCGGTGTTGTCGGCGCTCGACGAATTGCTGGTGATCGTGCCGCGATTGACGAAGGTCGCCTCACCGCTCGGATCGAAGCTGCCGAAGCCGCCCTCTATCGAAATGCCGCGGCGATATTTGCCCGAAAGATCGATCGTGCCCTCATTGACGAAGCGCGCGAACACGTCGCCCTGGATCATATTCTGGCCATCATCGGTGCCGGTCGCGGTCACGGTGCCGCGGTTGACGACGCTCAGGCCGAAATCGCCGTCGAGATCGTCCTCGAAATCGGACACGATATCGATCGCGGGGGTATCGCCGGTCACCGTGATATCGGCCAGATTGATCAGCCGGCCTTCGCCCGACGCGGTCAGCCCGGCATTGAGCGTGCCCGCAGCGATCGTCGCGGTCACGTCGCAGCCGCACAGATCGACGCCATAGCGTTCGAAGCCGGCCGGCAGGGGGCCGAAGCTCACGGTGCCCGAACCGGTCATCCGGACGCCGAAGATATCGGTGCCTTCGCCGCCATCGACCGTGCCGTTCACGACCGCGGCGATCAAATTGCCCCGCCCCTCGCGGTAAAAGGCATCATCGCCGCCGCCCAGCGCGATATCCCCGGTCACGGTGGCGCCGATCCGCTGGTAGAAACTGTCCCCGGACTCGCCCTGTAGCTTCACATTGCCGACAATCGCGCCGGCATTGTCGATCTCGACCTCACGGAAACCGTCGTCTGCCGGCGAAGAAATCGCGGTGGTACCCTCGATCCGGCCCGCGCCGCCGATGGTGATGCGATGCGTGCCCACGCCCGCGGTCTCGACCGCGGTTCCGAGTGCCGAAAGCACATTGCCGTTGACGACCAGATCGCCCGCTTCGTCATAACGGACGGCGACGCCGGTCGTGGCATTCGCGTTGACGGTTGCCCCCGCCGCGACGGTCGTGATCGCGCCATCGCTGGCGGAGACGTGCCCCTGGGTCGTGCCGGTGCACAGGAAGCCATCCGCACTGGTCGCACACTCCGCGCGCGCGGGCGCACTCGACAGCGCGATGGCGAGCGTGGCCGCACCGATCAGCAGGCCGGATCGCCCGATGGCGGCGCGGGATGGAGCGGTACGGAAGGGGGCGGGACGCGACACAACACTCGACATCTTCAATCTCCGAAATGCGATTGGCCGGGGCGCATCGATCGCGCTCACGGATTCGGAGACTGAATGAATTTATTTCTCTTTATTTTCTAATGGTTTAGTTTCACACCTCTGTGCAATTCACGGTCATGAACCGATGCGGGATTTGCACATGGCCGCGCAATATCGAGCGCGCGGGCGATGTCGCCGGCCAGGATTCCGGTCGCCAATTCCGCGTCATAGGATTCATAGGCGGCGCGGTGACGATGCGCGGCCGCGCGAATATGATCGTCGGTCGTCACACGGTGAAGCGCAGCGAACAGCGCGTCGTCGCCGGCGGACCCCGATACCGACAGCGCGACCCCGGCCCGGCGAAGGCGATAGGTGACCAGAAGCGATTCGAGCGTGTCGGGCAACAGCAATTGCGGCAGACCGGCACGCAGCATCGCGCAGCCCGCGCCATGCCCACCGCGACCGATGAAGAGATCGGCGTTCAACGCCAGCGCCGTCATGTCGACCGGGTCGCGCGAATGGAGGATATTGGGCGCGAGCGTGAAACCCGGCGCGGCGGCGGCATGCCAGATCGCCGGCCAGCCGAGCGTGCCGAGCGCCTGCGCCATGGCGCGGCCGGCCGGCCCGTCGAAACCGAGATAGACGAAAGTTCGTGGCCCCGTTCCCGCCGGCCAGCGCGGTCGCGCCGTTGCGGCGAGGCCGGCGAGCGGCCCGTAATAGCCGATATCGGGCTGCGGGCCGTGATGATCGACCTCGGGCCAGGTCAGCGCGAAATCGGGCGCGCCCGCCAGCAATTCGGCCAGCCCGGTCAGCGGCGGCGCGCCGAACATGCGGCAGATCGCGTGGACGAGGCCGTCGGCGACCCGGCCGGCCTCCGCCAGTTCCGCCGGGCGGTGTGTCGCCCAGGGCATCAATGTCGGCATCGGATCGCGCGCGGGCGGTGCGGTGAAGGTCGGGCCGACGCGCACCGCAGGGAGCCCCGCGATATGCGCGGCAAGCAACGAGACCGGCGCATGTTCGATCAGCAGCGCGTCCGGCCCGATCATGTCGAAGAGCGCCAGCCAGGCGCGGACCAGCGCCGCGACGCTGACGGTGTCGACAAAGCCCCCTTCGGCGATCACCTGTCCGAAGGTAAGCGTGTCACGCCGGCGGAGGCGGCGGGTGTAGATCGGCGCCTGGACGATGCCGGCAAACGCGCCGCCCGCCATGTCGTGCGCGGTGACGGGGTCGCGTGCCGCGAAGATCGTCCTGTGACCGGACGCGGCCAGCGCCGCCGCAAGCGGCGCGATGCTCGCAACATGGCCGTATCCGCACCCCAATTCCCATGTCGCAAGAATGTGCGCCACGTTCTTCCCCCCAGAAGAAAGAAGGTGGCTATCCCGCTGCGCCAGGGACACCCATCGTCATGCTGAACTCGTTTCAGCATCCATGTTGCAGCCTGCGCCTTCGCGCGGGTTTGGACATGGCCCCTGAAACAAGTTCAGGGTGACGGACAGAAATCTTGGCCCAGGGGTATAGTCACCTAGAAGGAACACCCCGGAGGAGAGGCCCCCTGCCCCATCCTCCGGGATGCCGACGCGGGTCAGCCGCCCGCCTTGGGCGCCGCACCCGACGGGTCGGACGGCAGGCCGCCGAGCTGGCGGACCAGATTGGTGAATGCGTCGAGATAGGCCATCGTCACGACCTGCCCGATTTCGGTATTGGCATAGCTGCTGCCGCCGATGCCGCCGCCCCATCCGTCGAAATAGCCGGTACCGCCACCAAAGCCGATATCGGTCTTTTTGGCGAACCCCTCGGCGACGCGCTCCTGCTCGGTGGTCCGCGCATTGACCAATGCCAGCGTGACATTGGCTTCCTTCTTCTTGATCTTCACCGATCCGAGCAACCCGCCGATCATCCCGGCCTTGCCGCCGAGCAGGCCGCCAAGACCGCCCAGCCCACCACCAATACCGCCGCCGCCCGAATTGCCGTTCTGCATCACGATGTCGGGGACGATGAAATAATCGGCCACCTTGATCTGACCCTTGCCGAGATTCGAGCCGCGCTGCAGTTCGCCGTCACGCGCCAGCGCGCGTTCCGCCGTCGCGATCGAGAGACCGCGATTGCGATCGACGATGCCGAAGCAGCCGGACTTGGCGGCGAAGACCTTGATGATCGCTTCCGGACTGCCGAGACCATAAGCGCCCCATTGCGGCGTTTCGGGCTCGACGATGGCGATCGTGCCCAGCCGCTTCGTACAGACCGGAATCTCCGCCATCTTCTTCACCTGCTCCTTGCGCGCCTTGGACTGGGCGAAGGCGGGTGGCGCCGCCATCGCCAGCGAAAGCCCGGCGACCATGGCGGAGGCGAGCAAATTGGCGATGCGATGCCGCGTAGCGGATGAGATCATGGTGACTGTCCTTTCAAAGTCGCGCAGCCGCGATCGGGCGCCGTCACGGCGCCTGGAATCGACGGAACTGTGCTGGAAACTCGAAGGGATATTAGGGGAGGTATGGCGCGGTTTGAACGCGTTTGGCTGCACGAAACCGTGTAGAATTCGGCAGTTATGTTGTTCGCTGGAGATTCGAACGCTCTACCCTCAGCCCTGTCATCCCCGCGAAAGCGGGGATCC
>JASBTC010000345.1 GCA_030148625.1 Sphingobium sp. | reverse complement strand
TCATCACGCCCGAAATGGGGCCGGCCTTCGTCGCGGCTCTTCCGGTCTCGCGGTTTCGTGGCGTCGGGCCGGTGACCGCCGCGAAGATGGAACGGCTCGGCATCCGCACCGGCGCCGATCTGCGCGACTGCGGCATCGAATTCCTCGTCCGCCATTTCGGCAGCAGGGCCGATTATTTCCATCTTGCCGCGCAGGGCATCGACAATCGCCCGGTCATGCCTGACCGCCCGCTCAAATCGGTCGGCGCCGAGACGACCTTTGCGAACGACCTGATGGATCCGCCGGCGGTGCAGGCCGCGCTTGGCGAGATATTGGAGTCGCTGGCGCGGCGGATCGAGCGGTCCGGTGCGCGGGGACGGACGGTGACGCTCAAGGTCCGCTATGCCGATTTCCGCTCGATGACGCGCTCGCGCACGCTGGCGGGCGCGACCGGGGATCTCGACATGATCGAGACGCTGGCGCGCGGGTTGGTCGATGACCTCCCCGCGATCCTGCCGGGCATCCGGCTGCTCGGCGTCACTTTGTCCAATATCGTCGAGGAGGATGCGGAGGGGCCGGCCCAGCCGGCGCTGCCGCTTTAGAACCCTCTTCTTCCCTCCCATGTTCGGGAGGGGAATTGATTCCGTCCCTATGCTGCAACCACCTCCACCGGCAGGCTCGACCAGCTCCTGATCGTGTTGTTGTAGTGACGCATCGGCTCGCCCGCGATGGCGATGCGGCGTGCCCGGCTGGCCAACGCGGCCAGCACCGCTTCGCCCTCCATCCGGGCGAGCAGCCGGCCGACACAGCTATGGATGCCCGCGCCGAAGCCGACATGGTTGGTCGTGCGGCGGCCGATATCGTAGCGGTCGGGTTCGTCCCAGGCATCGGGGTCGCGATTGGCGGCGGCCAGGAACATCAGGATCTTGTCGCCTTCGCGCACTGGCAGGCCGCCCAGTTCGGTGGTGCGGGTCGCGGTGCGGAAAAAGGTCTGGACGGGGGATTCGAAACGCACCGCTTCCTCGAACGCGTTCCTGGCCAGTTCGGGGCTGGCACGCAGCCGGTCGAACTCGGCCGGGAAGCGTGCCAGTGCATGGACCGCCGCCGCGATCGAATTGATCGTCGTGTCGAGCCCCGCCTGGAGCAGCGCCCGGACCAGCATCGGCGCGTCGGTCCGGCCGATCTCGCCGCGATCCGCCGCTTCATGGATCATCATGCCGAGACCGCCGTTTGCCAGCCGGTCGCGATGGCCCTGCGCCTCGATCCATTCGAAATTCACTTTCGCCGTCGATGCCTGGAACAGCGCATTGCGTGGGCCGAACGAGTTGAACAGCGCATCGGCATGGGGAAGCAGCTTCTCACGATTTTCGGGGCCCATGCCGACGGCATCGGGGAAGACGCGCAGCGGATAGGCGCGCGCAAGATCGACGATCGCGTCGAAGGTCCGGCGACGGACGAGGTCGGCGACCATGTCGTCCGCCGCCGCGAAGAAGTCCTCGCGAAGTTTCGCCAGTACGGCGGGTGATAGCACGCGGTTGAGCACGCGGCGCGCAGCGTCGTGCTCGGGCGGATCGACTTCGAGGATCAGGCTGCGCAGCCGGAACCGGCCATGGCGCGCAAAATCTTCCATGCCGACGCCGCGCGAGGAGCAATAGCTCTGCCAGTCGGTCAGCACCGTGCGGACGCTGTCGTGGCGGGCCACCGCACCGATGCCGTAGCGCGATAGCCAGAAATAGGGGCCCGCCGCGCGCATGGCCGCCTGCGCCGGATAGGGATCGTCGAAATATGCCGTGTCGAACGGGTCGATATCGAGCACCGGCACGCCGGGCGGCGGATCGCCGTCATAGATCGCATAAGGGGATCGCATTGCATGGGTCTCCTGCGCGATCATATTGATAAGTCAATATGACATGTCAATCTGCAATCGCGATTTGGCAGGCGGCGGGCATATTGTAGGCTGACGCGATGACCGAGACCGATACGCCGCGCGCGCACCCTGCACAGTTGACGATGGATCTGGATCGATCCGTCTCCGTGCTGATCAATTTCGTCGCGACCAAGCTGACCTCGAGCGGTTCGGCCGCCTATCGCGCGCGGTTCGGGCTCAACATCACCGAATTCCGCGTGCTGGCGATGCTCGCGGTCGAACCCGACATTCTCGGCCAGCGCTTTTGCGAAGTGATGGGGCTCGATCCCGGGGCGACCAGCCGGACGCTGAAGGCGCTCGAAGCGCGGGACCTGGTGGTCAGCCGGCCCGACGATCGGCACCCGGCCTATCGCCGCTGGTCGCTGACCGCCAGCGGCGCGGCGCTGCAGGATCGGGCGGTGCCGGTGGCGCTGGAGCGCGCCCGTGTGCTGCTTCAGGATTTCAGCGCGGACGAGGAAGCGCAGCTCGTCATTTTCCTGCGCCTTATGCTCGGGCGGATGCCCGATGTGGTCGCGCTCAACGGCGATGACGGAGAGGATCGATGATCGATACGGGATCGGGCGTCGGGAGAGTGGCAGCGGGGCTGGTCGCGCTGGTCGGCTGGGTCGGGATGGCGGTGCAGCTCGATGCCAGTATCGGCCTGGCGGGTTCGGCAATGGGGGCGATCTGGGCGATGCTGCTTTTCTTCACGATCATCGCGAATCTGCTCGCGGCGATGGTGCTGACCGGGATCGCGCTCGGCAGGCAGGGTTTCGCTGCACCCGTGCTGATCGGCGGGGTGGTGATCGCGATGCTGCTCGTCGGCGTGGTCTATGCGCTGTTGTTGCGCGGATTGCTGGAATTGAGCGGCGGGGCCGCGCTGGCGGACTTGCTGCTCCACAGCGTCACGCCGGTTCTCGTGCCGCTTTACTGGCTGTTATTCGCCCCCAAGGGCGGGATGACGCGGCGCGATCCGTTCGTCTGGGCCGGCCTTCCTGTCCTGTATTTCGGCTATGCGCTGGTGCGGGGTGCGATCGAGGGGCGCTATCCCTATCCCTTCATGAACGTCGCGCAGATCGGATGGGGTGCGACGCTGACGAATGCGCTGGCGATGGCCGTCGGCTTTCTCGTCGTCGGCTTCGTGCTGGTGTGGATCGACGGCCGGCTGGCGCGCAAGCGCGTCTGAACCCGGCGCAACCTTTCGGCCGGGTCGGGGGTTCAATTCCCGATGGACCTGACCGAGCATCACGACCTTCGCGGTGGCGATCCGGTCTGGCAACCGCGCGATCGGCCTGCGCCACCCGCCGATCCGCTTCCCGACACCGCCGATATCGCGATCGTTGGATCGGGAATCATGGGATCGATCCTCGCCGAACGGCTGAGCGCCGATGGGCATCGCGTCGTCCTGCTCGACAGGCGCGCCTCGGGCCATGGCAGCACCGGCGCGTCCACCGCGGAACTGATGTGGGCCATGGACGTCCCGCTGATCCATTTGTCGCGAAGGATCGGCGAGCCGGAGGCCGCGCGTCGCTGGATCCGCGTCCATGGGGCGGTGCGGGCGCTGGGCGAACGGATCGATGCGCTGGGCATTGAATGCGCCCGGGTCGATCGGCCGACTCTGTATCTGGAAGGCACGTTGCTCGACGCCGAAGCGCTGGCCGAGGAGGGCGCGATGCATCGCGCCCACGGCCTGCCAAGCGCCTTTATGGACGCCGGGGCGGTCGCGGACCGCTTCGGCATCGCGCCGCGCGCGGGGCTGGTGTCGACCGGCGGGTTCGAGGTCGATCCGGTCGCGCTGACCCACGGCTTGCTCGATCTCGCAAAGTCGCGCGGCGCAGCACTTTGCTATCCGCGCGACGTGGTTGCGCTCGAACAGCATTCCGACGGGATCGCGCTGATCCTGGGCGATGGCGCAAGGCTTGTGGCGAAGGCCGCGATCCTTGCCGGCGGTTATGAGCGGGCGCGGATGTTCCTGCCCGCGGATTTCTCGCTGCTCTCCAGCTTCGCCTTTGCCAGCGCACCGGGGCTGGCGCCGCTGTGGCGCGAGAATGCGATGATCTGGGAAGCCGCCGATCCCTATCTCTATGTCCGTACCACAGCCGACGGCCGTATCGTCGCGGGCGGCGAGGACGAGGATTTCCACGATCCCGTTCGCCGCGACGCGCTGATCGAGGCAAAGGCGGGACTCATCTCGGCAAAGCTGCAGGCGATGCTTGGATCGGGGCCGATCGCGGTCGATCGGGGCTGGGCCGCGACCTTCGGCGCGTCGCCCGACGGTCTGCCCGCGATCGGCCGTGCCGCCAATGCCGAACATCTGTGGATCGCGGCGGGTTTCGGCGGCAACGGCATCGCCTTTGCCGGGCTGGCGGCGGAGATCATCGCGGCCGATCTGTCGGGCGCGCCCGATCCCGACGCCGGCTGTTTCAGCCCCTATCGCTTTGCCGGTTGACGCGCGGACCGATCAGCCCGGCCAGGCAAAGCTTAGCGCGGTTTCCCCCGCGGCGCCGCCCGCCGGCGTGTAGCGCCGCTCGATGATGACGCCATGGCCGCGTTCGTCGATCGCGACCACGGTGCTGCACCGCGTGCCATAGACCGGATTGCGGATGAAGATCGGCGACAATGCTGGTTCCTGCGGCACGTCCGATGCGGCTGCGGTCCGGAGCCCGACATCGGGCAGCACGTCCTCGCGCAGGCCGTCGAGCAGGGTTGCGGGATGCGCCGCGCCGCGGACGATCCAGTCGAGCATCAGTTCTTTCAGCCTGAGCGTCTTGGGCCAGGGTTCGTCGAGCGTGCCGTTGGAGACGCCGTAAATGCCGGGCGCCAGGAGGCTGCGTGTCGCCCCGGGCCGATTCGACAGGAACAGCGCGCGTTCCCGGTCGGCGACGATCAGGTTGAACGGGTTGAAATCCGACAGCGTCGCGTGGTCGGGATCGGCATAATCGCCTTCGCCCGCGAGCAGATCGGCGATCAGCGTGCCGCGTGAGGCGCGATCCGGCTCGGGGCCGCCATAGCCGCGCAAATTGGTGACGACGGCGAAGCGGCCTTGTTCCGAAACGCCGAGCCATGTGCCGCCCGATGCCAGGTCGCGCCCGGCGATCAGATGATCGGGATCCGCCCATCGCGCGAGCGGGGCGGCGGGGCGGGCATGAAGCTCGTCACGATTGCCGGCGGCGATCAACTGCCAGCGCGGATGCGACCGCCATGCGAAAGCCAGAACGCACATGGTGCGACTATTGCCCGTCCGCGCGGCGGCTGGCGATGGAAAAACGCGCTCGCGACAAAAGCCGTGACAAATTTTGGGCGGGAAGACAGTCTCGTCTCCGTCGAACCCCTTTGAAGGGAGTATCGCCATGACCGACACGATCATTTTCATATCGCTTCTCGTCGCCGCGATCGGCAGCATCGTCGTCGGCGGAATCTTCCATGCTTTCTCGTCCTTCGTGATGGCCGGTCTCGGGCGGATTCCGTCCGAACAGGGCGCCAATGCCATGCGATCGATCAACGTCACCGTGTTCACGCCCAGCTTCATGATCCCGTTCATGGGCATGGCGCTGTTCAGCCTGGTGTTGGCGGGCTGGGCGCTGTTCGCTTGGGATCGCGCGGGTTCGGGCCTGATCCTGGTCGCCAGCCTGTTATATCTGGTCGGCTGTTTCGGGGTGACGATGGTCTTCAACGTGCCCCTCAACAATCGGCTCGTCGCGGTCCAGCCTGCGGAGGAAGCGGCGTTATGGGCGCATTATCTGAGGGTGTGGACGCGCTGGAACACCGTGCGGACGATCGCGCCGACGCTGGGGGGCCTGTTGTTCATCCTCGCGCTCGTCCCACGCTGATCGCGGATGCCGGATCACCGATCAGGATTAACCGTCCATGCACCCTGATATCATTTAGCGCGTTTAGCTTCTCTTCAGCATGGCGGGCCTAACGACCCAGACGCGAAGGGAGCCGAGTGTCCGTACGTAACATCCTGCCGATCCTGTTCCTGCTTCTCGCGGTTTTCTGGCCGGGGGCGGCATCGGCGGAAAGCGTCGAGCTGCGGTCGCACTTCTGCCATGCGAACGCGCCGGCGGATCGCGCGCCCGATGCGCAGACGGTTCGCGGCCTGACCTTCGATTGCAGCGGAAGCAAGGCGGCCGGCTATCACGACCGCTGGCTCTGGCTGCGGCTCGATACCGCGCGGCTCGCCGGCGCGGATGCGGCCGGGATGGCGGCGCTGCCGGTAAGATGGCGCCTGCTCATCGATCAGGCGCGTTTCGACCGGATCGCGATCGTGGTCGTCGACTCGCATGGGCGCAGCCAGGAAATCGTGCGGGCGGCCGGCGATCTCGACAAGAATTGGGCGCCCGGCGGATTGCAGCGCTTCATCGTCGACCAGGCGGGCCGTGACGTCCGGCAGATCCATATCGGCTATTTCAAGCTCGCCGACCTTGGCCTGATGCGCAAGGTGACGGCGGCAAGCCCGGAAACGGCCAAGAAGCTGAGCGATCGCTGGCTGTTGCTGATGGGCCTTTTCAGCGGCGCGTTGCTGTCGGCCTTCGCCTATAATCTGGTGATCTATATCGGCCATCGCCAGGTGTTCCAGCGCTGGTATCTCATCTGGGCTGCCACCGTGCTCGCCTATGGGCTGATCTGGACCAATGTGATCGCGCTGCTGCTGCCCGGATTCGTCGGGCCGGTCGCGGTCCGGCTCGACTTCATCCTGGTCGGCATCATGATCGGCACCGGTAACGTCTTTTTCCTGGCCGTGGTCGAAGAGGGCGTGTTGCCGCAATGGCTGCATCGGGCAGGCCGTGCGCTGGCGCTGATCGGAATATTGCTCGGCGCCGCCGCATCGGCCGATCAGCTGCTTCCCGCCGCCCTGATGGACCGGCTGATGAATTACGCCATCCTGGCGAGCGCGATCTCGGTGTTCATCGGGGTCTGCTACGCGATCCGCCGGGGCAGCCGCATCGTCTGGTTCTATCTGCTGGGCTGGACCCCGGTGCTGATCATCTTCGCGCTGCGGCTGGCGCGCAATCTGGGTTTCCTGCCGCAGAACGATCTGGTCGATCTGGCGACCTTCGCCACGCTCGCCTTCGAATCGATCGCATTGTCGCTCGCCATCGCCGATCGTTTCCGCCTGTTGCGGCGCGAACGCGATCTGGCCGAACAGGCGCGCGCCGCGATCACGATCGAAAGCGAGACGCTGCGCCGCGCCGCGCAGACCGACTTCCTGACCGGCCTGGGCAATCGCGCCTCCTTTCAGGCGGCGCTGCGCACCAGCATGGAATCGACCGCGCGCGGCATCCAGCTATATCTGATCGACGTCGACAATCTGAAGGAGATCAACGACCGGCTGGGCCATGACGGCGGCGATGCGCTGCTCGTGCATGTCGGCGAGATGCTGAACGGTGCGGTCGGCGCCGACGAACATGTGGCGCGCATCGGCGGCGACGAATTCGCGCTGATCCTGACCCGGGCGGACGAACGGCGGATCGCCGAAATCTCCGAAACGCTCGACATGATGCAGGGCGAGATCTGGACGCATGGCGGGCGGAGCTGGGCATTGTCGCTCAGCATCGGCATGGCGCGCTATCCCGAGGACGCGCTCGACGCGGACCCGCTCTACAAGAATGCGGATCTTGCCTTGTACGAGGCGAAGCAGCGCGGGCGGCGGCGCCTGCATCGCTACGATCCCAGCCTGCGCGCGGAGATCGATCGCAGCGCCGCTCTGGCGCGTGACGCGCATCTTGGCCTCGAGCGCGACGAATTCGTCCTCCATTATCAGCCGATCGTCGCTCTGGAGAGCGGCCGGCCGACCAGTTACGAAGCGCTGCTGCGCTGGCAGCATCCCGAACATGGTGTGCTGACGCCGGCTGTGTTCGGCAGCGTCCTCGTCGATCCCAAGATCGGCACGGCGGTGCAGGATCGTGTCCTCTCGCGCGTGCTTGCGACGCTGGCCGAGCGCCCCGACGAGATGCCCGCGGTCGCGATGAACTTCACCGCAGCGCAACTCGACGGTGCGCACGCTGCCCGCCGGCTGCTCGATCGGCTGGAGAGTGTTGGGGTCGCGCCGGGCCGGCTGTGCATCGAGGTGACCGAGGATATCGTGCTCGGCCGTTCGGTCGATGCGATGAGCGAAGCGCTCCACATGCTCCATGATGCCGGCCTTCAGATCGCGCTCGACGATTTCGGCACCGGCTATGCCTCGCTCATCCATCTGAAGCGGATGCCGATCGATATCCTCAAGATCGACCGGTCCTTCATCCTCAGCCTGTTCGACGCCGACGGCAGCAGCGAGGCGATCGTGCGCGCGATCATCGGGCTCGGGCAGGGGCTGCGCAAATCGGTGATCGCCGAAGGGGTCGAAACGGCCGCGCAGCGCCGGCGGCTGATCGAGCTCGGCTGCGTGCTCGGGCAGGGCTATCTGTTCGCGCGGCCCGGGCCGCTGATGGAGGCTCGGGACGGTCGTTAAGACCTGTCGTGGCATAAGGCGGACGGCGGCGCCACTGCCGCCGCCAATGTCAGGAATCACCCATGAACGCCGGATTTGTTTCGACGACCGTGTCACGCCGCGATGCGGCCGATGTCGTGTTCGATGGCAGGATCATCGCGACCATCACCGGCAACAAGGACGATCGCGGCTGGAAGGAGCTTTCGCTGTTCGAGCTGAGCGATACGTCCTGGCTGGCGGTGACCAAGGATTGCACCGACGGCCCCGAAATGGACAGCGGAGAGGTTTTGCTGATCCAGGCCGAGCGTCCGTCGAACATGCAGATCAAGGCCATGACATTATGGGGCTGGTCCTGGCTCGCCAAGGATCTCGCGAAGAACGCGGGCTGGGACGTGCGCGAACGGATCGGCCGCCCCGATCGCACCATCGCGCTTTAGGGGCTGATCCGTCGAGGTTGAGCACCTCGCATTGTCATTCCCGCGCATGCGGGAATCCAGCTCCTTCTTCTTTCTGATGCTTCACGGAATAGCTGGATTCCCGCATGCGCGGGAATGACACAGGTGCTTCAGTCCAGCTGGATCTCGCTCCAGCCTGGTGCGGGCGCGCAGGCCGTGTCGCACCGCTGCTTGCCACGCCCTGCCATGGGGTCCATGCGCATGGAGACGCGGAGGAGAAGCGGAATGGGACTCGACGAAACCTTGGCGCTCGAAATCTGGAAGGCGCTGCGCGGCCGGCCGATCAACGATACCGAGATCGCGCGCGAGATCGCGGATTATCGGCGATGCCTCGATGCGGTCCGCGCGGAGGCGGCAGAGCGCAAGCCGGACTGATCCATAACCGCGGCGGGCGGGTCAGGATTTTGCGTCTTCCGCCGCGGGCATGATCGATCCGGGCGCCATGCCGGTCGCCGCCTGCTCCTGCCTGCGCGCGATCTGGGTCAGCCGTTCGCCGACGAAATCGAGCACCACCCGCACCCGGGGCGTATGGCGCAGCCGTTCATGGGTGAGCAGCCAGACGCCGCGTTCCACTTCCCTGGGAATCGGAATGCACCGGATTAGTTCGGGATCGGTGTCGGCGACGAAGCAGGGCAGGGTGGCGAGCCCCATGCCCGATCGCACCGCGGAGAGCAGGCCGGTCGGCGAATCATGGTGGATGGCGACGGTGTCGACCAGCCCATATTGTTCCAGCCAGGCGCGGTAGATGCGCCAGACGCCCTTGCCGCCGCCGCCGATGATCACATGGTCGATCATGTCGCGCGGGCGGCGCGGGGTGCCGTGGCGCGCGGCGTAATCGCGGCTGCAATAGACCGTCCAGGGTTCGTCGGCGACGCGGCGGCCGACCAGTCCCGCGCCTGACGGGCGCCCGGCGCAACGCAGCGCGATATCCGCCTCTCCCGCCTCTAGGTCGCGGACCTGTTCGCTGGTGTCGAGCTCGATGCGGATCGCGGGATGCGCCTCACGCAGATCGCGCAGGATCGGCGCCATGATCGTGACGGCGTGGATTTCCTGCATGGTCAGGCGCACGGTACCGCTCGCCTCGCGGCCATGCGATCCGGCATCCTCGGCAAAGCGATGCGCGGCCGCCTCCACCGCTTCGGCGCGTTCGAGCAGCGCCTCACCGACCACGGTCAGCACATAGCCGGCCTGGCGCCGCTCGAACAATGTCACGCCCGCTGCCGCTTCGAGCGCGGCGACCCGGCGCGCGGCCGTGGTCTGGCTCACGCGCAGCGACTTTCCTGCTGCAAGCGTGCTGCCCGTGCGCGCGACGGCGAGGAAATAGCGGAGGTCGTTCCAGTCGAGCATCTGCGGCATCATGCCCCGATCGCGTGCACAGGGCATTCTGCAATAATGCAGTATCGCGGTGCAACATCGTTGTTAACGCCTGCGCGCGCTGCCGGTGTATACCGGTCGGGCCGGGCAAGACCGGCAACTCAGACAGAATGGAGACGGTCATGAAGACCTTGCTAGCGCTCTCCGCGCTTGCCGGAGCCCTGTGCGTGGCGCCGGCCGCCGCGGCCGAAACCCGCCACCCGCCCGTCGTCCGCGCCGTGGCGCATGGCGACCTCGACCTCAACACCGCAAAGGGACGCCAGAGCCTCGATCGTCGCATCGAGATCGCGATCGCGACGGCATGCGGCGACGCATCGAGCGCCGATCCGCTGGGCTGGAAAGCGATCCAGCGCTGCCGCATCGATGCGGCGGACCGGGTAACGGCGCAGCGCGACGGCGTGATCGCCGCGGCACAGCGCAGCGGAGGCTCGCGGCTCGCGGCACAGTGAACCGCGCGCGTTATGCGCGCATGATCGCCGGGCCGAGCGTGATCGTCACGCAAAGGCCCGGCTGATTGTCCCCGAGTGCGATTCCGCCGTGATGCAGTCCCGCCACTGCCTCGACCAGCGACAGTCCCAGCCCCGATCCGGGGCGGTGGCGCGACGGATCGAGGCGGCCGAAGCGGCGCAGCGCGTCGCTGCGTCGATCCACCGGAATGCCTGGGCCGTCATCGGCCACCTCAACCGATAATGTCCCATCGACCTCGCGCGCGGCAAGCGTGATGCGGCTGCCGCCTTCGCCGTGGTTGAGTGCGTTCTCGATCAGATTGCCGATCGCCTGGCTGACCAGTTCGCGGTGCAGCCGCCCCGTCAGCCCCGGCGGCGCGTCCGCGGCGATCGTGAAACCGCGATCCTCGACCAGCGGGCCGTAGATTTCGACAAGATCGGTCAGCAGCGTGGACAGATCGGTCTCGACCAGGGATTCGCGGCCGATTCCTGCCTCGGCGCGGCCGATCAGCAGCGCGGTGGAGAGCATCGACAGCAATGTGTCGGCCTCCGCCGACACTTTCTCCAGGGCCGTGA
Organism: Sphingobium sp.; assembly: GCA_030148625.1. The sequence goes on along the minus strand of JASBTC010000345.1, from coordinate 16,806 downwards.
GCGCGTCGGTATCGCGCGTCTCGACGATCGCGCGTTCGAGCACCGATTTGAGCCGGGTGACGGGCGATCGCAGGTCATGGGCAAGGCCGTCGGTCATCATCCGCAGTTGCGAGACCAGCGCCTCGATCCGCTGGAGCATCGCGTTGATCGACTGGCCGAGCGCATCGAAGGCGTCGCCGCTGCCGTCGACGGGAACACGCCGCCCCAGCGCGCCGTCGCCGACCGCGGCGGCGGTGGCGACCACGCCCTGGATCTTGCGCGACAGCAGCCGGCCGAATGCGAGCGTCCCGATCAGTATCAGCGACAGTCCGATCAGCAGCGCCAATGCCATCGCCTCGGTATTGACGCGGGTGAGGCGCAGATTGGCGTCGATGACATGACCGGTCAGCAGCCGCGATCCATCAGGCAACCGTACGGTTGCGACACCCATATGTTCGGGGCGGTCGGCGCCCATGCGATAGAGATCGATCGTCCGCCAGTCGGTCTCGACCGGGACCACTGTAGGCCAGGCCGCGATATTGCCCGCGATCGGCTTGCCCGCGCGATCGGCGAGCAGGATCACCACCGCATCGCTGCGCACCGAACGCAGCCGCGTCACGATCAGGCGCTTCACCTCGGCCTGGCCGCCGCTGCCATAAGCGCCGCGCAACTCGTCGCGAAGCTCGCCGACCAGCGCCTGCTGTTCCTCGGTCAGCGCATGCTGGCTCGCCTGCTGGACGAACAGCAGCACGCCGGCGGTCACCAGCATCTGGAACAGGAATGCCAGGACGACCAGCCGGGCGGTGGTCGATCGGGTCAGCGTGCGCCAGCGCGATCCCATTCAGGCAACGGGTCCGAGCCGGTATCCCGCGCCGCGGATGGTGTGGAGGAGGGGCGTGTCCGATCCGTCGTCGAGCTTGCGGCGCAACCGGCTGACATGGACGTCGATCACATTGGTGCCGGGATCGAAATGATAATCCCACACCCCCTCCAGCAGCATCGTCCGGGTGACGACCTGATCGGCATGGCGCAGGAAATATTCGAGCAGCCGGAACTCGCGCGGTTGCAGCTCGACCGCCCTGCCGCCCCGCCGGACCTTGCGCGACAGCAGGTCCATTTCGAGATCGGCGCAACTGAGGCTGGTCACCACCGCCGATCCCGATCCGCGATGACGCAGCATCAGCCGCACCCGCGCCAGCAGTTCGGCAAAGGCGAAGGGCTTGACCAGATAATCGTCCGATCCGGCGGTGAGGCCGCCGACGCGATCCTCGGTCGAGCCGAGCGCGGACAGGATGATCACCGGAGTCTCGATCTTCGCGGCGCGCAGCGCGCCGAGCACCGCCATGCCGTCCATGCCGGGCAGCATGCGATCGAGGATGATCGCATCGTAGCTGCCGTCGCTGGCAAGGAACAGGCCGTCGCGGCCATTGTCGGCGCGGTCGAGCAGGAAACCCTCTTCGCCCATGCCCTTGGCGATATAGCTGGCGGTCGCTTCGTCGTCCTCGATCAGCAGCAGCTTGTGCCCCATCTCAACCCTCCGCCCCGTTCCGCATCACGATGTCCACGATGCGCGCCTGGCGATCATGGATGATGCCGAGCGCGATCGCCGCGCCGGCATGGTTATGGAGGCAAGCCGCCGCTTCATCCAGTGTTGCGACGCGATGGCCGTCGATCGCGTCGATCGCGTCGCCGACCGCGATGCCCCGGGCCGCGGCCTCACCGTCGGAGCGAAGGCTCGTGACGACGAGGCCGCGGCCCGACGCCATGGGCTCAACGGTCATGCCGGGCAGCAGGTCGGATGGCCGGACCGGCTCGATCTCGCGTGCAGGGATTCGGTCGCCATGGAGAGTCAGCAGCAGCGGCGCCGCGGCGAGCGGCACGCAGCACAACAGCCAGATGCCCCACCATGCCATCCGATCGCTCTGCCGCCGGCGCGCCATGATCATGCGGTCTGCGGCGTGTCGCCGGGGCGATCAAGGCGGCTGACGATCCCGGCAAGCTGCAGGGAAAGCTGGTCGAGCCGGTCGGCGACGCCGCGATCGAGCTTTTCGTGCAGCCGCAATATCTCGAGCTCGGCGCGCAGATTGACCTCGAAATCGAGGCTTGCGGCGACGCGATCCTTCGATGCCTGGCGGTTCTGGCTCATCATGATGATCGGCGCCTGGATGGCGGCGAGCATCGAGAGCATCAGATTGAGGAAGATATAGGGATAGGGGTCGAACGTCTTGCCCCAATGGCCGAGAATGTCGGTGTTGAGGATCATCCAGCCGAACAGGACGACGCCGAATGTGATGATGAAGCCCCATGAGCCGCCGACCGCGGCCACCCGGTCCGCCAGCCTTTCGCCGAAACTGGAACGCTCGTCGGCGATATCGGCGGCGTCGCGGCTGATCGGGCGCTGGGTGTGGATGGTGGTCAGGACATTGTGCTCTTCGGGCTCCAGCGCCTCGATCGGCTTGCCGAAGAACCTGGTCGCGAGCGCCTGCATGTCATGGCCGGTCATCTGATATCCCCTGTCCAATATGCCCGGAGGGCGGTTTACGTACCCTCCGGACAATGGGCCGTTCGATCATCCGTGGGTAGATGCGATCCGCCGCTTCGCCGCGACATGATGGTGGCGGGCATGATGCGCCGTCCCCGTGGCTTGCGACGGATTCATGCATTCGTCGGTGACCGTCTTCGAACAGAGCGGCACGTCGCCCTGCGGCGTGGCGACCGTCCGTGGCGTGGCGGCCTGGGCCGCGGTTGCGCCGCTCAGGAGCAGCGCGGTGGCGAGCAGCAACGTCTTCATGGCATGTCCTTTCACGATGTGCGCGAGCGGTCCCGTCGGGGTCGGCGGTTCGTCCCGCGACCTAGGATATGTGCAATCGGTCGCGGCGAGTCATGTTAAGCTTTGGTCATCCGCCGGTCATCAGGGCCGGCCGGCGGCAACCTGTCCAAAGCTTAATCCTGCGCCCAGCGCACCGACAGGCGGACCGGCCCATCGTCCAGCCATGCCGGACATGATGTCCGGTCGAGACGAAAGGAACGCGACATGTTTCGCAACCTCCTCATGGGCACCGTCGCAGCGCTCACGCTGGCCATCGGCGCCGTTCCCGCCACCGCCGCCACCCCGTCGCCGGCAAAGCCGGACCGACAGGCGACCATCCCCTTCGTCAATCTCGGCGGAATCCAGGATTGGCGCGCGGACGGCACCAAGGGCCTCTGGATCGAGGACGCGCATCGGCAATGGTATCACGCCACATTGATGTCGCCGGCCTTCGACCTGCCCTTTGTCGAGCATCTCGGCTTCGATACCGGGCCGATCGCAACGCTTGATCGCTTTTCCTCGATCGTGGTGCATGGCCAATCCTATCCGCTGGTTTCGCTGGTGAAGAGCGATCCGCCGCCGCCCCGGCGGTGAAGTGCGGGCGTCGAGCATTGGACAGGACTCCACAGGGGGAACAGACATGCGCATGTCGTTTCTGAAGATCGGATCGGCGGTGGTGCTGGCCGCGACGGCAGCCGTGCTTGCCTATCCGCGCGCACATGTCGCGGCGAATACGGCGCCCGCGATCGAGCAGGACGCGCCGCGCCCCGCCATGGACGGCACGATGCGGCTGGCGCAGGTCGGGCCGGTCTCGACCTATCTGCCGGCTGGCTCGATCCGCGGCGTCGCCCTGTTCATGTCGGGTGATGGCGGCTGGAATCTGGGTGTCGTCGACATGGCGAAAGCGCTGACGCGTCAGGGCATCGCCGTCGCCGGCTTTTCCACCCCGGCTTTTCAAAAATCGCTTGAGGGCGGCGCCGACCACTGCGTCAATCCCAACTATGCGCTTGCCGCACTGGCCCAGGATTTCGAGCATCGCATCGGGCTCGATCGTTACATCAAGCCGATCCTGGTCGGTTATTCCTCGGGCGCGACGCTCGCCTATGGCGCGCTGGCACAGGCCCCCGCGGGCGCCTATCGCGGCGCGGTCTCGCTCGGTTTCGGCCCCGATATCGGGGGCAGGAAGCCATGGTGCGCCGCGCCCGGCCTGTCGGTCTCCCGGATCACCAAGCCCGAGGCGGGCTGGCTCTTCGCACCGGTCCCGCATCTCTCGGCGCCCTGGCTCGTGCTCCAGGGGCTCGACGATCAGGTCGTCGCACCCGCGGTCACGCGCAGCTTCACGGGCAGGATCCCCGAAGCCCAGCTGATCGAACTGGCCAAGGTCGGCCATGGCTTTTCGGTTCAGGCGCACTGGATGCCGCAATTCACCGCCGCCTTCGCGCCGATGCTCGAAAGCGGGGATGCGGCGATCGGGCCGGCCGCGAGCGTCGACGATCTGCCGCTCAACATCGTGACCGATCCCACCGCCCGCCGGACCAACCTGATGGCGGTGATGTATTCGGGCGATGGCGGCTGGGTCGGTCTCGACCGCGCGGTCGCGACGCGGCTGGCCGCATCGGGCGTGCCCGTGGTCGGTATCGACAGCCTCGACTATTTCTGGAACGCGAAGAGCCCGCAACAGGCCGGCAGCGATCTCGGGCGGATCGTCAATCATTTCAGCCAGCAATGGCAACGCCCCAGGCTGCTCCTGCTCGGCTATTCGTTCGGCGCGGACGATCTGCCCTTCATCGTCGATGCGATGCCGCAGGTCCTGCGCCCCGCGCTTGCCCGCGTCAGCATGCTGGGATTGAGCGGAAGCGCGGATTTCCAGTTCCATCTTGCGTCCTGGCTCGATGTCGAGGGCGCCAACGCGTTGCCGACCGTGCCCCAGATCCGGCGGCTGAAGCATGTGCCGTTCCAGTGCATCCGCGGCACGCAGGAAAGCGACAGCGCCTGCCCCTCGCTGCCGGCGGGCGTCGTGCAGGCCGTGCTGCCCGGCGGCCATCATTTCGGCGGCAATGCCGATCTGGTCGCCGCCACCGTGCTTCGCGGGATTCGCGCATGAGCCGGCGATGGGGGCTGACCCTGGGCCTGCTCGCGGCGATCATGGCCGCGATATTGGGGTTCGCCGCCCATATCGGCTATTTCGGTGGTCCGGTGTTCACCGAGGTTCCGGCGACCGCACGGCCATCGGCGGGGCGCGGCGATGTCGCGGCGGTGATCCTGTCGGGTGACATGGGCTTTCGCGTCGGCATGGGGCCGAGGATCGCCAGACGGCTGGCGGCCGACGGGATTCCGGTGGTCGGCGTCAATTCGCTCACTTTTTTCCGCCGTCAGCGGACGCCCGATGAAGTCGCCGTGCTGGTCGCTTCGGCGGCGCGGCGTGCGCTGGCCATGGGCCATGCCGACCGGCTGATCCTGATCGGCCAGTCCTTTGGTGCGGACATGCTCCATGTCGGCCTGACGCGGCTGCCGCCGGCGCTGCGCGCCAGGGTGCGGCTCGTCGCGCTGGTCGTGCCCACCGACACCCTGTTCTTCCGCGCCTCGCCGTCGGAACTGCTCAACTGGGCCAGGCCCGACGCGCCTGCGCTGCCGACCGCGCGCGCGCTGACCTGGGTGCCGGTGCTCTGCGTCCATGGCGTCGAGGAGATCGAAAGCCTTTGTCCGCTGCTCAGCCAGCCCAATGTCCGCAGCATCGCGTTGCCCGGGGGCCATCCGCTCGACGGCGATGTCGATGCGCTCCATCGCGTGTTGCGCGTCGCGATCGATCGGGTGCTCGCCACGCGCGCCAACATTACCAAAGTTTCGGAATTCCCCCATGCCGGTGTCATCGCACCGTCGCTAGTCTCCATCCCTGCCATTGGACGGAGGATGCCATGAGGTTCAGGCAAATTTCCGCGCTTTCCGCCGCGATCATGCTGTCGCTGACCCCCGTCGGCGCCGATGCGACCGTCGCGTCCGGCACCGGCGTCATCGGCACCTGGGTCAATCCCAAGGGATCGGTGAAGGTGCAGACCGGCGGATGCGGGGACAAGCTGTGCGGCTGGGTGATCTGGGCCAATCCACAGGCCACCGCCGATGCGCATGAAGCCGGGATCGACAAGCTGATCGGCATCACCCTGCTGCAGGACTATCATGCGACCGGCCCGGGACGATGGCAGGGGCGGGTCTATGTGCCCGACATGGGCAAGACCTATTATTCGACGATCAGGCAGCTCGATCCGAACAGCCTGAAGATCAGCGGCTGCATATTGGGTGGCTGGATCTGCAAATCGCAGACCTGGCAGCGGGGATGACATCATGGGTATGGCGGTGGGGCACGCACGACGGATATTCGAACGTTATGGCGTGGCGATCAGGGTCGCGGCGATATTGGGGGTCGCGGCGCTCGGCTTCTTCGCACTCCATCAATTGCTCATGGACGTCCATGCCAAGGATGTCCGCGCGGCGTTTCACAATGTCGGCCTGGGCCAGGTCGCCGCGGCGATCGCACTGACTGCCTTCAGCTATTTCCTGCTCACCCTCTACGACGTGCTCGCGCTTCATATCATCGGCCGGCCCTTGCCCTATCGCACGGCCGCGCTCGCTTCGCTGACCAGCTATACGCTCAGCCATAATTTCGGCTTCGCGCTGCTCACCGGCGGTCCTGCGCGGTACCGGATCTACAGCGCCGCCGGCCTCGAGACCGCCGACATCGTCCGCGTGATCGCGACCGCGAGCATCACATTCTGGGCCGGGATCGTGGTGATGGCGGGGGCGGCACTTGCCGTTCACCCCATGCCGCTCGCATTCGGCGCGCTGACGGTGCCGCTCGCGGCGCAGCGCATGATCGGGATCGCGATCCTCGCCGCGGCCGGCCTTTTCATTCTCACATTGCGCGGCGAGGCGCGGAGCATCACGCTGTTCAAATGGCATTTTCCGCGACCGACGGCGGGGCAGGCATGTTTGCAGATCGCGGTTGCCGCACTCGATCTCGCCGCGGCCAGCGCTGCCTTGCTGGTGTTGGTGCCCGGCGCCGGCGTCGGCGCCTTTCCGGTGATCTTCCTCGGCTATGCGCTCGCCATCGTCGTGGCGCTGCTCAGCCATGTTCCCGGCGGCGTCGGCATATTCGAAGCCGTCATCATCGCGGCGCTGCCAGGCGTCGATCCCTCGAAGCTGCTGGCCGCGCTGATCCTCTACCGGATCATTTACTATCTGCTGCCGCTTGGCGTGGGTGCGATCCTGCTCGCCGTTCATGAGCGCCGCACGATCCGCCAGCCGATCGCGACCGCGATCGGTGCGCTGCGCTTCGCGCTCCACGGCATCGCGCCGACCTTCCTGTCCGGGCTGGTCTTTGTCGGCGGCATCGTGCTGCTCGTATCGGGATCGCTGCCCGCGATCCCGGCGCGGCTTCATCTGCTGCGCGACCTGGTGCCTCTGCCCTTTGTCGAGGCGTCGCATATCGCGGCGAGCCTGGCGGGGACCGCGCTGCTGCTGATCGCACCCGGCCTGTACCGCCGGCTGGATGCCGCGTTCCTGATGTGCAGATTGCTGCTGCTGGCGGGCGCCGCTTTCTCGCTGTCCAAAGGCATCGACTATGAGGAGGCGCTGATCCTGCTCGGCATTGCCGGCCTGCTCCAGCTTTCGCGCCCCGCCTTTTATCGGCGCACCGCGATGACCGGCGCGCTGGGGACGCCACGTGCGCTGGTGACTGTCATCATCGCGCTTGCGCTGTCGACCTGGATCGGTTTCTTCGCCTTCAAGCATGTCGCCTATCAGGACGATCTGTGGTGGCGGTTCGCATGGAGCGGCGATGCGTCGCGTTTCCTGCGCGCCAGCTTCGTTGCGGCGGTCGTGCTGATCGGTTTCGCAATCCATGGCTTGTTCGGCCATGCGCATCCGCCCGCGAGCGAACCGATGGCGGACGATGGCGGGATCATGCCGCCCGCGCTCGCCCACAGCCCGCGGACCGATGCGATGCTCGCGCTGACCGGCGACAAGCGTTTCCTGTTTTCCGCGAGCGGAGAGGCGCTGCTCATGTACCAGGTGCAGGGCCAGAGCTGGATCGTGATGGGCGATCCGGTCGGCCTCAAGGCGGAATGGCCCGATCTGCTCTGGCGGATCCGCGAGATGGCGGATGCCGCGCAGGGCCGGCTGCTGCTTTACCAGATCTCGCTCGCGTCGGTGCCGGTGGCGATCGACCTTGGCCTCCAGTTGGTCAAATATGGCGAGGAGGCCCGGGTCGCGTTGCCGGGCTTCACCACCGACACGCCCGAAATGAAGTCGCTGCGCCATGCCGAGCGCCGTGCGGAGCGTGAAGGGGCGGCGTTCGAGATCGTTGCGGCGGCCGATGTCCCATCGATCCTCGCCGAGCTGCGCGCGGTGTCCGATGCCTGGCTGCACGCCAAGCGGCAAACCGAAAAGGCGTTCTCGATCGGCCGTTTCGATCCGGCCTATCTCGCCCGCTTCGACTGCGCGATCGTTCGGCAGCATGGCCGCATCGTCGCCTTCGCCAATATCTGGAAGACCGAGAATCGCGAGGAATTGTCGGTCGATCTGATGCGCCATGCCGACCAGATCCCCTATGGCACGATGGACTATCTATTCGTCCGGCTGATGAAATGGGGAAGCGGGCAGGGCTATCGCTGGTTCAACCTTGGTCTTGCACCGTTGTCCGGCATCGAATCGCGTCGGCTGGCGCCGATGTGGGCGCGGGCGGGCGCACTGCTCTATCGGCATGGCGACGCCTTTTACGGCTTCGAGGGCCTGCGCGCCTATAAGGACAAATTCTCGCCGATCTGGGAACCTCGCTATATCGCCGGGCCGCATGGCGTCGGCCTGGCGCGCGGCCTGATCGACCTGCAGACGCTGGTCGGCGGCGGGGCGAGGAGCGTCGCCGGGCGCCGGCGGCTCGCGCTCGTCGCATGACGCGCCTGCGTCGATTCCGGCGATGATGGCCAAGCCGGCGACCATGACATAGGCTTGCGCCATGGATTCGACGGCCCCCGACACGCACCGGACCATGCCAGTGCGCGATCTGATCGCCGGCGTGTCCGTCGCGGGGCTGCTGCTGCCCGAAGCGGTGGCCTATGCCTCGATCGCGGGGCTTCCGCCGGAACGCGCGATCCTGGCGGGGATCGTCGGCGGACTGGTCTATGCCGCGATCGGGCGCAGCCGTTTCGCCATCGTTTCCGCCACATCCTCTTCGGCGGCGATCCTCGCCGCGATCCTGGCCGGCATGCCCGGCGGCCCGAGCGAAAAGGGCATGGTCGCCACGCTGGTCGTGGCAATCGTCGGCCTGTTGCTGCTCGGTGCGTCGCTGCTGCGGATGTCCGCGCTCACCGATTTCATATCGCGGCCGGTATTGCGCGGCTTCGCCTTCGGTCTGGCGATCACGATCACGGCACTGCAACTGCCCGGATTGCTCGGCCTGGCGATGCCGGCGGAGGCCGGTCGGTTCGGCCCGATCGTCGATGCGGTGTCGGCGTTGCCCGGCCTGCATCCGATGAGCGCGGCCATCGGCCTGGCGTCGCTGACCGGCCTGTTGCTGCTGCGCCGCCTGCCCGCGATACCGGGCGCGTTCCTGGTGCTAGCGGCTGGCGTGGCCGCTTCGCTGATCTTCGATCTGGCGGGGCAGGGGGTGGCCACGGTCGGCCGCTTCGCCTTTGCGATCGACTGGCCCAGCGTGCCGCATGTCGATTGGGGAACATTCTCCCGCCTGTGCCAGCTCGCGCTACCGCTCGTGCTCATCCTCTTCGCCGAATCCTGGGGAACGATCCGGACATTGGCGCTGCGTCACGGTGACGCCATCGACGGCGGACGCGAGCTGAAAGCACTGGGCCTTGCCAATATCGCCAGTGCGCTCGTGCGCGGCATGCCGGTGGGGGCCGGTTTCTCCGCCGGATCCGCCAACGAAGCGGCGGGCGCGCTGTCGCGGATCAGCGGCGTGGTCGCGGCCATCGGGCTTGCCGTACTGGTCCTCGCCGCCGCGCCGCTGATCGCGCACTTGCCGAAGCCCGTGCTGGCGGCCGTCGTCGTCGCCGCGGTATCGCATGCGCTCGATCCCCGCCCGATCCTCCGGCTCTGGTCGCTTCGGCGCGACGCGCTCATCGCGATCGCCGCCGCCGCGGGTGTGCTGTTCTTCGGGATCGTCAACGGCATGATCGCGGCGATCGCCCTGTCCATGGCCGCTGTGATCCAGCGGTTCGCCACGCCGCATGTCGCCCGGCTCGGCCGATTGGGCGCGCATGATTATGTCGATCTCGCCCGCCATGCCGATGCGGTTCCGCCCGGCGCCATGGTGATATGGCGACCGTCGACGCCGATGTTCTTCGCCAATGCCGGCCGGATTCTCGGCCTGATCGCCAGGGGCAGCGAGGATTCCGGGGTTCGCGGCATCGTCATCAGTTTCGAGGAGAGTATCGATTTCGACAGCAGCGCGATCGACGCGCTGATCGAATTCGATGCCGCGATGCGCGCGCGCGGATTGCGTGTGCATTATGCGCGGGTCCATGATCGCGTCCGCGACCTGATGGAGAGCGCGGGCGGCGAAGCGCTCGACCGCCGGAGCCATTTCAGCGTCGACGATGCGGTCGTCGCGCTGGCCGCCGAACTTGGCAAGGAAAGGCGATCCGATGGCGCATGACCTGGAACCGATACTGCGTCCCGTGCCGATCGCCGCGCTGCGACCGACGCAGATCACGCTCGGCTATCGAGAGGTCGCGCGCAAGCGCGTCGAATGGCGTGCGCGCGCCGAAAGCGAAGGCGGCAGCTTTCTGGGGTCGCATATGATCCCCGCAATATTGGGGCATGGCGGACATCATTATATCATCGATCATCACCATCTCGTCCGGGCGCTGCATGACGAAGGCATCTCCCATGTCCTCGTTTCCGTGGTCGCCGATCTCGGGGAACTTTCGAGGCGCGCATTCTGGACGGTGATGGACAATCGCAACTGGCTGCATCCCTTCGATGAGGACGGGCATCGCCGGGATTATGACGAGCTGCCGAAAAGAATCTCCGGCCTGACCGACGACCCCTATCGCTCGCTGGCGGGCGAGTTGCGGCGCCAGGGCGGTTACGCCAAGAGCGCCACGCCCTATACGGAGTTCCTATGGGCCGATTTCCTGCGTCGCCGGGTGCGGCGCAAGCTGCTCGACCGCGATTTCGAAGCGGCGCTGGCCAAGGCGTTCAAATATGCGCACGGTCGCGATGCCGCCTATCTGCCGGGCTGGTGCGGGCCGGATTGATCGCGCGTTTCCGGAGCGGTCAGAATGTATAGGCCAGGCCGATCGCGCCGCTCCACTGGCCGGGCTGGCCGGCCATGTCGACGATGGGGGAACGGCGATAGGCGCCCAATATGCGGGCATAGCCGCCGGTCACGAAGACGCCTAGGCCATGCGTCAGATTGCCCGTCAGCGAATGGGCAAGCAGCATGCTCGCATTCCAGTCCTTCCACCCGGCCTTGTCCGCCCCCGAATAGACGGGCAGACCGCTTGCCGCGCTGCCGGCGGGATCGATGTCGTAATAATAGCGCCCGAAGCCCTTGCCGACATAGTCGGCCGACAGGGAGACGCTCGCATAGGCGGTGTGCGACAGCGGCGTCGCATAATCGAGGCTCGGGCTGACGACATAGCTGCGATGCGCGCCGTTCACGTCATGTTGGTACGACAGGCCGAACGACAGCGTGTCATAGGGGCTGGTGACGACGCCGGTCCGCTGGATGCCCGCCCATCCACCGAGCTCCAGCGCCTTTTTGCGGGTGCCGAGCGCGGCGACGGCGGGGTCGTCGATCATGCTGTTGCGATCGAGCCGCAACGCGGCGAGGGGGCCGAGCTGGAGCTTCCAGCCGGGCTTGCCGGTGTCGGGTATGGCATCGACATAAAGCGATGTCCCCTGGCTGTTGAAGGCTATGCCGGAAACCTGGCCCTGAACGGCGAAGGTCGGCAGGACGATCGAGGAATCCGAACCGATATAGCTCGGAACCACCGCAAGGCCGACGCCGATCGTCACGCGGTCGCCGCCGATATCGATATTGTCGCCCGATTGTCCCGTCGCATCACGCGCCATTGCCGGAGCAGCCGTCATGCAGAGCAATGACAGCCAGAGCATCGGCAAGGCGATCGTCTTCATCCGGCACGCTCCCGTCGCCGGCGCGGTCCGCGCCGATCGTTCGGGGATAGGCGCTGCGTCCGCTCGGCGCGCTGGCGAGCGGGTTAAACATCGGTCATTTTTCCGATAGCACCATGCCGACGGGGCGCGCGCTCGGCATCGATCGCATCCTCGTCGTTTCCGCCTGTTCGGGGCATGGCTTCAAGCATTTGGCGGGTATCGGCGAGTATGTCGCGCAAGTGCTCGACGGTGAGGACAGCCTTCGTCCCGCTTTCGCGCTCGATCGTCTCGCGCTCGAACCCTTTCGGATGCGCGGGCACGGCAAACCGGTTAGCTCATGAGCCTGACACAGGATGAGGAGCAGGTGATGGCGTATCGGGGCGACGATCTGGCGACGCGGGCAAAGGCGATATTGCCGCTGATGGTGTCGCTGCGGCGGGCGATTCATGGCGAGCCCGAGATCGGCCTGCATACGCCGGCGACGATGGCCAAGGTTCGCGATGCGCTTGCGGACCTGCCGCTCGAATGGCGCGAAGGAACGTCGACCACCGGCGCGGTCGCGCTGCTCAAGGGCGGCACGACCGGGCGCCGCGTGCTGTTGCGCGGCGACATGGATGCGCTGCCGATGCAGGAACGCACCGGGCTCGATTTCCAGTCCAGTATCGCGGGCGCCATGCATGCTTGCGGCCATGACGCGCATACCGCGATGCTGGTGGGCGCGGCGCGGATACTGGCGGAACGGCGCGACCTGCTGGCGGGCGAGGTCGTTTTCATGTTCCAGCCCGGCGAGGAGGGCTGGCACGGCGCGCGCTTCATGATTGACGACGGGCTGCTCGATCCGCTGCCCGATGCTGCCTTCGCCCTGCATGTCATGCCCAATGCGCCGCATGGCGTGATCGCCGGCAGGGCGGGGCCGCTGCTCGCTTCGTCCGACCGGCTGCGCATCACGGTGCATGGCGCGGGCGGCCATGCATCGATGCCGCACGATGCACTCGATCCGGTGCCGATCGCCTGCGAGATCGTGACGGCGATCCAGAGCTTCGTCACGCGGCGTGTTTCGGTATTCGATCCCGCAGTGGTCACCATTGCCCGGATCGAGGCGGGAACCACCGACAATGTGATTCCGCAAAGCGCGTCGATGGCGGGCACGGTGCGCACATTGTCGCCCGAGCGGCGCGCATCGGTGCAGGAGGGGCTGACGCGGCTGGCGACGGGCATCGCGGCGGCGCATGGTGCGCGCGCCGAAGTGTCGTTCGATCCCGGCTTTCCGGTCACGCGCTGCGACCCCGCCGCGGTCGCGTTCGGCAGGGGCGTGGCGCAGGCGCTGTTCGGCGACGAGGCCTGGATGGTGCTCGATGCGCCGATCATGGGCGCGGAGGATTTCTCCTATGTGCTCGATCGCGTGCCCGGCGCGATGTTCTTCTTGGGGGCGGCGGAGGCGGGTGCCGACTGGACGCAATGCTGCGGCCTCCACTCCGATCATATGGTGCTCGACGAACGGGTGATGGCGCGCGGCGGCGCGCTGCTCGCGGGTCTCGCCGAGCGCTTTCTCGAAAAGGGGTTCGATTGATATGGGCGGTGCAAGGCTGGCGGCATTGGCGGAGCGTTTCTGGGCCTGACCCGCCATCACCGTTGCGATCGACTTGCAGCGTCAAATCCGGTTATCACCCTGTGGATGACAGCCTGCGGACAGCAACCGGCCGCTTCGCATTCGCCCCTGTGGCTTGGGGCCGGTGCGGCGTGTGCGCGGCTGTTTCGACGATGGGCATGGGCCGCCGTCCTATTCGGCCTGGCGGCATGCGATCGTCCGCCCGAACGCCCGCCGCCGCCGCGCGTCGAGACACCCTTCGTCATGCCGCCAAGCCTGTCGACCGCCAGCATACCGGTGCGCTTCGATCTCGATCAGCTCGAGCGGGAGATCAACCGCGCCGCGCCGATGTCGCTATGGTCGATCGACGAACGGCGGACCTGCATCCCGCCGGTCCGCGCAACCGTCTGTCTGCGCCACGTCCGCAAATGCAAGGGCGAGGAATGCCGAAATGTCCCCTGCAAATTGGGGGTCAAACGCGCGCAGATCGCGCCGCCGATCAGCTGCCGCATCGTCGGTCGGGTGACGCGGGGCCGCATCAGGCTGGGCGGGCAGGGGGACACCATCGCCTTGACCATGCCGGTCAATGCCGTCGTCAGCGCGCGCGACGTCGGCGGCATCATCCGGCAGGAAACCGCGACCGGGGCCGCGATCGTCCGGGCGCGGGTCCGGCTCGGCATCCGTCCCGACTGGACGCCGCGGATCAAGCTCGACCTTGCCTATGACTGGACCGATCCGCCCGGGATCGACTTTCTCGGGCAGCGGATACGCTTTGTCAGCCGCGCGGACGCGGCGCTGCGGACCGTCATGGCCGGGCTGGAGCGCGACCTGCCGCGCGCCGTGCCTTCGGCGATGATCCGGCGCAATGTCGAGGGGGCCTGGCGCGAGGCCTTCACCGTCATCGAGCTCAATCGCGCCAGGCCGCCCGCCTGGATGCGCGTCGTACCGAAGGGACTCGGGCTTGCGAGCTATTCCGTCCGGGGCCGCAGCCTGGAGGCGGTCATCGCCGCCCAGGCCGTCACCGAGAGCTTTATCGGCGAGCGCCCCCCCGCCAGGCCCGCGCCGACATCGCTGCCGCCGCCGCTCGACAAGGTGGCGGTGCGCGGCCTGCGTTTCCAGATTCCGGTGCTGGCCGACTATGCCGAACTCGTCCCGCCGCTGGAGCGGGCGCTGGGCAAGCTGGCGCGCAAGGGCATCACGCTCGAACGGCTCGGCCCCGTCCAGGTCTCGTTCGGCAAGGTGACGATCTATCCGACCGAAGGCGGGCGGCTGGCGGTGGGCATCGAGGCTGCGGCCGATCTTGTCCGCGGTCCTTTGTCGGCGACCCGCGGCACCGTCTGGCTGACGGGCCTGCCCTATAACGAACCCGGCTCGGAGCGGGTCCATGTCCGCGACCTCAGGATCCATGGGCGCACCGATCGCGCCGCGGTCGACCTGCTCGTCAGCCTGTTCCTCGACGCGCGGGTGATCGCCGAGATCGAAGCCGCGCTGACGCATGATTTTCGCGGCGATTATGAAAAGGTCCTGATAGCCGCCCGAAAGGCGATCGCTTCGCGGCGGGAAGCGGGCTTTCTGATCGAGGCCGATATCGCGCGTGTCCAGCATGGACAGGTGCAGGTGACCGGGGCCGGACTGTACATGCCCACCGAAGTGATCGGCCAGGCGCGGATACGCAGGCTTCCTTGAAACGGAAATTTTTTGGTACGTATCAGCGGTCGTTCAGCTTGGGTTTCGGTTGGCCCGCTAGAGCCGGTCCGCCCCGTTCCGGGGCGCCGCGATTTTGGCAAGAGTCCCGACAATGCCCGACGACGCGATCCCGTTTCTCAGATGCCGAATACGGGGCAACGGAATCGGCGCTTTCCGGTACAGATGCGAAGAGGTTCAATAAGGCAATTGCGGGTCGATGTCCGCGCCGCGGATCGCGACCGGCCGTGCCGATATTTCAGATGGGTCCACCATTGACTGCGACGCTATCAAGCTTCCGGCGCGTGTCGGCCCTGTGGGCGCTGACCGGCATCGTGTTTCTCTCGGCCTGTTCGGGCGGGCAGGGGAATGAGGCGAAGGGCGGGCGCGGTGGACCGGTTCAAGTGGGCTATGTGGTCGTCCAGCCGACCTCCGTGGCGATGGTCACCGAGCTGAGCGGGCGTGTCACGCCCTATGAGATGTCCGAAGTGCGGCCGCAGGTCGCGGGCGTCATCCAGCGGCGCTTCTTCACCGAAGGGACGATCGTCCGCCAGGGGCAGACGCTCTACCAGATCGATCCGAGCCTTTACCGCGCGGCCGCCAGCGAGGCGCACGCCAATCTCCAGAGCGCAAGGGCCAATGCCGAGGCGACGCGCATCCGCGCCGACCGCTATCGCCCGCTTGCCGAGATGGAGGCGGTTTCCAAGCAGGATTATACCGATGCCGCAGCGCAGGCACGCCAGGCGGCAGCGAGCGTCGCGCAGACCAGCGCCCAGCTCCAGACCGCGCAGATCAACCTGCGCTTCACCAATGTTCCCGCGCCGATCACCGGGCGCATCGGCCGCTCGCTCGCAACCGTGGGCGCATTGGTGACGGCCAATCAGGCCGATCCGCTCGCGGTGATCCAGCGGCTCGATCCGATCTATGTCGATATCCAGCAATCGAGCGCTGAACTGCTCGCGTTGCGCCGCGCACTGAGCCAGGGCGGTGCCGCGCCCACGACCGCGAGCGTCCGGCTGAAGCTGGAGGACGGTTCGGACTATGCGGTTGCGGGCAGCATCGAATTCTCGGAAGTGATGGTCGACCAGAATACCGGCACGGTGACGCTGCGCGCGCGCTTCGCCAATCCGTCGGGCCTTTTGCTGCCCGGCATGTTCGTGCGCGCCTCCTTCGCGCAATCGATCGATACCCAGGCCTTTCTGGTCCCGCAGGCGGCATTGTCGCGCGACGCCAAGGGCCAGGCGAGCGTGTTCGTTATCGGCCCCGGCGACAAGGCGGTGCAGCGCAAGGTGACGGCGGTACGCGCGCTGGGAACCAACTGGGTGGTGACCGACGGGCTGAAGCCCGGCGAGAAGCTGATCGTGCAGGGCGGCGGAACGTTGCGCCCCGACGCACTGCTGAAGCCGGTTCCCGCCAGCGCGCCGCAACGCATAGCCCCGCCCGGGACGGGCAAGGACGGCAGCCCGGCCAGAGGCAACTAGGCCGATGTCGCGCATCTTCATCGATCGCCCGATCTTCGCCTGGGTGCTTGCGATCATCGTGATGCTGGGCGGCATCGCGTCGATCTTCGGCCTGCCCGTCGCCCAATATCCGGACGTCGCCCCGCCGCAGGTGAATG
>JASBTC010000103.1 GCA_030148625.1 Sphingobium sp. | reverse complement strand
CGAGGATGGCTATGGCGACAACTCAAGCGGCCAGGCAGCGATCGGCGGTATCGTGACGTTCCTCGACGATTGTCACTCGATCGCAGTTTCGGTCCGGGGCGATGCCGATGTGGTGCTGACCACCGAGGATGCCGCGACGATCGGCCCCAACAGCGATGTCGCGGTTTCGGTCGCCAATTTCAGCGGTGCATTCGTCCAGTCGTCGACGACGGGCGCCGATGGCGGGAGCGCGCCGGTCTGGGGCTATCAGCTGGCCGTCACCAATACGGTGTCGGGATTGAGCAGCGCGGGCGAACCCATCACGCTTTCGATGGCCGGCAGCACGGTTGAGGGGCGCACTGCGTCCAACGGGCTGATCTTCTCGATCGGGGTCGATGCCGACGGCGTCGTCACGCTCACCCAGTTCCAGCAGATCGATCATGCCGACGAGGCGCCGAATTCGGGGGCGCCGTTCGACGACCAGTTCGCGTCATTGGTGGCGGGCAGCGTGACGCTGACCGGCACCGCGACGATCACCGACAATGACGGCGATACCGCCAGCGACAGCGAGACGATCGATCTGGGCGGCAATATCCGCTTCGCCGATCACGGGCCGACGATCGGCCTGGTCGACGCGGTCACGCCTTTGCTTTCGGTCGACGAGACCGTGCTTGGCACCAATGATACCGACAGCTTCGCGGGCATTTTCGGCGCGCAGTTCGGCGCGGACGGCCCGGCGGCAGGCGGCGGCATCAGCTATCTGCTCGGTGCTCTGGCGGGGCCTTCGGGCCTGTTCGACACCGCGACCGGTGAAGCCGTGCTGCTGCGGGTCAATCCCGCGGGCACGCTGGTCGAGGGCTATTTCGGCGGCGGTGCGGGCACGGTGGTGTTCACGCTTTCCGTCAACCCGGCGAACGGCTCGGTCACGCTCGACCAGATCCGCGCGGTGATGCACACGCCCGATACCGGCGTCGACCAGCCGGTGTCGCTCGCGCCCAATCTGATCACATTGACCGCGACCGCCGAGGATTTCGACGGCGATACCGCCAGCACGACAGTGTCGATCGGCAATCGCATCGAGTTCCGCGACGATGCGCCCACCGCGAATGCCGCGACGAGCGCGGATTCGGTCGACGAGGATGGCCTGACCAACGGGCTCGCCGGCGCACAGGCCGGCAACCCCGGCGATATTGCAGGCGAAGATGTGGTCGCGACCGGATCGGTCTCCGGCCTGTTCAACCCCGGTGCCGATGGCGGGCTGACCTATCAGCTCCTCAGCGGCACGGGCGGACTGCCGGCGCACAGCTCCGGCGGCACGCCGCTCGTCTACACCGTGGCCGGCAACACGCTGACCGCGACCGCCGGCCCGGCAGGACCGACGGTATTCACCTTCACCCTTACCGCCGGCACCGGCGACTGGACCTTCACGCTCCTGCGTCCGCTCGATCATCCGAACGGCAATGGCGAGAACGACATCGCGATCGATTTCGGATCGCTGGTTCAGGCGACCGATAAGGATGGGGACGCGGTTGCCGCCACCGGCTCGGTGACGGTGACGATCGACGACGACAGCCCGGTCGCTGCCAACGACACCGATGCGGTGGTCGAGGACGGCCCGCTGGTCGCCAATGGCAATGTCATCACCGGCACCGGCAGTGACGGCCTGGTGGGCGGCGCCGACGGGCTCGGCGCGGACGGCGCGGCGGTCGGCGGGCCGGTCACCGCGATCGCGTTCGGCGTCACCAGCGGCACGCTCGGCACCGGCCTGGCCGGCAGCTACGGCACGCTCACGCTCAACGCCGACGGCAGCTATCAATATCTGCTCGACAACAATAATCCCGCCGTCCAGGGGCTCGACGCCACCGATCCGGCGCTGACCGACATCTTCACCTACACGATCACCGATCGCGACGGTGACACGTCCACCGCGACGCTGACCATCTCGATCACCGGCGCGAATGACGGCCCGGTGATCGGCACCGATTCGAGCACCGTGTCCGAAGAGGGGCTGGCGAACGGTATCGCCGACACGATCGGCACCAACGACACGACCAACAGCGCGATCGATACGACCGGCCATGTCACGGTCACCGATCCCGATGGCGATCCGGTGACGCTGACGCTCGGCGATCCGGGCGCGGTGCTGACGGCCGATGGCGCCACCGTCACCTGGGCCGGTATCGGCACCAAGACGCTGATCGGCTCGGTCGGCCCGACCGAAGTGATCCGTATCGTGATCGACGATGCGGGTAACTACACCGTCACCCTGTCGCAGTCCGTCGACCATGCCGTCACCGGCATCGAGACGGCTGGCGAGGATCAGCGGAGCTTCAACGTTCCCGTCAACGCCTCCGACGGCACGGTCACCAACACCAACAATGGCGCGATCACCATCACGATCGAGGACGACAGTCCCGATGCGGTGGACGATGACGTCTCCGCGACCGAATCCGGCGCGGTGCCCGACAATCTGACGGGCAACGTCCTCACCAACGATGCCAGCGGCGCCGATACGCCGACGGCGGTGGTTTCAATTGCGGGCGGCACGCTCGGCAATCCGCTTGTCGGGCTCCATGGCACGCTCACCATCTCGGCCTCGGGCGGCTACAGCTATGTGCCCAATGCCTCGGTGGCGGCGGGCGCGATCGACAGCTTTACCTACACGATGCGCGACGCCGACGGCGACACGTCGACCGCGGTGCTGCGCTTCACCTTCACCGGTGACGTCAATACGCCAAGCGCCGCGAACGTCACGGCATCGGTCGATGACGACGGCATTGGCGGCAATGCGGCGAGCACGCTCGGCGATCTTGATGCCAATATCGGCGACGCCGATGGCCCGGCTTCGAGCGAGGCCAGCTTCTCGGGCAATCTCGGCTTCAACTATGGACTGGACGGCGCGGCCGGGCCGGCGACCAATTTCAGCTTTACGACACTGTCCGGTTCGGTTGGAACCGAAAGCGTCAGCTATGCCTGGAACGACGCGGCGAGCACGCTGACCGCAACGATCACCGCGAGCAGCGATGCCGCGCGGATCGGCCAGACCTTGTTCACCGTGTTGGTCAACCAGGCGACTGGCGACTACACGCTGACCCTGGCCCGCAACGTCCTGCATGACTCGCTCGACACGCTGCCGGGCGACAATAGCGAGAACGACGCCACGGCGACGCTTTCCTATACCGTCAATGACAGCGACGGGTCGCCGGCGAACGGCAGCCTGGCGATCACCTTCGACGACGACATGCCGACGCTCACCGTGTCGGATACGCCGACGACGGCGATCGAGGGTGGTCCCGCCGTCAACGGTACATGGTCGCTGGCACCTGGCGCAGATGGCGTCGCCTCGTTGGCGGTCGCGTTCGGCGGAGCGTCGGGCACGCTGACGCTGCCCGCAGGCGCCAATGTCGTGCTGGTCCAGCCGACCGGTACGCTGACCGTGCGCGCCGACGGCACCTTCTCCTTCCTCGCCGCCACCGGGCAGGACAACAACCCGTCGCCACAGGCGAGCTTCACCCTGACCGCGACCGATGGTGACGGTGATACCAGCGCCGACAGCCTGACCATCACGATCCAGGATGGTGCACCGGCCGGCAATGCGGCACCGGTGACCCTGCTGGTCGACGAGGCGGCATTGTCGTTCGGATCGAACCCCGGCTCGACGGCGGAAACCGACAATGCGCCCGCTCTCAGCTTCACGGCAGGTTCGGACGCACTGACGACGTTCCGCTTCTCGACCGATCTCAGCAACCTGGTCTCCAACCTCGACGGTGCTGGCACCGACCTGTTCTGGACGCGCTCGGGCGACGGCCAGACGATCATCGGATCGCTCACCTCTGGGGGACCGGCCGCGATCACGCTGAGCCTATCGGCTCCCGCGAGCATCGCGGCTGGCGCGACCGGCAATGTGACGGTCACCGTGACGCTGGCGGACAATCTGCCGCACCAGCTCGCGCTGGCCGCGCAGACGCAGAGCATCGGCTATGCCATCGTTGAGGCACTCGACAATGACGGCGACACAGCGACCGGCCAGGTCTTTGTCGACGTCAAGGACGACGTACCGACACTCACCGTGTCGGATACACCGGTGACGGCGATCGAAGGCGGCCCCGCCGTCAACGGCACATGGTCGCTCACGCCGGGTGCGGATGGCGTCACCTCGGTGGCGGTGACGTTCGGCGGAGCGTCGGGCACGCTGACGCTGCCCGCAGGCGCCAATGTCGTTCTGGTCCAGCCGACCGGTACACTGACGGTGCGTGCCGACGGTACCTTCTCGTTCGCGGCGGCGACCGGACAGGACAACGACCTGTCGCCACAGGCGAGCTTCACCCTGACCGCGACCGACGGTGACGGCGATACCAGCGCCGACAGCCTGACCATCGCGATCCAGGATGGTGCACCGGCGGGCAATGCGGCACCGGTGACCCTGCTGGTCGACGAGGCGGCATTGTCGTTCGGATCGAACCCCGGCTCGACCGCGGAAACCGACAATGCGCCCGCTCTCAGCTTCACGGCAGGTTCGGACGCACTGACGACGTTCCGCTTCTCGACCGATCTCAGCAACCTGGTCGCCAACCTCGACAGTGCTGGCACCGACCTGTTCTGGACACGCTCCGGCGACGGCCAGACCATTGTCGGATCGCTCACCTCGGGGGGACCGGCGGCGATCACCTTGAGCCTGTCGGCGCCTGCGAGCATCGCGGCCGGCGCGACCGGCAATGTGACCGTCACCGTGACGCTGGCGGACAATCTGCCGCATCAGCGCGCGCTGGCCGCGCAGACGCAGAGCATCGGCTATGCCATTGTCGAAGCACTCGACAATGACGGTGATGTCGCGACCGGTCAGGTGTTCGTCGATGTGAAGGATGACGTCCCCGTTGCTGCGGCCGATGTCGACAGCGTCACCGAGGACGGGCCGACAACGGCCACCGGCAATGTGATCACCGGTGTCGACGTGGCAGTTTCACCCGACGCGAACGGCACCGACGGGGTGGCCGACGTACAGGGCGCCGATGGCGTGACGGTGACCGGGGTCGCGGCCGGCACGCCGGTCAGCGCATCGGGCAATGTCGGCAGTGGCGTGGCGGGTACCTATGGCACGCTGACGCTGAACGCCAATGGCAGCTATGGCTATGTCCTCAACAATGCCAGCCCGCTGGTGCAGGGGCTCGATACCGGCGAAACCGTCACCGACACTTTCACCTATTCGATCACCGATGCCGATGGCGACGTCTCGACGACGACGCTCACAGTTACGGTCAATGGTGCGAACGATGCGCCGGTGACGCTCAACAGCCATACCTGGATGTCGAGCGATCCCGCGCAGCAGACCGCCACGACGCCGGCCTATGCGAACGGCTATCCGGTCGACGTCCAGCTTCCGACCGATGTCGATATCGAGAATCTGATCGTCACCGCGACCAATGCGCCTGTCGGCGTCTTCTACTTCAATGGCGCGAGCTATGTCGCGCTCGCGGCCAATACGGTCCTCTACAATCCCAATCTCGGCATCAACCTGCTCGACGATCTGGTCTATCGCCCGACGGCGACCGTCAACGACGTCGTGACGATTCCGCTGAATCTGAGCGTCACCGACGGCACCGCGACGGTGAACCAGGTCGTGACGATCCACGAAGTCGTGCCGACGCGGTTGCCGGGTCAGAACGTACAGGTCGGCGACGGAAGCTCGCCGCTGACATCGGGCAATGATCAGGTCCAGAGCTTCACGCTCAACGCCGATTTCGCGGCGGGCCTGGCTGGCAATGTCAGCATTGCCGTGATCGATGTCTTCACCGATTTCCAGCAGCAACCCAACGACGTGCCGATCCCCGTGGGTGAGCGGGATCCGACCGTTTTCGGGGCGAACAATGCCGGCAGCCATCGCGAGCAGGAAGTCCAGGCCGAAGTCCGTATCGGTACGAACCGCTTCGTGATCGTGGAGGACGATCTCTCTGCCGGAACCTTCGAGCAGAGCTGGTTCTACGACGCCGCTTCGGGGCTGATGCGGGCGACGGTCAGCTACAACAACATCTATCTGCTCGATGGATCGGGCAATGCCACCGCCACGACATTGGCGCAGTTCCTGACGTCCAATCCCGCCCAGGCGGGCGACACCTGGACCGTCACCTATTTCGACAATGATGGCGGCAATTACCAGGCGCGTCTGGTCCGGTTCGAATTCTCGTACAATGACGCGGGCAATCCGGCGATCAACGTCCAGGGCGATGCGACATTGCCGGACCTGATCTACGGCACGTCGGGCAACGACATCCTGGCGGGCAATGGCGGTGACGACACCATCATCGGCCGCGGCGGTAACGACCTGATCAATGGCGGCGACGGCAATGATCAGCTGAACGGCAATGACGGCGACGACGTCATCAACGGCAATAACGGCAACGACACGCTGAACGGTGGCCCTGGAACCGATGCGCTGGACGGTGGATCGGGAACCAACATCCTCGTGCCGCCGATCGTGCTCGATCTCGATGGCGACGGCGTGGAACTCGTTTCGCGCGATGCCGGGGTCGCGTTCGATTATGATGGCGACGGTGAGGCCGAAGCCACGGCATGGGTGGGATCCGATGACGGCTTCCTTGTCTATGACGGCAATGGCGACCGGCTGGTCACCAGCGGTTCCGAGCTTGTCCTGACCAGCCACGCCGCAGGTGCGACCACCGATCTCGAAGCGCTGTCGATCGCGTTCGACACCAATCATGACGGACTGCTTTCCTCCGCCGATGCCGAGTTCGGCAAGTTCGGGGTCTGGCAGGATGCGAACGGCAATGGCGTCACCGACGCCGGTGAGTTCCGCACGCTCGCGGAAGCCGGGATCGTCAGCCTGTCGCTGACCTCCGACGGTGTTCGGTACACAGCGGCCAATGGCGACGCGATCGTCCATGGCGAGACGCAGTACACCAAGAGCGACGGCAGCACGGGCATCGCCGCGGATGCGGCATTTGCGACGAGCACAGCCGCGAAGGAAGACCAGAAGGCTGCGAGCGCTTTTGCGAACCCCGGCTTCGGCCAGGCGCTCGTGGCCGCCGGGCTGGTGGCGGCGCAGGCGGTCTCCGCCACCCCACCCAACCCGCCTCAGCCCGGCACCAATGCCAGCGATGGCGACACGGCGATCGCCGGGGACGCGCCGCAGCAAAGCGATGCGCCTGCACACTCGGCGCCGGGCGGCGCTGTGTTCGAGATTGCGCCGGACGATCATCAGGCGGCCGATCGGTCGACGCCGACACATGCGTCGCATGAAGCGGACGTCACGGATGCGGGGCGCGCCAGCACCCTTGGGGACGACGCTGCCGCCGAGCATGTTTCCGCTTCGCCGGCCGCGGATACGGCCCAGGATGCGGCCGATGCGCCTTCGCCCGCGCCGGTCTTTGTCGACATGGCACCGATGCCGGCAATCGCCGCGGCCGGGCTGGCCGTTGCGGCTGCCACCCATGGCGATGCGCAGAAGCCCGCGCTCGGCGAAATCGTGGCGGATGCGCTGAGCGGCGGTTCGGGGCCGGACATCGATGCCTTGCTCGCGAATCTGCCGGGCGGGACGGGCGGTCAAAGCAATGTCGTGGCGCTCTTCGGCGGACAGCCGTCCGAGATCGTCATGCCGAACTGGGCAGGCACCGGCGCGCATGCCGATCCGGTGGCGGCGGCACATGAGGCGGTGATGGCCGTCTCGCATGTCGCGGCCGCGCATTGAGGAAAGGGTAAAGCGATGGGGGACGGGATGATGAAATCAGCACTCGGCGCGGCCGCATTCGGCGCCGCGATGATATGTGCGAGCGGTAGCGCGCACGCCCAGGCGAGTCCGCGCTCGCCGCTGCTGGATATGCCGCAGTCGCAGCTGCGCGGCGAGCTGGAGACGCGCTATCAGACCGCGCTCGCGGCCACGCTCGCGCTGGATGTGAAGCGGTCGGAGGATGTCCGGTATGTCTGGGCGTCCGAAGCCAAGGTTCAGTGCGGCATCGCCATCGGCTATTTGAAGACCCGCACCGTCGATGCCGACAGCATCAACAAATGCGACGCCTTCACCGCGCGGCTGAGCCAGGTTCCGCCGCCGGCCGAACCGCCGCCGCCGCCACTGCCGCCCGAACCCGCATGTTCGGTACCGCCGGTCGTGTCGCTGTTCTTCGACTGGAATGTCGACGTGCCGCCCGCGGATGCGCGGGCCGCGCTCGATCAGGTGGTGCAGAGCCGCGCGACGTGTGGCTGGCGTCGTCTCGATGTGGTCGGCCACGCCGATCGCTCCGGCACCGACGGTTACAATCTCGGCCTGTCGACGCGTCGCGCCAACAATATCGCGGCGCTGCTCGAAGCCGCCGGCGTGCCCCGTGGCGAACTGACGATCACCGGGCGCGGCGAATCCCAGTTGAAGGTCGAAACGCTCGACGGTGTTCGCGAGCCGATGAACCGTCGGGTCGAGATCATCACCGTCGGATCAGGTCAATAAAGGGGGGTGGTGTCATGACTGCAAGCAGCAAGAGGAAGTGGCTCTTGGCTTTCCCCGGCGCGTTCATGCTGAGCGTGGCGGGTGTCGCGCCGGCGCAGGAGATCGACCTGAAATCCGCGGTCGAAGCCGCGCTCGAGACCAATCCCGAGATCAATCAGGCCGCGCAGAACAAGGAAGCGATCGAGTTCGAGCGCAAACAGGCGCAAGGGCAGTTCCTGCCGCGCGTCAGCGTCGAGGGGTCTGCGGGCATCCGCCGCCTCGAAAATGCGACGCGGCGCAGCCTCAACATCGCGGACGAGACGCTCTATCCGCTCGAGGCCAATGCGCTGGCGGAGCAGGTGGTCTTCGATTCGGGCGCGCGCAGCTCGGAACTGAAGCGTCAGGCAGCGCGCACCGATGGTGCCGCGTTGCGGGTGGAGGAACGTTCGGAATTCGTCGCGCTCAATGTCGCGCGGCAATATCTCGACTATCTCCTCCAGGAACGCATCGTCGCCGCGTCGGACGACAATGTGACCTTCCACCAGAAGCTGGCGGGTGATCTGCGCGAGGGCGTTGCCAAGGGCTCGATCAGCATCGCCGATCAGCAACAGGCCGAGGAAAGGCTTCAGGCCGCCAAGGTCCGGCGGACCGAGGCGCAGGAGGATCTGGCCAATGCCGCCATTTCATTCCGAACCCTGACCGGGCTGTCGCTGGTTCGGGGATCGATGCCGGCCTCGCCGCGGCCCAAATTGCCGCCGACCTTGGCCGAGGCGATCGAACAGGCGCGCGATCGGAATCCGCGCGTGCGCGAGGCGATGGCCGATATCGATGCCGCCTATGCGATGGTGGGCAAGGCGCGCGCCGATCTGGGGCCGACGGTCTCGCTCGAGGGGCGCGGCCGGATCGGGGAGGATATCGACGGTTTCCGCGGCAGCACCAACGACCTGCAGGGCCGTGTCGTGCTACGCTGGAATCTGTTCGACGGCGGCATCAATCGCGCGAAGGTCCAGGAAATGGTCCGCCGTGCGAGCGAGGCGCGTTTCCGCATGCACCAGCTTTCGCGTGAGGCGGAAGAGGATGTCCGCCGCGCCTGGAATCGCTGGACGAGCCAGGAACAGCTCTTCACCGATCTGGAGCAGCAAAGCCGCGTCGCCGACGATCTGCTGCTGTCCTATCGCGAGCAGTTCAATGTCGGACGCCGGTCGCTGCTCGATGTGCTGGACTCGCAGAATACGCGATACAATGTCCAGGTGCGTGCGGAGACCGCGCGTTTCTCGCAGATGTTCGGGCTTTATCAGGTGCTGGCGGCGACCAATCAGCTGCTGCCCGCGCTCGAGCTGGCGCCGCCGGCTGCGTCGAAGACCTATGCGCGTGAACGCTTCAATGTGAAGCCGACTGCGCCCGCCGAACTGATGGAGCGGCGCTATCCGAACTGATCGCGGATCGGTCCGTCCAGGGTAAGCGGTGCGGGGAGTATCACGTGAGTTTGACCGGTTGGTACGAAGACACCTCCGGGCTTGCGGGCCCGGACGATGTGCTGGCGTGTATCGAATTCGTCGCGCGCAGCTTCGATCGTTCGGCTTCGCCGGTCGCGGTCAAGGCGGGGCTGGCGCTCGACGAATCGGGCCGTTTCCCTTTCCATCAGATCGAGCCGGCGCTGGATCGGTTCGGCCTGACCGGGGATCGGCTCGGTCGCAACATGGCACGCTGGAGCGCCGCCGACATGCCCGCGATCGTCCGCATGGCCGATGGCCGGGCGGCGATCCTGCTCGACGTCAACGGCGGCGATTTCCAGATCCAGCTTCCGGGGCGCGACGCGGCATTCTGGGTCAACAAGCGGGAGTTCCAGCGCTTCTACGCCGGCGAGGCCATATCCGTCGCCGCCGATGCGACGCGCGAGCGCGCCGATGAGCGGCCCTGGGATCAGCTGAAGCGCCGGCACTGGTTCTGGAGCGAGGTCTGGAAGGTTCGTCGGTCCTTCGGCTTCGTCGCGCTCGCCGCGGTCCTCATCAATCTGCTGGGCTTCGCGCTGCCGCTGTTCACGATGAACGTGTACGACCGCGTCATCCCCAATCGTGCGGCGTCGAGCCTTTGGGTGCTCGCGCTCGGCGTGACGCTTGCCTTCATCATCGAATTCTCGCTGCGTATGGCGCGCGCGCGGCTGATCGACGAAACCGGTCGGGCGCTCGATTCCAGGCTGTCGCAGAAATTGTTCGAAAAGGTGATGAACATCCCGCTCGCCGCCAAGCAGGGCAGCACGGGCGCATTCGCACGGCGCGTCTCCGAATATGAGATGGTGCGCGAATTCTTCGCATCGACCACCGTCGTGCTCGCGATCGATGTCGTCTTCCTGTTCCTCTTCGTCGCGCTGATGGCGGTGCTGGCGGGCTGGCTCGCTTTGATCCCGGTCGCCGCGATCGCGGTGATGGCGTTTGCGGGGCTGACGCTGCAGAAATCGATGGCGAGCGCCGCCGTCGAGGCGCAGGCGGATTCGAGTCTCCAGCATTCGGTCCTCATCGAATCGATCGGCGGGCTCGAGACGCTGAAATCCTGCCGCGCCGAAGGGCGGATGCTCGGCCGCTGGCGGCGCTATGCCGATATGAGCGCGGCAACGCAGGAACGGCTGCGGCGGCTGACCGCGATGGGCGTGAACCTTGCCGCGCTCTGCCAGCAGGCGACGAGCATCAGCCTGGTGATCGGCGGCTTCTACATGTTCAATGCCGGATCGATTTCGATGGGGGCGATCATCGCCATCGTGATGCTCGCAGGCCGTTCGCTCTCGCCCGTCGGCCAGCTCGCCTATCTGATGACGCGCGCGCGCCAGGCGATGGTGACGCTCGACAGCCTGCAGACGATGATGGGTTTCGACGACGAGCGCGATCAGGGCAGCCGTTCGGTGGTGCCGCAGATCCGCAGCGGCCATATCGCGCTCGAACATCTCGATTTCGCATATCCCAACAGCGCCGCGCCATCGTTGAGCGACATCTCGCTGACGATCCGGCCCGGCGAGCGGATCGGCGTGATCGGGCGCGTCGCTTCGGGCAAATCGACCTTCGGCCGGGTGCTGTGCGGTCTCTATCGCCCGAGCGGCGGCCATTATCTGATCGACGGGCTCGACAGTCATCAGCATCATCCGCACGAGATCCGCTCCGCATTCCGCTATGTCGGGCAGGATGCCGAGCTGTTCAGCGGCACGATCCGCGACAATCTCGCACTCGGCGCCACGCTCGCCGACGACGATGCGCTGGTCGCCGCGTTGCGGAAGTCGGGCGCCGGCGCCTTTCTCGCGCGCGACGCGGCGGGTTTCGACCTGCATGTCGGCGAACGCGGCGGCCGCCTGTCGGGCGGACAGCGCAGCTTCCTCGTGCTCGCCCGCGCCCTGGTCGAGCCCTGTCGCCTGCTTTTCCTCGATGAACCGACCGGCGCGATGGATACCCAGACCGAGCGGCTCTTCATCGAGCATCTGGCAACGGCGCTGACGCCAGACCAGACGCTGGTGGTGTCGACCCATCGCAACGCGATGCTCGGCATCGTCGATCGCCTGATCGTCATCGATCAGGGGCGGATCGTCGCGGACGGGCCGCGCGATACCGTTCTGGGTGTGCTTGCCGCCAATGGGGAAAAACAATGAGACCGATCCAACCCGGCATCACGGCGCGGCGCCTGCCCGCGGGGCGCATTGCGGCTGCGCTGATCGCGGCCGTCGCGATCGCCGCCGCCTTTGCCCGGCCTGCGCCATTGCTCGACGCGCTGGGCTGGACGGACCAGCCCCCGAAACCGGCGGACGAGGTCGCGGTCAGCCGGGAGCATGAGGCACTGATGGCCGCGACGCGCGACGGCGTTGCCGCAGCCGCCGTGACCGGAGAAAAGGCAGTGCAGATCAATGCCGCATTGCCATTCTCGACCGCGCCCATCCTGTCCGCCGCGCGCTTCTCGATCGCGCATGCGGCGGTCTCCGACCAGGAGCGCGCGCTGCAGTGCATGACTCAGGCAATCTATTACGAAGCTGGTTTCGAGCCGCTGGAGGGGCGCCGCGCGGTCGCGCAGGTCGTGCTCAACCGCCTGCGCCATCCCGCTTTTCCCAAGACGGTCTGCGGCGTCGTCTATGAAGGGTCCGACCGCCGGGTCTGCCAGTTCAGCTTCACCTGCGACGGGTCGCTGGCACGGACACCCGCGGCTGCGGCGTGGCGAGAGGCGCGCGCGGTGGCGAAAGCGGCGCTTGCCGGCGCGGTCGATCCTGCGGTGGGCACGGCCACCCATTATCACACCGATTGGGTGTCGCCTTACTGGGCGCCGCGACTGACCAAGCTGGTCCAGGTGGGCGCACATATCTTCTATCGCTGGCCGGGAAGCTGGGGAATGCCGGCGGCTTTCTCGGGGCGCTATGCCGGGCTGGAGTCGGTGCCGACGGTCCAGCTTGCCGTCGTTGCCGACGATGTTCCGGTCGAAATCGCCGCCATCCTGGCAAAGATGCCGCCAGAACGGCGCGCCGAGAACGACGTGGGCGGTCGGCTCGATGTGACCAAGGGTTGGTCGCTGAGCATTCCGACACCGTCCGAAACACGCAGCGCGCTTGCCGCCGCGACCAGCGGTCAGGCGGCTCCGGCGGGCCAGGCGATTGCCTATGCGCGTGCCGAGCGCGACGTCGCGCCGATCAACGAACAGCCAAAGCTGGCAAGCCAATGACGGTCATCAGTCGATTCACGGCCTGGGTGCAGGCATTGTCGGGCGCGCGGCTGGTGATCTTCACCAGTGCGGTCGGTTTCGGCGTCTTTCTGCTCTGGGCGAGCCTCGCCCAGGTGGACGAAGTGACGCGCGGGCAGGGCCGGGTCATTCCATCGAGCAAGGTACAGGTGGTCCAGGCGGCCGAGCCCGCCAGCATCGACGCGATCCTGGTTCGATCGGGGCAGCGCGTGCGCAAGGGCCAGCTTCTGGTCCGGCTCGACGATACCGATTCCTCATCGGCATTGGGTCAGATCGCGGCGGAGAATCGTTCGCTCGCCGCGCGCGCCGACCGGCTGGGGCAGGAGGGTGGGATCGGCGGCGGCAATTGTGCGACCAAGCCGGGCGGATCGACCGCACCCGAATGCCGTGAGGAAGCAGCACTTCAGGCCGTACGGCGCCAGGCCCTGGGCAGCCGCATGGCGGCATTGGGGGCCGCGGTCGAACAGCGGCGTCGCGAACTGGCCGAGGCGCAGGCGACCGCGGGCAGCCTGCGCAGCAGCATCGCGCTCGCCCAGCGGCAGGTGGAGATGCTCGCGCCGCTTGCCGAGAAATCGATCGTGCCGCAGACCGAATTGCTCACTGCCCGGCGCGAACTGATCGATCTGCAAGGGCGCCTTGCCGCCGCCCAGCAGACGATATCGCGCGCGGGTGCGGGCGTCGGCGAAGCCCAGGCCCAGGCATCGGAAGCATCGTTCCAGTTTCGCCAGGAAGCGCTGAACGAGCGCAGCCAATTGTCCGCCAAGATCGCGGTCAATGCGGAGTCGCTGAAGGGGGCGGCGGGGCGCCTTCAGCGCGCCGAGATCCGGTCACCGGTCAATGGCGTGGTCAACGACGTCCAGATCACCACCGTCGGCGGTTTCGTCAATGCCGGCCAGAAGATCATGCAGGTTGTGCCGATGGGCGACAAATTGCTGATCGAGGCGCGCGTCAAGCCGAGCGATATTGCCTTCATCAAGGTCGACGACCGCGCCAATGTGAAAGTGACCGCCTATGATTTCTCGATCTATGGCGGGCTGGTCGGCAATGTCGTGCAGGTCTCGGCCGACAGCATCTACGACGAAGTGTCGAAAGAGGCCTATTTCACTGTCGTCGTGCAGACCGACCGTGCCTATCTGGTCTCCGGCGGCCGGCAGTTGCCGATCACGCCCGGCATGATCTGCGATGTCGAGATCATCACCGGCCGCAAGAGCGTGCTGTCCTATCTTCTGAAACCCGTCCTGAAAGCCCGTTCGGAGGCCTTGCAGGAGCGATGATCCGGTATCAGCCCGCGCGGCGCTTGAGCGAACCGATCGAGGATGCGTCAGCATCTTCGAGATCGCGTATGAGGCGCAATCAGTTCGCCCGGTAGCTCGCCAGGGTCAGCGACGCGGTCTGCATCGACCGCCCGGCCGGTTCGGCGCGATAACCGTGCATCCAGGCCTGTGTGCCGGCATAGGTGAAGATGGGCCGATAATCGTTGGTCTGCGCGGCATCGAGCAGGCGATCGGTCTCGTTATCGAGCGCGACCAGCCTGCCGTCGAGCCTGACCACCAGCAGCGCATGATCGGCCCGGCGCACCAGATCGCGTGCGATAACGAAATAGAGATCCTCGTCCGCAACACCGAGCGCCTTGAGCATCTGCATCTTCGCGATCGCATAATCCTCGCAATCGCCCTTGCGGCTTCGCAGCGACTGGGCGGCCGATGCCCAATGATCGGCGCGGCCATAGCCGTTCCGGTCCTCGACAAAGCGGATCCGCGCATTGACCCAGCTGTTGACCGCAGCAACCTGCGCCGCGCGGTCCCGATGGCGGGCGGACTGAATGACCGACGCCCATGGCCCCTGGCGTGTTCCAAGCGATGCCGCGCGGGCAATCGTCCAGCGCGTGCTGAGCGGCGTCGCCGAAATCCTCAACGCGACCGATCCGAAGATGTCCGGGCGGTCATGGGCGATCGGTGCGAAGAATTGCGGTGGCTGCACGAATTGCTGTGGCTGGATCGGTTGCACCGCCGCGATGAGCGCCGGTTTCGGATCGCCGCAAAGCGGCCTGAAATCGAAGCCGGGCGCAATGGTGTCGGCCATGGGCGACGGCGTTGTGAAGCCGTCATGCTGTGCCCTGATGAGATCGAGTTTGCTGGGCGCGCCGCCCAATATCGCCTGGGCCTTGCTGGCGCTCGATGCTGCCGGCTCGGCGGCGATGCGCGCGGTCTCGAACATCGAAACCGCCGCGCACATGCCGCTGATCGCGATCGGCAGCACCGTCGTGCCGGCGACCGCAGGCGTGCTCGACACCAATGCAGCCGCGACCAGCATTGCCGAGGTCTGGACGAGAATAGCGCGTTTGAGAGACGATCCTGCCATGTGATCAGCATGGCGAGGAGCATCGAATATATGTTTAACTGTCTTGGTTAATGAATCTTGAAGGCGGTGTGTGTTCGATAAATATCTGTTTTATAATATATTTCTTCTTGGTGCTTTCGTTGAGCTGTTTGCCTGGTCGCGCATTGGTGCCTGATCTAGACTGGAGACGTCGGTTTTCGGCCACCGAAGTGCCTGTGTCATGCGCCGCCGGCGCCGGGACGAACCGGAAGGATTTTGGGTCGTTTCGAAATGGACGTGGCGTCGCTCGACTTGGGGGGCGTTGCCTTGCAAGGGACATGTGACCTACTGCCGGGTTGCCGCCGTTGCTCCGCCAATGACGAATCCGTCCGCTGTGCGGATACCGAATGCACCGGCCATCTCTTCACCGGTAGGGCCGTAGAAACGCAGCTGTATCTGACCGGCATCCCCTGGGTTCTTCGTCAGGCCCGCGGAGAAGGCGTTGCGAGGAATCCCTTTGCCGGCAACAAGATCGAACTGGCCGAAATCGGCCGTCGATCCATTTCGATCATTCGTTCCCTGCAATTTCAACCAGCCCGAATAGCTCTGGCTAGGGAAATCAATCTGGAACCGTGATGTCCCGTTCACGCTGAATTGCTGCTGTCCACCTGGGCCGCTGGCAGCACCGTAAGCAATGCCCGTATAGGTCGCGCTGCCGGGCCGGGCCGTCAGCACGCCTTCGGGCGTATCAAGCCCATACATGAAGAATGTGCGGTATATCCCATTGATTTCCGAGGTGTCGGTGACGCGGTGATATTCACCGAAGCTGGAATATGTCAGCTTGAGTTCGCCGGGGCCATTCGGTTTGTACAATGAGAGCTGTATGGTCTCGCCATTCACGGCCTTGCGGTAAATTGCCAACCGATCCGTGCTGGAGTCGGCACGGTCCGCCTCGACGAACTTTCCTTCCTCGTTGCTATAGCCTGCCATCCGGTAGCCCGAACCGGCGTCATAGCTGAGTTGCCCGTTCTGAATGTCCGCACTTGCGTATCCACGTTCGGAACCATCCTTGAACTGCTGCGCGAAATATTGCGATTGGCCGGTATAGAAGAGTTGGTCGCCTTGCAGATTGGGCAGCGTCATATTCTGGCTCACGGGTGCGCGATTGCCCGCGGTGAAACCGCCGACGACCGTTCCACCGGCGCCGTTGTCGCCGTTGAAGACGCCGCCGGCCTCTTCGCCGTTCGGCCCATAGAAGCGCCCGCTCACGGTGCCGGCGACGGAATCGAGCGACCCATCGTAAAGGAACGAGCCGGAGAAACCGCCATCTGCGGATGTCAGGTTGCCCGACGCCCGAAAGTACAAGGCTCCAAAGCGCTCCGCGCCGGTGACGAAATAATATTCCTGCAGATTCGTATCGATGGTGAAATTGCCACGCTCGAAGTCGAATACTGTCTTGCCCGAGCCCGTGAATGTCAGCGGATCGCGTCCGACCTGTGTCGTCAGGCCGAAAACATCGGTCGTGTACTCGGCCGATCCCGTTCTCGGCGCGGCTGCGGTTGGAAATCCATAAACGAATATGTCGAAAAGCGTATTTTGCCGACTATCCGCCCGGCTGTTCGATTGCCAATAACCCAGCCCCACGGACCGGGTCTTGAGGCCGGAGGCATAAGCGGAATCAACCAGAGTGAGATGATCGGACCCGTTCGCGTCGGACTTCGAAAATCGGCGCTCGCCCGCATAGCCGCCATTCGCTTTATCCGAAGGCGAAAAAGCCCTGGATGTGCCGTTACGCGTCAGCGTATATGTTCCGTTCGAAGCGTCATAGGCGATGGTGACTTCGCCCCTGCCGGTCGAAGTCGTCTGCACGATTCCCGTGGTCGCTTCGAGAGCAACGGTATTTTTCCCCGACGGCGCCGCGAAGGTCTGGTTCACCTTGAGATCAGTCACGTCGGAGTTCGTCGGTGTTGGTGTCGGCGTGCTTCCCACGCCACCGCCGGAGCCGCCACAGGCCGCCAGCATCAGCGAGATGATGCCTAAAGGAAACCATTTCGCCTGACTGATCGATTTCATCAAAACGCCCCATATCATGTACAAAATGCCGTGCGGCACCAATTTTGTCGGCGAACCGGCTATAATTCCAAGGTTCGGCCATCGACTTGCTCCGTCCATACGGAAATTCGAAATGAGCGCAAATGATCTCGTTCCGGATTTTCTCAAAGTGGAGGGACCCCCGGTTTCGTGATGATGATCAACTCTGCTCCTGGCTAATATTTCTCGCCATTCCCAGTGAGCGTCGATGAGAATCTGGAGCTTATCTACACGGAGCCTTGCCGACGTAGGAGTCGGTTTGAGAAAACGCGAAAGAGCGTCCGCGGGGCTCGGGGTGACGGGTTGTGTCTTTGCGATGGATGCCCTTCGAATCGATTCCCGATCGTGATAGGCTGTGCATGAGCGCGGGGGTGTTCGAAGGAGGGACTATGATCCTCGATAACGAACGCGGCTATCTCGGCTGGCGTGCGCGGATGGAGCGCATCCGCGCCGAGCGCGCGCCGGATCCGGTGGGCTATCGGGCGCATGTGGAATTGGCGCGCAGCTATGAGCGCAGGCTGTCCGGCCTGTTGATGGGCGATGTCCGCAAACCTTCGCTGAGAAAGGGCTAGCGGTCGCCTGGCGCGACGCCGTTCAGGCGTCGGCCCAGCGGCGCAGCAGATTGTGATAGACGCCGGTGAGCTGGATGATCGCGCGATCGTCCTGGCCGCGATCTTGGGCGATCGTCTGGATCGCGGTGTCAAGCTCGAACAGGGTACGGCGCGCATCGGTGTCGCGGATCATCGACTGGATCCAGAAGAAGCTCGCGACGCGGCGGCCGCGCGTGACCGGCTCGACGCGGTGGAGGCTCGATGCGGGATAGAGCAGCATATGGCCCGCGGGCAGCTTCACCGCCTGCGCGCCGAACTGGTCCTCGACGATCAGTTCGCCGCCGTCATAGGCATCGGGATCT
>JASBTC010000098.1 GCA_030148625.1 Sphingobium sp. | reverse complement strand
CCATCGGCACTGCCGCGCGGATCGCGAGCGCGCAGATCAGCAGCAGGGCGAACAGGCCCCGCGCCTGGCGCGACTCTCGGATCCGGGCGATCATCGGGGTGGCCTTAGCGCGGCGTTGCCATCTGTCGATTGGTCATCTTGTCCTACCCATCGCGCTGGCCGAGGATGAGCATGGGCGCCAGCAATGGGCGGAAACGCTCTGTCTCGATCGCCTTCAAAGCGTGGCTTCGATCTCGCGCGCCGCCAGATCCGGATCTTCGGCCTGGGTGATGGGGCGACCGACGACGAGCACCGATGCGCCGGCGTCGAGCGCGGCGCGGGGTGTCATCACGCGTTTCTGGTCGCCGATCGAGCCGCCCGGCGGCCGAACGCCGGGAACCACGAAATAGCCGCCGGGCCACAATTTCCGCGCCGCGGCGACTTCGTTGCCCGAACAGACCACGCCGTCGAGCCCGGCTTCGCGGGCAAGTGCGGTCAGGCGCATGACCTGGTCATGCGGATCGGCGGAAAGGCCGACCGAGGATAGATCGTCGCCGTCGAGGCTGGTCAGCACGGTGACGCCGACCACTTTGGTGCCCAGCGGTGCCGCGGCCTTGGCGTCCTCCATCATCGCACGGCCACCCGAGGCATGGACGGTGATGATCGCGGGTTCGAGCGGGCGCAGCGCCTGCACCGCCTTTGCGACGGTGTTGGGGATGTCGTGGAATTTGAGGTCGAGGAAGATCGGCAGGCCGAGCGTCGCCATCTCACGGATGCCGGCGCGACCGTTGGCCGAGAAGAATTCGAGCCCGAGCTTGATACCGCCGACATGGTTGCGGACGCGGGTGGCGATCGCCTTGGCGCGTTCGATGTCGGGCGTGTCGAGCGCGACGTAGATCGGGCTGCTCATGCAACCCCCGGCGGCACGGCGGTGGGAATCGACGCTGGCGGGATCGATTCGCGCGCCTCGGGTACCGCGGGGACGATGCCGCGCGCCTCGTTCAGTGCGCGCTCCATGCTTTCTAGCCGTTTGCGCAGGCGCCAGCGCGTCGCGCGATGGATGATCAGCATCGGCACCAGTCCGACCAGAAATGCGCCGACCATCAGCACCGGCAGCTTCGAATCGACCTGGACGTCTCCCCACAGTTCGAGCGTGACGGGCGTCCAGTTGCCCAGCGAGAAGACGACGGCGACCACGGCCAGAATCACCCAGAAGATCGTCTTCAAAAACTGCATGCCGATGATCCTGCCGGTAACGGGAGAACAACATTAGGCCGGATGTCCCTTCGGACTCAAGCCGGAGGAATCTCGGTACGCAGCTTGCGGAACAGTTCGGGCACTGCGGTCAGCCTTTCTTCCTCTTCGTCGAGGATGGCGAGGAACGCCGCCCGCTTGAGCGATGCGGCCTCGCCCGGCTGCAGCGTCCGGCCGGCGGGAAGGCTGGACAGCAATATGTCGATCAGCCTGTCGGCGCCGTGAAGGCGACCCCAGAGATAGTCGTTCTCGCGATAGGCGCGGCTGAAGAAGGCGCCGAAGCTGTTGAACTGGATACCCTTCAGCGTTGCTTCCGCGCCGCCCTCGCGGATCGCCGTCGCATCGTCGGGCGAGATGCGGTCGACCTTGACGGGTTCATATTCGTCGAGCCCTTCGCCCTGGAGCAAGGGCAGGGTGGAAATGTCGTAATAGGGAAAACCGAGATAGGCGAGGAGCATGGGGCGGCGCTGGTCCTTGGGCAGTGCCGCCAGCGCCTCGGCGATGCGTTCGTCGGTCATGTCGTCGATTGCACGCAGGTTGCGCGCGGCGGCGAGGGTGTCGAGCGCGCCCTGTGGATTCTCCACCGCCTGCGCGGCGGCTTCGCGCACCGCCATTGGATAGAAATCGCGCATCTCACGGTCGAGATAGAGCGCCAGGCAATGATAGATCGCATCGCGCATGCCGTCGATCGCCTCGGCCGGCGCGATCTCCGCATCGGCCAGCGCGGTCAGCCGGCGCGCGAGTAGTCGCAGGCGGCGGACGCGGAAGCCCAGATCATGCGAGCGGAAGAAATCGATGGCCGCCTGGGTGGCGCCGCTGCGGCCGCTGATCCGGTCCAGTCCGCTCGTCTGGAGCGCGCCCCAGACCGCGTCGTCCAATGTGGCGCGAGAGACGCTGCCATGCTGGCCCGACAATGCGAACAGCATCGACACCGTCTCTTCCACCACGCTGGACAGCTTGAGGTGGCCATAGGCGGGATAGGCATGGCCCGCCGATTTTGCCGCGCGATCCTGCGCCTTGGCGCGCCATGCGCGCAGGCGCGCCGGGGTGGGGCGATCGAGGAACAGGGTGATACCGAACAGCGATTCGATCGATTCCTCGACTTCGGGGCGCAATGCCTCGATCACGCTGCGCATCCGCCGGATCCGGCTGGAGCGCAGCTCGATCTCCTCCAGATTGTCGCGGATCGGCTGGCTGCGCGGCAGGTTGGACAGCGCGCCGAAGATCGTGCCGAAAAAGCCGGGTAGCGCATCCTCGCCGATGCCCTGGGGCAGGCCGATGCTGCGAATGCCGGGCTTGGGGTCGATATAGACGAAGCGGCGATCGACTTCGCGCCGGGCCGGCCGGTTCTTGAGCGCGTCGATCGCGGGCCTGAACGGCGCATTGGCAAGCACCGATCCGTCGATCAGCACCGTGCGATCGAGCATCTCGGCAGCGCTTTGGCGCGGCAAGGCACGTTTGAGGAATGCCGTGCGCCCCGGCCAATCGCGCTTGCGCGTGGCCAGGACAGTATCGAGTTCACCGACGGTGAAGGGCGGAAAGGCGCCGGGAAAGCTCGCGGTCGCGCGCGCGGCAAAGGCGAGCTCGGCGGCATGGCCGATACCGCGCGTATCGCGGTCGCGGTCGGAGAAGCCGAGCACGAGCCGATGCTCGGTCTCGACCACTTCGGGCGGACTGTTGAGCCGCAGTCGTTCGGGATGGCCGTGGAAATCGGTCACGGTGACGAACAGGTCGAGCGGCTGGCTGTCGGGCAGCAGGCGCGGCCCCCGTTCCGAAGCCGCCATCGCATCGAGCGCGTCGATCAGCAGATTGACGAAGCCCGGTCCGCCAAAGGGCGGGGCGAACCAGCGGGCCCGCACGAAGCTGGAGAGTTTCGACTTCACTTCATCGCGGGTCTCGGGATCCACCGTCTGGTCGACGGTGCCGCCGGGTTTGTTCGCGGCCATCCAGGCGATCGGCGTCGCCCAGAATTTGGTGAGGCGGCTCAAGGGGCGTGCATCGGGGTCGAGCAGTTTCTCGACGTCGGCGCATTCGAGCCACAAGGCGGTCAGGGGTTCGAGCGACTGGCCGGTCGAGATCGCCTGGGCGAGGAAGATGCCGTTGATCCCACCGGCCGATGCGCCCGCGACGATATCGGCGAACACGCGCATCCGTACGCCCGCTTCGGTTTCGATCAGTTCGAGCAGGCGGTGATAGACGCCCTGCGTTCCGGATTCCGCGGGCTTGCCGTCGAGGAAGTTGCGGCTGGCGCGTGCGAGCTTCCAGATCTCCTTGGTGATGCCGTGCATATACACTGCGAGCGAGATGCCGCCGTAGCAGACCAGCGCCAGCCTGAGTTCCTTCTCCCGCATCGCCGCGATGGATGACAGGGGCGAGGCGGAAAGTCGAGCACGGGCCAGTCTTCACCCGCAAAAACCGGCGGAAAGGTTCGGGTGCGGCGGGAGGTTCATCAATTGACAGTAAATATTGTCAATTGTAGAATGAAGACATGACGGAGAGTGAATCGCTCAATCTTGTCGGCGATCCGGCGGCGGCGCGGGTGGCCCTGTCGCCGCTCCGGCGACAATTGCTCGAACGGTTGACCGAGCCGGTTTCCGCAACGGGGCTGGGCGACGCGCTCGACCTGCCGCGTCAGCGGGTGCGGCATCATCTCAAGGTGCTCGAACAGGCCGGACTGATCGTCGAGGCGGGGGAACGCAAGCGGCGCGGCTTCGTCGAGAAACTCTATGTCGCGCGGCCCGGGGCGATGATGATCGATCCGATGCTGCTCGGTGGGTCACCCCCCGATCCCGATCATCGCGACAGGCAGGATCGCCATTCGGCCGAACATCTCGTGCGCACGGCGGCGCGGATGGTGCATGAGGTGGGGCGGATGCGCGGTGAGGCCGAGCGCGAAGGGCGCCGCCTGCTGACCTTCACCATCGAGGCGGATGTCGGTTTCGCGACGCCGGCGGAGGTCGATATGTTCACCGCCGCGCTGACGCGCGCGGTAAGCGATCTGGCAGGCGCCTATCCCGCGAGCGGCGATCGCCGCCGATTCCGCCTGACCGCGACGGGACATCCGGCGGTCGGCACATTGACCGGAGATGCAGAGGGCAAGACGTTGAACTGAGGAGGATGCGATGGCCGACCGGGTTCTTGTGGAAATGACGATCGCGGCACCGGCGGATGCCGTGTGGGATGCGCTGACCGATCCCGCCAAGATCTACAACTGGCATGGCTGGGACGATCCGACCCTGAAGGACGAGGTCGAATTCATCTACGTCAAATATGGCCGCCCCGATCATGCGACGCGCATCTTCGGTTTCGAAGGCATGGGCGATCGCTTCGAAGTCGAGGCACGAGGCGGCCAGACCGTGCTTCGCGTGATCCGCGCGGTGCCCGACGGCGAAAGCTGGGATGACGTGTATGAGGATATGGTCGAGGGCTGGATCAGCTTCGTCCAGCAGCTTCGCCTTGCCGTCGAAAGCCACGGCGTCGGCCCGCGGCGGACCATTTATCTGAGCGGATCGGACGCGGTGCCGAGCGAAGCACTGGGCCTGACGGACGCGCTCGATACGCCGCCGGGCGAGCCCATATCGGTGACGCTGGCGACGGGGGACCGCATCGACGGCATCGCCTGGCATCGGACATGCTGGCAGTTCGGCATGACCGTCCCGCAATGGGGAGATGGATTGCTGATCGTCACCGACAAATCGAAGACCAGCGAAACACCCGACGGCCGCGGCATGGTCATCCTGACCACCT
Source organism: Sphingobium sp. (assembly GCA_030148625.1). Next base: position 4,767 of record JASBTC010000098.1, on the reverse strand, counting down.
ATGGCTTGAGCGACGCCGATTTCGACGCGCTCGAAACGCGCTGGGCGAGCTGGTGGAACGCGACCTTCGTGCCGGCGAAGGAGCAGGGTTGCGGGTAGCCGCCAGGCTCCCGGAGTCTCGCGCGGCAGCTCTGGAAACTTCAGCTCCAGCTGAGGTCCTGTGTCAGAAATGGCTGCCGCCGCAATCTCTTGCCCGTCGCGCGAAAAATGGCGTTGCCCACCGCCGGGCCGACGGTGCCGACCGGCGGTTCTCCGATCTCGCTATACCGGTCGGCGCCGGACAGCCCTCCGAAATGGACGTTGATCCGCGGCGCATCGGCCATGCGCAATATGGGATAGCTATCGAAATTGCCCTCCACCATCTTGCCGTCGGCGACGTTCATCTCCTCGTGAAGCGCCATGTTGAGGCCGAATATCAGCCCGCCCTCGATCATGTTGATGGTCTCGTCGCGGTTCATCACCTTGCCGGTATCGAACGCGCAATCGAGTTGCTTCACGCTGAGCAAACCGGCTTTGGTCACCGCCACCGTCGCAATCACCGCGATGCAGGTGCCGAGCGTTTTCTGGCCGTTCAATCCCCAGCCGGTGATCGCCACGCCTTGCGCGGTGCCGCGCGGCAGTTTCTTGCCCCAGCCCGCCTGCTTCGCCACTTCGCGCAATGATTTGGTCCAGCCCGGATTGGGGAAATCGGCGAGCAGTCGCAACCGATAGTCGACCGGATCGGCGCTGGCCGCATAAGCGCATTCGTCGATGAAGGTTTCCTGGAAGAAGGTGTAGCTGTTGTAGCCCGGCCCACGATATGGCCCGGGTGTCACATGCAGCGGCAGTTCCCGCGCATCGACGCGGGCGGCCGGAATGCATCCCATGAAATAGGCGGTGTCGGCAAAGCGAGGATAATGGCCGCGCGAGGCCTGGCGTGCGATCGCTGCGGCGGGCAGGCCGGTCTCGACATCCAGCGCGGCACTCAGTTTCGCTGCCATCATCGGCCGGTACTTGCCTTGCCTGGTCATTTCCTCGCGCGACCAGATCACATGCACCGGTCGTCCCGGAAAGCGTTTGGCGATCGCGACGACCATGCGCACATCGTCGCTTTCCAGGCGCCGTCCGAAAGCGCCGCCGACCAGGGTCTGGTGGAAAAAGACACGCTCCGGCACGATGCCGGCTTCGTCGGACGCGACCCAGAAGGCCTGCTGCGAATTCTGCGCGGGATGCCACACGTCGACACGCTCGGGCGTGACGAGCGCGGTGCCGTTCAGCGGCTCCATCGGGGCCTGGTCGCAATAGGGTGTCAGATAGACCTGCTCGACCTTGCGCGCGGCCGTCGCGATGCCGGAGACATCGCCATAGGCGTGCTCGACCCGTGAGTTCTCGTCGGTCTCGACCGCGGCCGTGGCGGCATCGTAGATTTGCCGGGTCGTCTTCCACTGGGCGCCGCGACCATCGTCCCATTCGACGGGAAGCGCTTCCAGCGCCTTGCGCGCCTGCCAATAATGCTCCGCGATCACCGCCACGGCGGCGCGGGGCGCCGTCAGCGAATAGCCATAGGGGGCACCCGACATCATCGCCACGCCTCTCGGCTCGTCGGGATCGACAGTGACCACCGCCAGCACGCCGGGCATGCCCTTCACCGCCGCCGCATCATGGCTTTTCAGCCGGCCGCCATGCACGGGCGATTGCATGAGTGCCGCATAGACCATGCCGGGCACGCGCACATCGATGCCATATTCGGCCGAACCATCGACGATTGAGGGGATGGTGAGCTTGGGCGGGCTCGTCTTGCCCATCAATGTCCATTCGGCGGGCTTCTTGATCGCCGGCTCCGCGCTCAGCTTCACCTTCGCCGCCTCCGCGACCAGTTCGCCATAGCGCAGCGTTCGCGCGGTCGCAGCATGAGTTACGACGCCTTTGCTGGTCGTCACTTCGGCCAATGGCACGGACCAGCGCGCCGCCGCGGCCGCGCGGATCCGTTCCCGCGCATTCGCGCCGACTTGCTGCATCGCCTTGATGCGCTGACCCATGGTGGAACGGCCGCCGAAAAACGCCGCGGCGGGATGGATCGGCGAATAGCCGCCATAGCTCCGGTAGTCGCGGTTCGTGGACGCATATTCCGTCCGGATTTTGGCCCAGTCGCAATCCAGCTCTTCGACGACCATCAGCACCGATTGCGTCATGGCGCCGTTGCCGAATTCGGGGGAGGCCACGCGGATCGTGACGGTGTCGTCGGGGGCGATCAATATCCATGGGGTGAGTTCGGTATTGGCGTCCGCTCCCACGGCCGCAAGTGCTGTATGAAAGGGAACCAGGCCGATCGCCAGACTGCCGCCGATCAGGCCGCTGCGAACCAGAAAGGCGCGCCGGTCGAGAGTGTTGCTATCGCTCATCGCTCATGCCTTTCGCGGCGTGATGCCGGCGACTTCGCGGATCGCGGACCGGATCCGGTTATAGGTTCCGCAGCGGCAGATATTGTCGACGGAGGTCGAGATGTCGTCGTCGCTCGGCCTGGGCTTTTCTTTCAGCAGCGCGGCGGCCGCCATGATCATCCCGGCCTGGCAATAGCCGCATTGTGGCACATTGTTCCTGATCCAGGCCTGCTGCAGCGGGTGCGATCGATCCGCCGACAAGCCTTCGATCGTCGTCACGGCGCCGGAAACTTCGCCGGCCGGGATCATGCACGATCGTGTCGCGGCGCCGTCGATATGCACCGTGCAGGCGCCACATTGGGCGATGCCGCATCCGAACTTCGTGCCGGTCATTCCCAGATGATCGCGAAGCACCCATAGCAGAGGCGTTTCCGGATCGACCTCCACTTCATGGATTTTGCCGTTGATCGTCATCTTCAACGGCATGGTCGCGCCTTTCTCATATCTTCCACACCGACCTCTCCCGATATTTATTATAATGATACAGACCATTAAATCTCTGTCCGATGCCGATCTGCGATGCCTGAAGTGCCAAAAAGGCAGATTTCGGCAAAATCGGCATTGCTGTGATTGAATCGCCTTAACTCATTCGTATCAGGTCATATTATCGACGCCGTCAAGGCTTGATAGCCGGAAAGGCGGGCCATTGTACCAATATGACTATTATTATAACCAAAGCCGCAATGAGCCAGGTTCAACTGGCTGAGCAAAGAGGGGATGACCATGACGCGCAGCTTCGTGAAGCGGAGGATTTCGTCGAAAATCGCAGTGAATGCCACGTGCTCGATCATGGCCGTTGCGGCGGGATTGTCCGTGGAGGCACCTGCTTTCGCTCAAAGTGCCGGCGCCGCCGCTGCCGATGCGGCGGCCGAGGACCCCGCCGGCCCCGGGCTGCAGGACATCATCGTCACTGCGCGCCGACGTGCCGAAAGTGCCCAGTCCGCACCACTGCCGGTCACGGCGATATCCGGCGCACAGATCGATCAGTTGGCGGTCGCCCGCCTGTCCGGCATCGCGCAACTGGCGCCGAGCCTGAAAGTGACGCAGGCGTCCGGCAGCGCCAATGCGCCCGTGGTGTTCATCCGCGGTATCGGGACGATCGCGACCACGCTCTACAGCGAGCCATCCGTCGGCATCTATATCGACGGCGCCTATACGCCGCGGCCCCAGGGCAACTCGCTGGACCTGCCCGATATCGAGCGGATAGAGGTTCTGCGTGGTCCCCAGGGGACATTGTTCGGGCGCAACACCGTCGGCGGCGCGATCCTGCTCGGTACGACCGAGCCCAAGGACGACGCTTCGGGTCGGGTGCAGTTCGGTTACGGAACCAATGACGAGACGATCCTGTCCGCCGTCGTCCATACCGGCCTGATCGGAGGATCGAGCTGGAAGGTGAAGTTTGCCGGGCAGATGCACGAGCGGGACGGCTGGGTGCGGACCGTCGGCTTCAACAAGACGGACTGGGGCGGCAATCAGAAGGATGTCAGCCTCGGGGTGGGGATTATGGGCGAGATCGGCCCGATCAAGGTCGACAATCGCGCACGTTACGGAAAGAACACGTCCTTCACCGGCTGGCAGGTCGTCGGCGGCACGCCGGCAGCGCTTACGGCCTATCGGAATGCCGCTGCCGCCAACCCTTCAGGCCCGCCCTTCGTGGTCGGCGACCGGCCGCTGGACCTCAGCTATCGCGACCCACGCGTACGCGGCAATTCGCAGATCGAGAATTATGGCGATACGCTGACGCTGACATATGACGCTTCGGACGCGCTGCAGGTGAAATCGATCACGTCCTATTCGCGCCTGAAAGAGGTTCTGGTCGGCCAGTTGGGCGGCAGTTACGTTCTGGGTCAGGTGCTGAACCCCGCCGTTCCGGGCAACCCGATCGAACCGGTCAGCGTCCATTCGACGCCCACCAATCCCGGACGCCAGCGCCAGTTCAGCCAGGAATTGCAGTTTTCCGGCGATCTCAAAGACATCAGCTATCTGCTGGGCCTCTATTATTGGGACGAGAAGGTTCACGAGAATGTGACGACGGTTCTCGGCGCGCTGGCTGGCCCCGCCTTTGTGCGGGTCAATCGCAGCGTGATCTATGACCAGACGACGCGTTCCCACGCCGCATTCGGTCAACTCGTCTACAAACCACAGGCACTGGACGAGAAGCTCGAGGTTTCGATCGGCGGGCGATACACGAAGGACAAGAAGGCGCTGACGACGGGCATCGTGCAAACCACGACGACGACGACGCGAACGAACCAGGCGATCGGCGACGAATGGACCAACTTCGGCTATAGCGGCACCATCAGCTACACTTGGGCGCCGGGCGTGATGACATATGCCAGGATCGCCTC
>JASBTC010000097.1 GCA_030148625.1 Sphingobium sp. | reverse complement strand
GGGTGCGCGGGCCCGCATCCTGGCGATCGCGGAGGCTGGTGGGGATCCGCGCGATTCGCTGACCGCCGGCTTCACCGCGATGGACATCGCGCTCGATCGCGCCGGGCTGACGCTGGACCGGATCGACCGGATCGAGTTCATGGAGGCGTTCGCCGTCACCATCGCCAAATTCACGCGCGACCGCGCACCCGATCCGGACAAGGTGAATGTCGGCGGCGGTCATATTGCAAAGGGGCATCCGATGGGGGCCACGGGCGCGATCCTGCTGTCGACATTGCTCGACGCGCTCGACGCGGCGGATGGAACATTGGGGCTGGTGGTCGCGACGGGCGCACAGGGTGTCGGCGTCGCCATGATCGTGGAGCGGATCGGATGATCGAGAAATTGCGCCTGCCGGTGGTGGCCGCGCCGATGTTCCTGGTGTCCGGGCCGGACATGGTGATCGCCGCCGCGCGCGCCGGCATCGTCGGCGCCTTTCCCACGCCCAATTGCCGCACGGCGGAGGAACTGGACGGCTGGATGGCGCGGATCGCGGCGGAAACGGCGGACGCGCCGGGCCTGTGGGCGGCGAACCTCGTTACCCATTCGAGCAATGCGCGGCTTGCCGACGATCTGGCGCTGGTGGCGAAGCACAAGCCGCCGATCGTGATCACCGCGCTGGGCAGCCCCGCGCCCGCGATCGAGACGGTGCATGGCTATGGCGGTACGGTGCTGGCCGACGTCATCACCGTGCCGCTCGCGCGCAAGGCGGCGGCGGCGGGCGCTGACGGGCTGGTCTGCGTTTCGGCGGGGGCCGGCGGGCATACCGGCTTCCTCTCCCCCTTCGCCTTCATCTCCGCGTTGCGCGCCGAGTTTGGCGGGCTGATCTGCGTCGGCGGCGGCATCGCCGATGGCGCGGGCGTGGCGGGCGCGATCGCGGCGGGGGCCGACCTCGTCTATATGGGCACGCGCTTTCTGGCGGCCGAGGAAAGCATGGCGGTGGCCGGCTATAAGGACATGGTGGTCGCGAGCGGGCTGGAGCATCTGATCGTCAGCGCCGCGATCACCGGCACCCCAGCATCCTGGTTGATCCCCTCGCTCATCGCCTGCGGTTACGATCCCGCCGCGCTGGGCGGCGCTGCGACGCGCGATTATGGCGGCGATACGCACAAGAAGTGGAAGGATCTCTGGGCGGCCGGGCAGGGCGTCGGCGCGGTCCGGGGCATCGAGCCGGTCGGCGCGATCGTCGATGAGATCGCGGGGCAATATGCGGCGGCGGTGGCGCGGCTGGCTAACGGCGCATCACTCCAAGCCGTTCATCCTGAGTAACCGTTGAGCTTGGCGAAACGGTGTATCGAAGGACGCAGGATGCATGATGCGTCCTTCGATACGGGCCTTCGCCTTCGCTCAGTCCCTACTCAGGATGGGCGGCCCTGACGATATTCCACGCTCCTCAAACCCGCTTCGGCGGCCAGGGCACGAAGCCCGAGGTTTGCCGCACATAGTCCGCATAGCCTTCGCGCGTCTTGCCCAGGCGGCGCTCGATCGTCGGCGCGCCGGACCATTTCATCAGCGTCCAGGTGAGCAGCACCGGTCCGGGCAACGCCCACAGGCCGGTGCCCGTTTCCGCCGCGATCAGCCACAGCCCCCACCAGGTGAGCGCGTCGCCGAAATAATTGGGATGGCGCGTATAGCGCCACAGGCCGCGATTCATCACCTGGCCGGCATTGGCGGGATCGCGCTTGAAGCGGACGAGCTGCGCATCGCCCACCGTCTCGAACAGGATGCCGGCAAGCGCCACGCCCGCGCCGATCCAGCCGAGCACGCCCACCGTCGGCGCGGCATCGACCTGGCCGAGCTGGACGGGCAGGCAGACGACGAACAGCAAAGGCGCCTGCGTCGCGAACACCAGCAGCGCGGATGCCTTGGCGAAACTCCAGCCCTTCGCGGATTCGGCCTTGCCCAGCAGCGCCTGATAGCGCCGATCCGGCCCATGATCGCGCCAGCGCCAGATCATGTAGCTGCCCAGCCGCGCCGCCCACAGCCCGCACAGGCCTAGCAGCAGCAATTTGCGCTGCGGATCGCCGCCGGCCTGGGCATAGCTTGTCGCCGCCATCACCAGCATGCCCCAGGCCCAGAAGCTGTCGACGGGCGTCACGTCGCGCATCGGCAGGCAGATCAGCCACAGCAGCACGAAGCAGCCGGCCAGGATCAGCGCATTGGTCACCAGCATCGAAAGCAGCATCTTGTTTCCCCCAGAAATTCAGATGACCCGGACGCTGTCGTCCGGCACGTCGGCGAACGCGCGCTCGACCAGTCCGGCGCGGTGATCGAGCACGGCGCGGCGGTTGATCGTGCCCTTGTCCGAAACCTCGTGGGCGCGCGGATCGGGCGGCGTGTCGAACAGCGCGACGCGGCGCACCGTCGCCGATCCGCCATGCTGCCCTTCATTGGCCTCCGCCACGCCGGCCGCGATCGCATCGAGCGTGGCGCCCGGCCGGGGCCATGCGATCATCGCGAGATAGGGGCGCCCGTCATCGGCGAGGACAAGATCGGTCACCTGCCCGGCAAGCGCCTTCAGCAGCTTTTCGCGCAGCGCGCCGCCATGCACCCAGGTGCCGTTGGCGAGCTTGAATTCCTCGGCCAGCCGGCCGGCAAAGGCGAGGCCCTGGCCCGGATCTCCGGGATCGTGGAAGGTCGCGACATCGCCGGTGCGATAATAGCCTTCCTCGTCGAACACGGTCGCGTTCTTCTCCGGCTCGTCGAGATAGCCCTTCATCACATTGGGGCCGCGCAGTCGCACCTCGTACCGCCCGTCATAGGGAACCAGCTTCAGCTCGAGCCCGGGTGCGGGCAGGCCGATGCCGACGCGCGTGGTGGGGAAATGGATCGCCATGCAGCCGGAGACGGTCTCCGTCATGCCATAGCCCGTCGTCATATGGATGCGGTGCCCGGTTTCCCGCACCGCCAGCGCCTGCAGCCGGTCATAGACATGCTGGGGCAGGCCGGCGCCGCCATAGAGCATCAGCCGCAGCTTGCGGAAGAAGCTGGCGCGCAGCGCCGCGTCCCCCTCCAGCGCCTCGACCAGCATCGCATAGCCGGCGGGGACATTGTTGAAATAGGCGATCGAGATGTCGCGGAGATTGGCGATCGAGGTCTCGAACAGGCCGGGCGCCGGCTTGCCCGCGTCGATATGGAGCGTGCCGCCTTCGAGCAGGCAGGTCCGCAGCACCGACGCGCCGGCGGCATGGTGCCAGGGCAGCCAGTCGAGCATCACCTGATCCCAGCCCGCCGCCTTGCCGATCATGTCGAGCCCCTGCGCGCCGCAGGCGGCAAGCGCGCGCATCGATTGCGGCACCACCTTGGGCAGGCCGGTCGAGCCCGAAGTGAGCATGTGGATCGCGGGCGCGTCGGGATCGATCGCGGCGATCGCCTGGGCGACGGCGTCGCGCGGCTCGGTCGCGACGATCGCGTCATAGGCGGTGCCGCGCCCGAACGTGGCGGGGTCGGTCGAAATCACCATCGCATCGGCGTCGAACACCGCGTTCACCGCGGCCGCGATCGCGGGATGGGGATCGGCATAGACCGCCCCGGGGCGCGTCTTGCCCACGACATGGCGCAGCCGGGCGTGATCGCCGCCGACCAGGCCATAGGCCATGCTGACGGGCACCAGCACCACGCCCGCCGCGAAGGCGGCGAAGCTGAGCACCGCGACGGGCAGGCTGTTCTCCGCCATCACCAGCATCGCCGATCCGCGCGGCAGCGTGTCGAGCATCCATTGGGTGGCGCCGTCGATATCGCGCTTCAGCCCGGCATAGCTGCGATAGGCCCATGCGCCCCCGGCATCGCGCCAGCCGATCGCCGGCGCATCACCGCGTTCGGCCGCGCGCGCCGCGAAGGCGCGCGGCATGTTGGGGTCATGATCGCGCAGCGGCACCCGGCTGCGGATGACGATCGTGCCGTCAGGGCGCCGATCGACATCGAGGTCGACCGCCATGAACTCCGCCTCGCGGAAGGGCGCCTCGCTCGGGCTCGTCATGCGGCGGGGCGGCTGATCAATTCGGTCACCTGCGGCGGATAGGCGCCGCCCGCCTTCATCGCGTCGATCGTGGCGCGATCGACATAGTCGCGCCAGCCGGTGATCTTGTCGCCGCGGAACTCGATCACCCCGGCATAGGGCGCCGCGACCTGCTTGCCATCGGTGGTGACATATTCGTCGACCCCCTCGACGAACAGGCGGTCGCCATCCTCGGCATGCGCGAAGATCCGCCAGCGCACCTCGCCGATCGACTTGCCGAAACGCTCGATAAAGGCGCGCGCCTCCGCCTTGCCGCGTGCGGGTGGCGCGATCGCGGCGGCATAGTGCCACACGATATCGTCGGCCATCTGCCCGATCACGAACTCCACATCCTTGCGCTTCCACGCATCGATCACGGCCTGGAACTGTCGGAAGCGCGTATCTGGCATCTTGGTTTCTCCTGCTTGGGCGCCGCCGCCGATCGCGAGCGCCGCGACGCCCGCGCCGATCATCACGCGCCGGTTCATCATGCCGCGCGTTCGACGACGAAGCTTACGGTGGTGGTGGTCGATCCGCCGATATTGAGCGTCTGGACGCGGCGGGCATTGTCGACCTGCATGTCCCCTGCGGTGCCGGTCACCTGTCGGTTGGCGTCGAGCAGCATGCGCACGCCCGTCGCACCGACGGGATGGCCCAGGCCGATCAGCCCGCCCGAAGGGTTGATCGGCAGCCGGCCGCCCATTTCAATGTCGCCGGCCTCGATCGCCTTCCACGCCTCGCCCGGCGCGGTCAGGCCGAGATGGTCGATCGCCATATATTCGGTCATCGCGAAACAATCATGGGTCTCGACCGCGTCGATCGCCTCCACCCCGCTGATCCCGGCGCGCGCACGCGCATCGTCGATCGCGCGCTTGACCTGGGGGAAGACATGGCCGGCGCCCGCGCCGAGGCGCAGCTTGTCGCGATAGCCGATCGGCGAGGAGCGATGGCCCCAACCCGATATGCGCGCCAGGCTCTCGACGGGCACGCCGCGTCTTTCGGCATATTCGGCGGCGCGTCGTGGAGAGGCGAGGAAGATCACTGCCGCGCCGTCGGTGATCTGGCCGCAATCATTCTTGCGCGTACGGCCCTCGACCACCGGGTTCGCGTCGTCATTCTCGGTGAAGCTGTCGGGCCCGAACTGCCAGGCGCGGGTCTGGGCGTTGGGATTGCGGCGGGCATTGCCGAAATTCACCTCGGCGATCCGTGCGAGATGTTCGTATTTCAGGCCCCAGCGCGCATCATATTCTTCGGCGAGGTCCGAAAAAGCGCGCGGCCAGACGAACGCCGCATCGCCGAACTCGCGCCCTTTATACGCGGCAGCGGCAAGATGCTCCGCGGCCGCCTGGCCGGACACGTTGCGCATCAGTTCGATGCCGACGACGCAGGCGAGATCGTAGCGGCCGGCCTCGATTTCGGCGGCGGCGGCGAGCACCGCGACGCTGCCCGAAGCGCAAGCCGCCTCGTGGCGTGCGGTCGGCAGTCCATCGAGGACGGAGTCGACATAGCCGAAAAAGCCGCCGAGCAGCCCCTGACCCGCAAACAGGTCGCCGACGAAATTGCCGACATGGCCGCTCTCGATCTCGGCCGCATCGAGTTGCGCCGCATCGAGCCCCTGGCGGACGGCATCGACGAAACCATCGCCAATGCCCATGCCCTGGCGATCCCAGTTCCGCGCGAAGTCGCTCTGCCAGCCGCCCAGGACATACACCATCGCTGCTCTCCCGATTCTTATGGGTATGGTTATACAAGTTATATGGACGCGGCAATGGCAAGTACGCATCTCACCCCGGTTTTGGCGGCGGTCGGCCGGCCGGTCCGATTTGGCCAAGAGTTCGTGTTGACAATTTTCCAATCGGGACCAGAATGTCCCGTTCAGAACATATCGAGGGGATCGGGCCGTAGCAGGATGTTGCTGCGGGCCGAGCAAGGGGGACGGACATGCGATCGATCAAGTTATTCGCCGCCGCCGCATTGATGCTGGTCGCGGGCGCGACCGCCGCGCAGCAGGCGATCAATCCGGCGCCGACGCTTGCACCGTCTTCCGCCGTGAAACCGGCCAGCACCGTCGCGGCAACCGCGACCGTGCCTGCAATTGCCGGTCAGCCCACGCTCACCAAGCAGGACGTCGATAGCTGGCTCGACGGCTATATGCCCTATGCGCTCAAGACCGGCGATCTCGCCGGCGCGGTGGTCGTCGTCGTCAAGGACGGCCAGGTGCTCACCCAGCGTGGCTTCGGCTATGCCGATGT
>JASBTC010000089.1 GCA_030148625.1 Sphingobium sp. | reverse complement strand
GCCGTGCTGATGGGGGAGACGGCGGTCATCAAGCCCGCCATGGCGCAGGATCGCGCCGCGCTTTCCGGAGGCTATCAGGCCGATCATATGGAGGTGCTGGCGGCGCTGCTGCTCGCGCCCGATGGCCGTTTTCGCTACGTGCTCGACTATGGCGCCGTCAGCGAGAGTGCGGAGGGGCGCTGGACCGCCGAGGGCGACACCGTGCGCCTGACCACCGAGCCCAAGGTGAAGCCCCCTGCCTTTGCGGTGGTGAAGGACGAGCCCGCACAAGCGGGCGAATTGCGGGTCGCGCTGGCCGATCCCGGCTTCGACTGGGGTGATCCGCTCGAGGTTGCGATCGAATTCGCGGGCGTGGCCGGGCGCCGGGTCCGCGCGGTCGGCAAGGATGGGCTGGTGCCGCTGGAAACCGGCGAAACCCCCGTCTCGGTCGTGCCCGTCATGCCCGTCTACGGCATCGCCGAACCGCCGCACCGGCTGACGCCCGGCGGGCACCACATCCTGTTCCGGTTCGACGCCAATGATTTCGGCCGCGCCGATTTCAGCGGCGAACCGCTCCGTATCGACGGCACCACCCTGGTGCTCAACCGCTATGACATCGCGATCCGCTTCAAGCGGGTGGACGATGCCGACGAATGATTGTGAAGGATTGTCCGTGACCCAAGCCACCGCACCGGCCCGCCCGATCGCCGAACTCACGATACGCGGCGTGCTGCTAGGCGGGCTGATCACGCTGCTGTTCACCGCCGCCAATGTCTATCTCGGGCTCAAGGTCGGGCTGACCTTCGCGACGTCGATCCCCGCTGCGGTGATCTCGATGGCGATCCTGCGTTACTTCAAGGATTCGACGATCCTCGAGAATAATATCGTCCAGACCGTCGCGTCGGCGGCCGGCACGCTGGCGGCGATCATCTTCGTGCTGCCAGGCCTCGTCATGATCGGATGGTGGACCGGTTTCCCTTATCTGCTGACCGCCGCGATCTGCGCGACGGGCGGGATATTGGGCGTCATGTTCTCCGTGCCGCTGCGCCGTGCGCTCGTCGTCGACGGCAATTTGCCCTACCCCGAAGGGCGTGCGGCGGCCGAAGTGCTGAAAGTGGGCGCGGAATCGCGCGCCGGCGCTGCGGAGAGCGGCAAGGGGCTGGCGATCATCGTCATCAATGCGCTGGTCTCCGCCGGCTTCGCGGCGTTTGCCAAGACGAAGCTGGTGGTCGAGGAAGCGGCGCTGTTCTTCCGCGCCGGTGCCGGTGCGACGGGCATTTCGGGCGGATTGTCCTTCGCGCTGTTCGGCGCCGGCCATCTGGTCGGCATTTCGGTCGGCATGGCGATGTTCACCGGGCTCGTCATCGGCTGGTGGATCCTGCTGCCGATCCTGACCGCGCAGAACCCGATGCCGGGCGAAGTCGAGGTCTGGGCGGGCACGATCTTCCGCAACGATGTGCGTTTCTTCGGTGCCGGGGTGATCGGCGTGGCGGCGATCTGGAGCCTGATCCGCATCGCCGGGCCGGTGACGCGCGGCATCCGTGCGGCGATGGCGGCGTCGGGCGTGTCGCGCGGCGGCGACGCGCTGCCGATCGAGGAGCGCGACATTCCCTTCGGCATCGTCGTCGCCTGCGCGCTCGCCACGATGATCCCGATTGCGATCCTGCTCTGGTCGACGCTCACCGGCGGGCCGCTGGAGGGATCGGCATGGCTGCTGGTGGGCGGCGCGCTGCTGTTCGTGGCGGTCATCGGCCTCGTGATCGCGGCGGTCTGCGGCTATATGGCCGGGCTCATCGGTGCATCGAACAGCCCGGTTTCGGGCATCGGCATCCTGTCGGTGCTGGCGGCCTCGCTGCTGCTCGTCGGCCTGTTCGGTCGCGATATCGATCCGGGTTCGACCGATGCGCTGATCGCCTATGCGCTGATCGTCACCGGCGTCGTCTTCGGCGTCGCGACCATCTCCAACGACAATCTCCAGGATCTCAAGACCGGCCAGCTCGTCGGCGCGACACCCTGGAAGCAGCAGGTGGCGCTCGTCTTCGGCGTGATCTTCGGATCGATCATCATCCCGCCCGTGCTCAACCTGCTCAACGAAACGCTCGGCTTCTCGGGCGCGCCCAATGCCGGCCCCAATGCGCTCGCGGCGCCGCAGGCCGCGTTGATCTCGGCGCTGGCGAAGGGCGTGCTGGGCGGTGGGGTCAATTGGCCGATGATCCAGCTCGGCATGCTGGTGGGCGTGGGCGTGATCATTATCGACGAACTGCTGGGCAAGGCGGGCAAGCTGCGGCTGCCGCCGCTGGCGATCGGCATCGGGGTCTATCTGCCGATGGCGGTGACGCTGCCGGTGGTGCTCGGATCGGTGATCGGCATGGTCTATGACCGCTGGGCGGACCGGACGGCGGACCCCGAATTCGCGCGCCGCATGGGCGTGCTGACCGCGACCGGCCTGATCGTGGGCGAAAGCCTGTGGGGCGTCACTTTCGCGCTGATCGTCTACGCCACCAACAGCGACGCCCCGATGGCGATTGCGCCCGAAGGCTTCGGCCCGGTGGCGCTGATCGCCGGCCCGGTGCTGGTGATCGCGCTGCTGGCCGCGCTGTACCGCTATACGCGGCGGCAGGTGATGAGCCGGGGGATGTGATCGGGGGGGACGCGTAGTCCATTATCTGTCGCTCCAGCGAAAGCTGGAGCCCATGCCATCTATGGACCGCAGTGCGGCTCGACGCACCGCATGGGCTCCAGCTTTCGCTGGAGCGACAGGGAAGTTGCTGCTTTCGAAGGGCTGGGGTGACGCTTTGGGATCGGTCCTTTTTGCACGGGGTCACCGTCCAATTCATGAGCGCAGCGGCTTTTGGCCCCGTCTGCCGTTCTCGCTCTAAACCGCAAGATCGGTCGAGCGCGCGACGCACCCGAGCGACTAGCTGGGGCCGCCACGGAGGAAGACGATGAAGGCGGACGCGCTCGAAAACTACCATGTACGGATGCGGCGAGTGCTCGATTATATCGACCGGCATCTCGACGAGGATCTGGACCTGGAGACGGTGAGCGGGGTCGCGGCGCTTTCGAAATTCCATTTCCACCGGCAGTTCGCGGCGACCTTCGAACTGTCCGTCCATCGCTATATCCAGCTTGCCCGCATGAAGCGCGCTTCGAACCGGCTGGCTTCGGACGACGCCGGCAGCGTCACCGATATCGCGATGGATTCCGGTTATGACGCGCCCGATGCCTTCGCCCGCGCCTTTCGCCGCAGGCTGGGGCAATCGCCATCGTCGTTCCGGAAATCACCCGATTGGGTGCCGTGGCTTGCGGCCTTCGGGCCACTCGACAATGCCAGGAGCAAGCTGATGCAGATCATCTACACCCCGGACGATGTGACGATCCGGGACATGGCGCCGACCAAGGTGGCGGTGCTGGAACATCGCGGCGACCGCGAAACCCTGCCCGACACCATCCAGCGCTTCATCGCCTGGCGCAAGGCGGCGGGGCTTTCGCCCGACACCAGCCCGACCTTCAACATCTTCCGGTCCGAGCGCATCCCCGAGAACCCGGACGATTACGCGATGGACCTGTGCGTGGGGACCGACCAGCCGGTGGAACCCAACGACCAGGGCATGAAGCCCGGCACCATCCCCGGCGGGCGCTGCGCGGTACTCCGCGTCGTCCACAACACGCATAATCTGGAGCCCGCTGCGCTCTACCTCTATCGCGACTGGCTGCCCGCCAGCGGCGAGGAAGCGCGCGACTTCCCGATCTATTGCCGGCGGCACTTCACCTTCTTCCCCAATGCGCCGGTGCATGACGTGGTGGTGGAGCTGTTCTTGCCGCTGAAATAGGGGCGGAAGGCGGGAAGGAGGGGCTGGCCCGGTCCCTAATTGACGATGCCGGCCGTGCGGGCATAGTCGCGCGCGGGGGAGTGCGGAGTGGCTGTCTGGTCGGCGATCGCGGGGGTACTGGTGTTCGCGTCGTTGGCGAGCGGCGCGGCCGCCGGATTCTCGTTCATCGCGGCCTCGCCGGACGGCCTGCGCACGACCCATGCGATCCCCCTGGAACTAGCGCGGCCAAGGGGATTCCGGATCGTCCGGCCGACCAGCCGCGCGGCCGTGTTCAACGGCCATCCCTATGAAGTGACGCTCGGCGGCTTTCTTGGCCGCGACCGGGCGATCCTGCTTCATGCCGAACGGGTGGCGGACGGCAGCGGCGCATCCAACTACGATACGCTGCCGACGGGTGACCTGCCGGGCTTTCGCGTGCGCACGCAATGCGCCGCGATCGCCGTCGCCGACGTCGCGGAGGAACATGACCTGTCATGGTTGGCGGGCCATGGCTGGGACCCGGCGGGATCCGCGCTGGCGATCCGCCAATATTTGCGGACGACGCCCGATCATGACCAGGAGGTTGTCATCTCGCTGATCGCGAAAGTGGAGCGCTGCGGCGACGCGGCGGCGATCAAGGGCGCCCTGAAGACGCTGCGCCGGCGATTAAGGGTGCGGCCGGCGGGGTAGCGGTGGGTGATCGCCACCGCCGGACGGGGAAGGATATCAGTCCGGCTTGCCGAAGAAGCGTTCGGCGATCTCGTTTGCGATGCGCGCAGGCCGCAGCGTTTCCGCATCGACGCAGCACCAGCTCGAGCGCACTTCGGCCAGTACTTCCTCGCCGCGCTTGATCAGCGTTTCGTAGAAGGCGCGCGCGCCATGGACCTTTTCGAGGATGACGGTGGCGACCACCTGATCGTCGAGAAAGGCGGGCTTGCGATAGGTGATCTCGTGCTTGAGCGCGACCCAGAGATGGCGCGCGACCGCTTCGGTCGGCGCCAGCTTGCGCCAGTGCGCGGTCACCGCTTCCTGCACCCAGGTGAGGTAATGCGCGTTGTTGACATGACCCATGAAGTCGATGTCGCCGGGCAAGATCCGGATCGCGTGGTCATGGGGAAGTGCTGTCATTGACTTACATTAGTGTAAGCATGGCTTGGCCACAATCCTCCTGGCGGAGAAGATTCGCTATGGGGCGCCGTCGCATCGCTTGCCCGATGCTCGAGAGCGATTTCGAGGCAGGTGGAATCACCTGCCGTCTCGGAAATCACGGTGGACAAAGGATATTCTGAGTCGATTCGATTCAATCCGAACCGGATCGACTCTAGACCATCAATTCGAGCAGCCTGGCGATCGGCACGAAGGCGAAGGCCACCGAGCTGTCCGCCACGCCATAGGGCATGAAGATCAGATCGCCGTGCCGCATCGCCCCGCAGGTATAGACGACATTGGGCACATAGCCTTCGCGATCCTCGTCGGCGGCCGATAGGATCGGCTCGGGCGAGCGCGCCAGCACCTTTGAGGGATCGTCCTTGTCGAGCAGCACTGCGCCGATCGAATATTTGCGCATCGCGCCGACGCCATGGGTGAGCAGCAGCCAGCCTTCGTCGAGCTCGATCGGCGGTCCGCAATTGCCGATCTGGATCAGTTCCCACGGATAGCGCGGCTCGAGCAGCAGGTCGCCATCCTCCCAGTGGAGCAGGTCGTCCGAGGTGATGATGAACAGGTTCTGCCCGTCCTGCCGGCCGATCATCATATATTGGCCGCCGACCTTGCGGGGGAACAGCGCCATGCCCTTGTTGCGCGCGGCCGCGCCACGGATCGGGCAGAGGTCGAACGAGCGGAAATCGCGCGTGCGCAGCATCTCCGACTGGATCTCGCGCCCCGAATAGGCGGTATAGGTGCCGAGCCATTCGACCGATCCGTCGTCATGCGTGAAATGGACCAGCCGCAGATCCTCCAGCCCGTTCTTCTGCGCCGGGGTGATCGGGAAGATCACCGTGCCGGAGAGCGTGCTGTCCTGATGACGGAAGACCGTGACCGGACCGTCTTCGTAGACGCCGTCGGTGTCGGGCGAATCGGTCGCGGTGGCGAAGGGCGGTTCGGGCGCCAGCCTGAGTTCACCCTTGTCGGTGATGATGCCCTCGCGAAAGGCGACCGACGAGATATGCCCTTCGCCCACCGCGCGCAGCGACATCAGGATGCGCTGCGACCCCGCCGGCATGCCGGTCTGGTCGAAATGCGGCACCACGCTGGGGTTCATCAGCGCGGCGGCGGCATAGCTGTATTCATGGCAGAAATAGGCGCCGATCAGCTGTCGCTTCTCGTCGCCGATATCGCCGAGCTTCAGATCGAGCAGTTCCTCCAGCTGTTCGTAGCGCGTCATGAACACGCGACGGGTCTGCCAGTGCCGCGCCTCGAAATCGCGCAGCACCGCTTCGAGCTGATCACGGGCGGTCGCCATGTCCATGTCGACGACAAGCTGGATCAGCTTCTGCGCCCGGCCTGGCGCCGCACCGTTCGACTGCCAGGCGAGATGGAACGGGCGAACCACGACGCGGGAGGGGTCGGCATAGAGCCGCAGGTCGTGATTATAGACGTCGAGCATCTGCCTCCCCCGAGGTGGGATTACGCCCCTTGATCAGGATCAGGCCGCGCTGCGCTTCTCTGCCACGCCCACGGCGCCGATTGATAGTCCCGAAATCGTCGCCGACGCCAATTGCAGCGCCAGAATCGATTCGGCGCCCTGATTGCGGTTGAGCCCGGTCGGGCTCAACCCGTCATAGCAGCCGCCATCGCCCTGGCTCGCGAGCGGCATATCGAGATCGTTGATTCCCAGGAACCAGCGATAGGCGCGGTTGGCCTCTTCGATCCAGCGTGGGTCGCGGGAAACCGCCAGCGCTGCTTCGCACGCATCGATCGTCGCCTGCGCTTCGAGCGGTTGCTGATCGAAGGGCAAGGGCGGCGCGAAGGCGCGGCCGAAGCTTTCGGTGCCGACCGCGCGGAAATGGCCCTCGGGCGCGGTCTGCTGCCCGACGATCCAGTCGAGCGTGGCGAGGCCGCAATCGATATAATCCTGTCGCCCCAGTGCCGCGCCGGCGCGCAACAGCGCTTCGGGCAGCCTGGCATTGTCATAGGCGAGCACGGCTTCGAACCATGGCCAGTCGGGCCGGCGGACCTCGGCAAGCAGGGTCAGCAACTGATCGCCGAATTGCTCGAGGATGCGCACGGACAGCGCATGGCCGGGATGCGCGCCGATCATTGCGGCCGCACCCAGCATCGCGAATGCCTGCGCTCGCGGTGAGCCCAGCGAAAAGGCGATGCCGGCGGACTGATCGAACAAAGGCGCCGCCCATTGGCGGAATTTCTGCATGCGTGCGTCGCGCGCGGTGACGCCCAGCGCCCAGAGCGTTCGGCCGTTGCTGTCTTCCGATCCCTCTTCCTCGCACCAGCTGCGATCGAAGTTCATGAAATTGCGGAAGCGTTGGCGATCGGGATTCCAGGCATGCTGGACGAAGGCGGCATAGACGCTGGTCCAGCGCTCGCGTTCGGCCTCATCCATCTGGTCGATCCGGGACATCAGGATCAGCGCGCGGGCATTGTCGTCGATGCAATAGCCGTGGCGACGATCGGGCACCGAATAGATGCCGTGCTGGAGCATGCCGGTGGCGTCGCTCATGCGGATCACGGCCGCCATGTCGGGTTTGAGCGACTGGGGTGCGGGCGCCTTGCCCGGGATACGCACCGGCGCTTTGCGCTTCATTTCCGAAAGCAGCGTCACCGCGCGCTCGGCGACCCGGCTCCACAACATGGTCCGGCCACGTGCATAGGCTCTGCCGGCGAGCGCATCGCGTGCCCTGGTATCGCCCAGCAGGCAGGATATCTCGTGCGCCATCGCCGCGCTGTCGCGGAAATCGACGAGAATGCCGTGGTCCTCGGCGAGGATCTCGGTGGCGTGGATATAGGGGGTCGAGACCACGGGCTTGCCGACCGACACCGCATAGGACAGCGTGCCGGACGTGATCTGGTCGCGCTTCACATAGGGTGTCGCATAGATGTCGGCGGCCTGGAGATAATCGAGCAGTTCGTCCTGCTCGAGAAAGGCGTCGATGAAGCGGACATGGTCGGCCAGACCACGCTCCGCGGCCAGCGCCTGGAGCTGTTCGCGATAGGCCTCGCCCTGCTGGCGGACCATATTGGGGTGGGTCGCGCCCAGCACGACATAAAGCGCGCTCGGGTGATTGGCCACGATCGCCGGCATCGCCTCGATCAGATATTGGATGCCCTTGTCGGGCGCGAGCAGGCCGAAGGTCAGGATCACATCGCGACCCTCGAAGCCGAAGCGTGACTTCATCGTATCGGGCGCGACGAGTGGCCGATCGGGGACGCCGTGCGGAATGACCTCGATCTGCCGGTCGGAGATGCCATAGACCGTCCGCAGCAGCGCGCGGCCCTTTTCGGCCATCACGATCAGTTTCGATGCGCGTCGGGCCAGTGCCTCCAGCACGCGCCGCTCGTCGGCGCCGGGATGTTCGAGCACAGTGTGAAGCGTTACGAGCAGCGGCAAGGACACGCGGTCGAGCAGCTTCAATATATGGTCGCCGGCGATGCCGCCGAAAATGCCATATTCGTGCTGAAGCCAGATCGCCTCGGCACCGCTCGCCTCGATCCGACGCGCCGCCGAGCGGTAGGCGGACGGATCATCCTGCGCGATGGTATCGATATTCTCGGGATAGACGATGCCGGTGCCGTCATCCATCGCATAAAGATCGACGGTCAGGTCCGGAAAGCTGGCATCAAGTGCCTGCAGCGTGTGGGAAGTGAAAGTGGCAAGTCCGCAGCGGCGCGGAAGCGAATTTCCGATAAGCGCGATATGGCCGAGTGCGGTGCTTTTTCTTGCGCTATCGATCTTGAACATGCTCGTTCTTTCGCTCCTGCAACAATTACCTGCGCATAGAAATCCCAAGCCAGTCTAACGACTCCAGCATGGGATGGTTGCGTAAATTGTGCATTGCAGCAAGAAGAATCGTGGAATCGAAGCGAAACGGCGTTGAAGCGTGGCGGATCCGCGAT
Source organism: Sphingobium sp. (assembly GCA_030148625.1). The sequence goes on along the minus strand of JASBTC010000089.1, from coordinate 2,747 downwards.
CTGATGGCGGAGGCGCGTTGCACTCGTGAGCGGGAGGGATGGATCGGGGCTGCCATCCGCACCATCGTCATTGCGAGCGTAGCGAAGCAATCCAGGGATGCGTCCAACATTGGATTGCTTCGTCGCTACGCTCCTCGCAATGACGGCGAAGGGGTGACGGTCTGCGGGGGAGCAAAAGGGTCCTAACCCCGGCCCCTGTACCCCGGCACATCCTGGTCGGGCAGCCACAGCCCCTTGGGCGGCTCGCCCGATTGCCAGAAGACGTCGATCGGGATGCCGCCGCGCGGATACCAATAGCCGCCGATGCGCAGCCAGAGCGGCTTCATCTCGTCGAACAGCCGCTGGCCGATGCCGACGGTGCAATCCTCGTGAAAGGCGGCATGGTTTCGGAAGCTGCCCAGGAACAGCTTGAGCGATTTGGATTCGACGATCGTCTCGCCAGGGGCATAGTCGATCACGAGATGCGCGAAATCGGGCTGGCCGGTGACCGGGCACAGCGAGGTGAATTCCGGCGCGGCGAAGCGGACCAGATAGAGCGAGCCCGCGCGCGGGTTCGGCACATAGTCGAGGATCGCCTGTTCGGGAGAGGCGGGAAGCGGCGTCTGCCGGCCGAGATGGGTCGTCTGCATGGGCGCGTATCTAATCATTTGATCGCAAAACCCCAAGTCGTTCGGGCCGCGCTTGTCGAAGCGCTTGTGTTTTGCTCTTTACCGGCGCTTGAAACGAACGAGGGGCAAGGGCTTCGACAGGCTCGGCCCGAACGGGGGGTGGATTTATGAAAAAGCTGATTCTTGGTCTTGCGCTGGCGAGCGCGTTCAGCCTGCCTGCAATGGCGCAGGACAAGGCCGATCCGCCGAAATCCAAGGCCGACGCGTCGGACATTCCGGCGCCGCAGGTGGCGGTGACGCGGCACAGCGGCACCTTTGGCGGCGTGAAGATGAATTATGTCGCGACGGCGGGCGAAACCTATCTGAAGGCGGAGGACGGCACCCCGCGCGCCAGCATCACGACCTATTCCTATGTGAAGGAGCCGCGCGATCCATCGCGCCCCGTCACCTTCCTGTTCAACGGCGGGCCGGGTTCGGGATCGGTGTGGCTGCACATGGGCGCGTTCGGGCCGAAGCGCGTCGCCATCCCCTCCGACGCGCGCGACGACGGCGCGCCGCCCTATCCGCTGGTCGACAATCCGGACAGCCTGCTCGACGTGACCGATATCGTCTTCATCGATCCCGTCGGCACCGGTTTCAGCCATGCGCTGGGCAAGACCGATCCCAAGGAATTCTGGGGCGTCACCAAGGACGCGCAATCGGTGGCCGAATTCATCCGCATCTGGCTGAACCAGAATGGCCGCTGGAATTCGCCCAAATTCCTGGGCGGCGAAAGCTATGGCACCACGCGCTCCGCCGCCGTGCTCAATCAGCTCGAGGGCCAGTATAACGACGTCGCGCTCAACGGCGTGATCCTGATTTCCACCGTGCTCGATTTCGCGGCCGGGGCGGATACGCCGGGCAACGAGCTGACCTTCATGCTCAACCTGCCCTCGATGGCGGTGACCGCGCTGTTCCACGGCAAGACGCAGTTCGCGGGCACGCCCGAGCAGTTCGCGGAGGAAGCGCGGCGCTGGGCGTCCGGCCCCTATATCACCGCGCTCCTCAAGGGCGTGTCGCTGCCCGCCGAGGAACGCGCCGCCGTGCGCCGCGATCTGGCGCGCTTCACCGGGCTTTCCGAAACCTATCTCGAACAGGCGGACCTGCGCGTCGAGCCCGGCCGCTTCTACAAGGAATTGCTGCGCGACCGGGGGCTGACGGTGGGGCGGCTCGACAGCCGCTATACCGGCAAGGATTTCGACAATGCCGGCGAGACGCCCGACGACGACCCCAGCTTCTACGGCATCGACGGCGGCTATACCGCGGCGATCAACAGCTATGTGCGCGAATCGCTCAATTTCCAGACCGACCGCCGCTATGTGACGATCGGCAGCGTCCAGCCCTGGGACTGGCGGCTGGGCGGTGGCCGCGACAACGACGTCTATGTCAATGTCGCGCCCTATATTGGCACCGCGTTGCGCAAGAACAGCGGGCTGCGCATCTTCGTCGGGCAGGGCTGGTATGATTTCGCGACGCCCTTCTACGCCGCCGAATATTCGCTGAGCCGCACGGGCTTCATGAAGGACCGCATCCAGTATCATTATTATGATGCCGGCCACATGATGTACGTCCGCGACGAGGATCGCGCGAAGCTGACGCGCGATATCCGGGGCTTCATCAAAAGTCGTTGAGGACGGCGCATGCCCACCATCGCCCTGCTGATCATCTCCAACCTGTTCATGACGATCGCCTGGTACTGGCATCTGAAGGGCGGGATGGAGAAGCCGATCCTGCTGGTCATCCTGATCAGCTGGGGCATCGCGCTCGTCGAATATTGCTTCGCCGTGCCCGCCAATCGCATCGGTTATGCGGGGGGATGGACGCCGGGCCAGCTCAAGATCGCGCAGGAAGCGATCGCGCTGATCATCTTCGGCGGCTTCATGGTGTGGGTACTGGGCGAACCGCTGCACTGGCGCCATTTCGCGGCGTTCGCGTGCATCATGGCGGCGGTGGGGTTTCTGTTCGTGGGGCGGTGAGAACTACCCTCTCCCCCTGAAGAGGGAGAGGGAGTCTTTACAGATCCACGCCCGCCGCGATCGCTTCCAGCTTGCGGATGCGTTCCTTGAGGTTCGCGATCTCGATGCGCGATCCCGCCGATGG
>JASBTC010000083.1 GCA_030148625.1 Sphingobium sp. | reverse complement strand
GAGTTCGCCCGAACCGCGCACCAGCCATTCGGTGGCGAATGTCGAAATCGTCGAGCGTCGCGGGAACCAGGTCGACATTCGTTACAACTGGCACACGCTGAGCCACCGGATGCAGCAGACCAGCCAGTTCTTCGGCACCAGTTTCTGCACGATCGACTTGTCGGGCCCCGCTCCCCGGATCGGCCGTAAGAAGGTCGTGCTGAAAAACGACTATATCCACCAAGTCATCGATATCTATCACGTCTGATGACAGGCGCACCGATCTTCCCCCGACGCTTTGCCGGCAAGGTGATGCTGGTCACCGGCAGCGCCCAGGGCATCGGCGCCGGCATTGCCATGCGCGCCGCGCAGGAAGGCGCAAGCCTGATGCTCGTCGACCGCTCCGACACCGTGTCGGAGATCGCCGCGCGGATCGGCGCGGCCGGCGGCGTTGCGCATGTCTTCACATGCGACCTCGAAACCTATGAAGGCGCGCGCGACGCGATCGCGGCGACGACGGAGACGTTCGGCCGTATCGACATTCTGGTGAACAATGTCGGCGGCGCGATCCGCATGCGGCCATTCGCGGAATTCGAGCCTGAACAAATCGATGCCGAAATCCGCCGCTCGTTGATGCCGACGCTTTATTGCTGCCACGCCGCCCTTCCCGCCATGCTGGCCGCAGGCAAGGGCACGATCGTGAATGTCTCGTCCAACGCGACGCGCGGCATTCACCGGCTGCCCTATTCCGCGGCAAAGGGTGGGGTCAACGCCCTCACCCAGAGCCTGGCGATGGAATATGCGTCGGCCGGAATACGCGTCGTCGCGACCGCCCCGGGCGGGACCGAGGCGCCGCCGCGGCGCGTGCCGCGCAACCCCGACGGCGACGATGCGCGCGAGCGGCAATGGATGGATGAGGCCGTCGCGCAGGTGACCGGATCGACATTCCTCAAACGCTATGGATCGCTCGACGAGCAGATCGCGCCGATCCTGTTCCTCGCCTCCGACGAAGCAAGCTACATCACCGGCACGATCGTGCCGGTGGCCGGTGGCGACCTGGGTTAGTTGAACAAAGGCATCACATGACGAAGATCTTCGAAACCCCCACCGATGCGCTCGCGGGCGCGCTGTTCGACGGCATGACGATCATGTCCGGCGGCTTTGGCCTGTCGGGCAATCCCGAAAGCCTGATCCCGGAGATTCGCAAGGCCGGGGTGAAGGGCCTGACGATCATCTCCAACAACGCCGGTGCCGATGGTTTCGGACTGTGGATGCTGCTCGAAAGCCGGCAGGTGAAAAAGATGATTTCGTCCTATGTCGGCGAGAACAAGCTGTTCGAGCAGCAATATCTCTCGGGCGAACTCGAGCTCGAGCTCAATCCGCAGGGCACGCTTGCCGAGCGCATTCGCGCCGGCGGCGCGGGCATTCCCGCTTTCTACACCAGCACCGGCGTCGGCACCGTCGTCGCCGAGGGCAAACCCGTCGAAACCTTCGAGGGCAAGGACTATGTCCGCGAAACCTGGCTGCGCGCCGACCTCGCGATCATCAAGGCGTGGCGCGCCGACACCGAAGGCAATCTGATGTTCCGCAAGACCGCGCGCAATTTCAATCCGAACATGGCGACCGCCGCGCGGCTGACCGTGGTCGAGGTCGAGGAGATCGTCGAGGCGGGCGCGCTCGATCCGGACTGCATCCACACGCCGGGCATCTATGTCGATCGCATCATCCTCTCGACGATCAACGAAAAGCGGATCGAGAAACTCACCACACGCTCCCGGGAGATGGCATGATGCCCTGGACTCGCGATGAGATGGCCGCGCGTGCGGCCCGGGAACTGCAGGACGGATTCTACGTCAACCTCGGCATCGGCATTCCGACGCTCGTCGCGAACCATGTGCCCACCGGGCTCAAGGTCACGTTGCAATCCGAGAATGGCATGCTCGGCATCGGCCCCTTTCCCTATGAGGGCGAAGCGGACCCGGATCTGATCAACGCGGGCAAGCAGACGATCACCGCGCTGCCGACGTCGAGCTTCTTCTCCTCCGCCGACAGCTTTGCGATGATCCGTGGCGGCCATATCGACATGGCGGTGCTCGGCGCGATGGAGGTCGCGGCGAACGGCGATCTCGCAAACTGGACGATCCCGGGAAAGATGGTGAAGGGCATGGGCGGCGCCATGGACCTCGTCGCGGGCGTCAAGCGCGTCGTCGTCGTCATGGACCATGTCTCGAAGGATGGCGCCCCGAAGATCCTTCAGGCCTGCACCTTACCGCTGACCGGGAAAGCCGTGGTCGACATGGTGATCACCGATCTCGCGGTGTTCGCGATCGACAAGACCGCCGGATCGATGCGCCTTGTCGAGCTGGCGCCCGGAGTGGATCTCGACGAGGTCATCGAAAAAACCGGCGCGCCTTTCGACCATCGTGCATCGGCGGAAGCGGCGGCGGCCTGACATGCCATTCACCGATGTGCCGGGCGCCCGGCTCTACTGGAAACGCGAAGGCCGCGACGAGGGCCCGGCCCTGCTGCTGCTCAATTCGATCGGCACCGACATGGGGCTTTGGGACATGGTCGTCCCGACGCTGCGCGACCGTTTCGCGATCCTCCGAATCGACACGCGCGGCCATGGCGCATCGCGTGCCGAACCAGGCGATTATTCGCTCGCCCTGCTCGCGAGCGACGTGATCTCCGTCGCCGATGCGGCCGGGTTCGACCGTTTCGCGCTTGCCGGCGTGTCGCTCGGCGGCATGATCGGAATGGAGCTTGCGCTGCGCGAACCCGCCCGCGTCGCGAAGCTCGCGCTGGTCTGCACGTCAGCGGCCATGGACAAGGCCGCCTGGGAAGCAAGGGTCGCAACGGTACGCAGCGACGGCATGTCGGCGATCGCCGCACTCGCCATGGGCCGTTTCCTTTCCGATCAGTTCGCGAAGGCTGAACCCGGCATCAGCGAAACCCTGCTTCGCCAACTCCTAGCGATGGATGCCGAAGCCTATGCGGGCTGCGGCGCCGCGATCCGCGACATGGACCTGGCCGATCGCATCGGTGGCATCACCGCGCCGACCGTCGTGGTGACGGGATCGCGCGACAGCTCGACGCCGTTCGCCGGGCACGGCGACCTGATGCTCGCCCACATTGCTGGCGCGGTCCATCTCGATCTCGAGGCGGCACATCTCGCCCCGCTCGAAGCGCCGGACGATCTGGCCCGCAGCCTCATTGCCTTTCTGGACGGGTGAACGCCCTCACGAAGCGGCATCGGCGTTCACATCGAACCGCACACCCTGCGCCAGCGGCAGGGTGCGGCCGTAATTGATGGCATTGGTCTGACGCCGCATATAGGCCTTCCAGCTGTCCGAACCGCTCTCACGCCCGCCGCCGGTTTCCTTCTCGCCGCCGAACGCGCCGCCGATCTCGGCGCCCGAAGTGCCCATATTGACGTTGGCGATGCCGCAATCGGAGCCCGCGGCCGACAGGAATTGCTCGACCTCGCGCATGTCGGTGGCGAAGATCGACGAGGAAAGTCCCTGCGGCACGCCGTTCTGCAACGCCACCGCTTCGTCGAACGTACGATATTTGAGCACATAGAGGATCGGCGCGAAGGTTTCCTCACGGACGCAGGCCGCCTGTTCCGGCATCTCGACCAGGGCCGGCCGCGCATAGAAGGACGCATCGCCGTTGACGTCGACGCGGCCACCGCCATTCACGGTTCCGCCGGCGGCCCGCGCCGCGACGATCGCGCGCTCCATCGCCGCGAACGCATCGCCGTCGATCAGCGGTCCGACCAATGTCTCGGGCGCGCGCGGGTCGCCGATGACGATGGTCCGGTAGACATCGGCCAGTTTCGGGATCAGCCGATCATAGACATCTTCATGCACGATCAGGCGGCGGAGCGTCGTGCAGCGCTGGCCGGCCGTGCCCATCGCCCCGAACGCGACCGCGCGCAATGTCAGGTCGAGATCCGCCGAAGGGGTTACGATCGACGCATTGTTGCCGCCGAGTTCGAGGATCGACTTGCCGAAACGCCGGGCGACGCGTTCGCCGACGATGCGGCCCATGCGTGTCGATCCGGTCGCCGAGATGACGGGAAGCCGGATGTCGTCGACGAGCAATTCGCCGAGTTCGCGACCACCGATGACCAACCCCGCAAGCCCCGCGGGAGCATCTTCACCGAATTTCCGGAGCGCGCGCGCGACGATCGCCTGGACCGCGATCGCGGTCAGCGGCGATTTCTCCGAGGGTTTCCAGACCACGCTGTCGCCACAGACGAAAGCGAGCGCGGCATTCCAGCTCCAGACGGCAACCGGGAAATTGAACGCGGAAATGACGCCGACCGGGCCGATCGGATGCCATTGTTCGGTCAGACGATGGTCGCCACGCTCGGACGGCATGCAGAGACCATAAAGCTGGCGCGAGAGGCCGACCGCGAAGTCGCAGATGTCGATCATCTCCTGCACTTCGCCGAGACCTTCGGACAGCGCCTTGCCGACTTCGAGCGAAACCAGGCGCCCGAGATCCTGTTTCGCATGACGAAGTTCCTCGCCGAGCAGGCGGACGAACTCGCCACGCCGAGGTGCGGGCACGCGGCGCCATGCGAGAAAGGCGGCTTGCGCAGCGGCGATCACGGCCTCGGCCTGTGCGGGCGTCGTTTCGCTCAGCTCGGCAATCACGTCGCCGGTGATCGGCGAACGGACGGTGAGCGTTCCGCCTTGGAGAAGTGCTGGATCGACATCCATCTTCACCAGGAGGTCGCGGGTTTCGATGGCAAGCGCATTGGTCATCTGATGGTCCTTGAATGGCTATTGCTGGAATCGGGAGGTGGTGAAGTGCGCCAGCTGTGCGCCGGCTTCGTAAAATGCCGCGCGGGCCGATCGGAACGGCGCTTCGCGCAAATCGGTCAGCGGCAGCGGGAAGTCTTCGAGCGCGATTTCGCCCAGCACCAGACGCGCAAGGTCTCGGCCGAAAGTCGTACCCGGCGCGATGCCGCGGCCATTGAAACCGCCGATCGACACCATGTTGCGCCCGCGCCGATGCAGGCGCGGCATCGCGTCGCCGGTCATTCCGATCATGCCGTACCAGCAATGTTCGAAACTGACGGGGCCAAGCCGGGGAAACAGGCGCGCAAGCTCACGCTTGCCCCAATCGATATGGATGCGCTTGCCGCCGTGTCGCAATGCGCCGACGCTCCCGAAGATCAGGCGGCCGCGGCGGTCGAGACGGAATGATGACAGGATGGATTTCGTGTCCCAGGCGCCCTGGCGTTCGGGCAGGATTTCCGACAATTGATCCTCGCTCAACGGCCGGGTCGCGAGGTTGAAATAGGGCAGCATGACCTGCTCGCGCTTGAGGGCCGAACAACCCGCGCCCGAATAGGCGTCGGTCGCCAGGATCACCCAGGGCGCAGTGACGCTTCCGCTCGGGGTTGTTACCTTCCATGCGGAACCGAGATCCTCATAAGCGAGGGCCGGCGTTTGTGTGTGAATGCGGGCACCTTCGCGGATCGCACGGTCGGCAAGCCCACGGACATAAGCGAGGGGCTGGATCGTTCCGGCGCGGCGATCGAGCAATGCGCCCATATAGGCGCGACTGCCGACCAGGCGCTCGGCCGCCCCGGCGTCGAGCAGTTCGACGTCGGCGCCACGCGCCTGCCATTGCCGCGCACGCTCCGCAATCTCGGCAAGCCCCTTGCGCCCGACCGCGCAGTGCAGCGTACCCCGCGACACGGCCTCGCAATCGATCCCCAGACGTTCGACCAGATCGAAGACGAGGCGCGGCGCTTCGCCGAGTTGGGTAAGCAGGCGTTCGCCATAGGTGTCGCCCAGCGATGCCAGAAGGTCGTGGGGCATCACCCACATGCCGGCATTCACCAGCCCGACATTGCGACCGGATCCGCCAAAGCCGATTTCGCGGGCTTCGAGAATGATCGCCGACCGGCCCGCGCTTGCCAGATGATATGCGGCCGAGCATCCCGTGAAGCCGCCACCGACGATCGCGACATCGGCCGTCATATCGGACGACAGCGATTGGGTTGGTGGAGCGGCAGGTGCCGACGCCTCCCACAATCCGTGGCTGTGCGGATCCCCATTCATGCGACGATCTGATCCCCCGCCCCCAATTGACAGAGGCATAATTCATGCCGATTGGGAATTACCATTCAGGAAATCCGGCAATCAAACGAGGATTTCGACTGAGTTGGTTCCATATTGGAATGACCCATGATCCCCCGACGTTTTCTTCCCCCGACTGCGCTGCTCTCTGCGTTCGAGGCGGCGGCGCGCACGCAGAGCTTCACGCTTGCGGCACGTGAATTGTCGCTGACGCAGAGCGCGGTCAGCCGGCAGATCCGCGCCCTGGAAGAGATGCTGGGGGCGCCCCTGTTCCATCGCGAAAAGCAGAAAGTCCATCTGACGCTGGCCGGCAATGCCTATGTCCGCGAAGTCCGCGATGCGCTGAACCGGATTTCCAACGCCACATTGGGCTTCCGGGCGAACCCGGGCGGGAGTTCCCTGCATATCGCCGTGCTGCCACTCTTCGGCGCGCGCTGGCTTACCCCAAGGCTGCCGCGTTTCCTGTCGGAGCATCCCGAGATCACGGTCAATCTGGCCACGCGGATCATCCCGTTCGACTTCCGCTTCGACACGGTCGATGCCGCGATCCATTTCGGCCAGCCCGAATGGCCCGGCGCCGGGCTGGATTTCCTGATGGACGAGACGCTGGTGCCCGCCTGCAGCCCGGCGCTGATGGCGCGCATGGCCTGCACCGGCCCTGCGGATCTCGTGCACGCGCCACTGCTTCATCTCGTTTCCCGCCCCAATGCCTGGGAACGCTGGTTCGTCGCGATGGGCGTGGACCCCGGCGAAGTCCATGGCATGCTGTTCGACCAGTTCGCCCTCGTCATCGAGGCCGCCCGCGCCGGGCTCGGCATAGCGCTTCTGCCGGAACGGCTGATCGAACGGGAACTGGTTCGCGGGGACCTCGTCAAGCCTGTCGATGGCGCCTATCTGAGCCCCGAGGGCTATTATCTGGCATGGCCCGACACGCACGAAAACCACCCGCCGCTCGAGGCATTCAGAGCGTGGATCGGCCGGGAGATAAGGATGATCTCTTCCGACTGAACGTCTCCGCGCTGCTAGCCGGAGAGTGCAGCCGCCGACCCAGATCGGACCTATAATGGCCGTTCGTCCCAGCATTGACGCTTGGTTTCACTGCTTTTCTCAAGCCGATTCGCGAACGGGCAGCGCCGGGCCGGTCGGCGAGGCGAGACGAAGCCGGGACGGAGCAGATTGCGGCCCCTCCTGCCGGGCAATTCGCCCAGCCCGGTTTTCGGCGATCGGCGGCGCGCCCGACGGTATTTGGCAATTTGGTCCATTTTGGATAGGACCGCGACCGCCCCGAGAAACTGCACCCCCAGGAGCTGGACATGTCCGACGTCGATATCGAATCCAACGCCGAAGCAGACCCCATCAATACGGTCGAACTTGCCGCCGACCTGACCATGGCATGGTTGTCGAACCCCAATACCAGAGCCGGCGCGGACGATGTCCCGACCTTCCTCAAGTCCATGCATGGCGCCGTCACGGAGCTGGTTGCGGCCCAGACGCCGGCGCCGTCGCCCGTCCAGGCGCAGCCCGACTATCAGCCCGCAGTCACGGTCAGGAAATCGCTGGCGTCGAAGGATCACATCATCTCGCTGATCGACGGCAAGCCCTATCGCACGCTGCGCCGCCATCTTTCGACCAACGGCCTGACCCCCGAACAATATCGCGAGCGTTTCGGCCTGAAGCCCGATTATCCCATGGTCGCAGAGACCTATTCGGAAGCGCGCCGCGCGATGGCCAAGAAGATCGGCCTGGGCCGCAAGCCCGGTCAGAAGGCTCCGGCCAAGGCCGCCCCGAAGGCCGCCACGTCCGGGACCGGCGGGCGCAAGACCGCGACCGCGGCCAAGAAGGCCGCGCAGAAGCATCTGAGCGGCGAAGCCTGACCGACATGGTGATCGCCCCGGCTGGTCCGGGGCGATCACCACCCGGCATCCGTCATCCCGGCGCGGGGATGGATCCGGCGGCATCGTCAGCCGGGATCAATGACCCTCGTTCGCCGTCGGGTCCGCACGACGCGGATAGTCAGACGGCAGCGGCGCCATCCCCGGCCAGCGCACCGGGGCATCGGAGCGCATCGCTTCGCCGACATCGCTCCAAGGCGCGATATGGACGGTGCGCATGTCGCGCCGCATGATCAGCCAGCCTTCGCCGGTGCGGACATAATCGTCCTGATAGCGCACCGCGCCGAACAGCGACTGACCGCCCAGCACCAGTTCGAGATGCGCGCCGATCAGGCCCGTGGCATGATCGGCGTCGGCGAAACTGTAGAGCGCATAATTGGGCGTGTGCACCGTGAGCCCCATATGGGCGCGGGCACCGGCGATGAAATCGACGATACCCTGCCGGCCGGTGGCGTTGATCATGCCCGACGATGCGAAACTCGCATGTTCGGCGAAGCTCGCGCCGACGCCCTGGAGATCGTCGCCATCGGCGGCGAGAAAATAACGCACCACAAGATCGTCGAGCGCGGCGCGATCCTCAAGCCGCCGGATGCGATCCTCGATAATGGTCATGCGCCCGCCTCACAGCCTGGATCCAGCAAGGGGGCGAAATTGCCATATTGGCCTCGAAAGAAAAGCAGCGGTTCGTCGGCGCGCGCGATGTCGAGTTCGCGCACGCGGCCGAGCACGATGAAATGATCGCCGGCCTCATGGACCGCATCGAGCGTGCAATCGATCCAGGCCACGACATCGTCGAGCACGGGCGAGCCGTTGGTGGACAGGCGGTGGGAGACGCCCGCGAACTTGTCGCCGCCCTTCGCGGCGAAGCGGCGGCACAGATCCTGCTGGTCGCTGGCAAGCACATTGACGCAGAAACGCCCCGCGCGCGCGATGCGCGGCCAGCTCGTCGACTGCCGGTCCGGGAAAAAGGCCACCAGCGGCGGATCGAGCGACACCGAGGTGAACGAACCGACGATCATCCCGGTCGCCATGCCGTCGGGCTCGACGGCGGTGACGACACAGACCCCCGTCGGATAATGCCCCAGGACTCGGCGGAAGGTCGCTCCGTCGATTTCCGGATCGAGCCGGGTCGTCACCGGCCCGTCCATACCGGCTTGCGGCGCTCGCCAGCGGCCGCGAGCCCCTCCAGCCGGTCGGCGGCGTCGTGATAGGCTTCGATCTCCTCGAAGCGGGTCATCAATGCCACTTCGAGCGGATGGCCGAGCCGGCCGAGCACTGCCGCTTTCGCCGCCTGCACGGCGAGCGGTGAAGCGGCATTGATCCTGTCGGCCCATTTGCGCGCGGCCGCATCGAGATCGGCATAGGCCACCACTTCGTTGACCAGGCCATATTGCTGCGCCGCATCGGCCCTGATCCGTTCGCCGGTCAGGATCATCGCCATCGCGATATGATAGGGAAGCTGGCGGATCGCGCGGTGGACAACGCCGCATTCGCCGATAATGCCCACCTTGGTCTCAGGCAGGCCGAATTGCGCGGTGTCGGCGGCGACGATGATGTCGGCGCACATGGCCAGTTCGAAACCGCCACCGACACAAAAGCCCTGCACCGCGGCGATCATCGGCTTCCTGAGTTTCACCAGCGGTCCGCCGATGCCGGTGAGCCCGCCGGCAAGCGCCATCCGGCCGCTGCGGTCGGTGCCGCCCGAAACATCGGCGCCGATGCAGAAAGCCTTTTCGCCTTCGGCCGAGAGGATCACCGCCCAGATGTCGGGATCGGCGTCGATCGCCGCCCAGGCATCGAACATCGCCCGATCCATCGCCGGCGTGATCGCGTTCAATCCCTGCGGACGGTTGAGCCGGACATGGGCGACATGGCCATCGACCGTGAATTCTAGATCGGACACGGACTCACTACTCCTTGGTCGGTGCGACGAGCGGGCTCGTCGGCGGAACCTTGTATTCGGTGATGACGGCCTTCAGCCCACGTTCGGCGATGCGGGCGCGGATCTCGACCACGGCGGGCGCGAGATGCAGCAGGGCATCGATCTCCGCGATGCCGGACAGCGCCTGGCGGAAGCCGGCGGCCTCGGCGGCGCGATTGATCGAGAGCTTCTTGAGGCGCAGCACCTCGGGCGGCGTGAGCGCGATCCGATCCGCCAGCGACGCGACCGCATCGAGCAGCCGCGCGGCCGGCACGCAATGATTGGCCCAGCCCCATTCGACCGCCGTCGGCCCGTCGATCCAGTTGCCCGGGACGAAAGCGAACTCCTTTGCGCGCTTGGCGCCGACCAGTGACACCCAGGCGGGCGCGATGAAGCCGCCGCCGATCGGCACGGTCGGCTCGCCGATCCGGACATCGTCGGCGACGATGGTGATGTCGGCAAAAACGCACATCTGCGCCGCCGCCGCCATGCAGAAGCCGTGGACGGCGGCGATCACGGGCTTGGGATGATCCCACATCGCCAGCCAGCGCTCGACATTGCGGTGCAGCCGGTCGCGGTCGAGCATCGGATCGGCCGGGCCCTTGTCCCCGCTGCCATAGGCGGCAAGATCCATCCCGGCACAAAAGCCCCTGCCCTCACCGCGCAGCCCGAGCACCGGGCCGCCCTCGGTCTTCAGACGTTCGAGCGCGTCGGAGAATTCGTCGAGCAGGGCCGGCGACAGCGCATTGGCGCGCTCGGGCCGATCGAGGACGATCCAGCTGAGCGGACCGGCATGCTCGATGCGGATATGCTCATAATCAGCGCGCAAGGGTCACGCCTCGCGGCCGATGGGGTTGGACGCCCGGACGTGATAATCGGTGGTGAGCGTCGTACGAAGCTCGCGGCGCTTGAATTTCCACGCGCCATCGACCTTCACGACGGTGTCGAAATACTGGCCGTACAATATGCCGTCGGGCCGTTCCTTCTGATAGCGATGGATCGCAAGCACGATCGAACGCACATTGGCTTCGGCCGGGCCGACGAAATCCACGACGATGTTGCTGTTGTGGTGCGAGGTCCCCTTGAAGAAGGTGCCGATGCCCTCGAGCGTCTTCTTATAGGCGTCCATGCCGGACGCGCCGAAATTGGGCGCATAGCTGACTTCGCAATCCTCGACGAACAAGGCGGCGAGCGTGTCGGGCCGGTTCATGTCGAGCGCATAGCTATAGTCGAACATCATCCGTTCGATCGCCTTCTGCTCGACCATTTTTTCGATGTCGTTCATGCTCACGGCGTCATCATCCTTTGTCATTGCGCGATCATTCCGGCGTCGACGACATGCTCCGTGCCCGTGATGTAGGAGGATTCGTCCGACGCCAGGAAAAGGACGAGCTGCGACACCTCATCGGGATCGGCCAGCCGACCGAGCGGGATCTGCGCGAGCGCATCGCCGCCGACCTCGTCGGTCGCCTCCACCATCATCGGCGTCAGGATGAAGCCCGGATGCACCGAATTGACGCGGATATTGTGCGGGCCATATTCGATCGCCGTGGCCTTGGTCATGCCGCGCACCGCGAATTTGCTGGCGACATAGGCCAGGCTGGGAAAGCCGTAATTGGCCACCATGCCCGCGATCGAGGAGATGTTCACGATCGAGCCCCGCCCCGCGCGCAACATCGACGGCAGCACGGCCTGCATGCCCAGGAAGACCGAGTGCTGGTTGACGGCACATACATGCATGTAATCGGCCTCGGCCAGATCGACGGTCTTTGCCATCGGGCCCAGGATGCCGGCATTGTTGACGAGGATCGTGATCGGCCCGAACGCCTGCTCGGCCCTGGCGACGATTTCGGCCCATTGTCCGGCGTCGGTCACGTCATGGGTGATGAACAGGGCGTTCGCGCCAAGTTCGTCCGCGATGGCCCGGCCCTGCACCTCGGAGCGGTCGGTCAGGACCACTTTCGCGCCCTCGGCGATGAAGCGCCGGGCGTGGGATTCCCCCATGCCGCGCGCCGCGCCCGTGATCAGTGCAACCTTGCCATCCAGACGATTCATCGAGTTTCTTTCCCAATCTCATTTGCGGTGTTGGTCAGGCAGTCGGGCCGATGCGCGATCGTCATCGGCCCGATGCGCCCCATGTTTCAGAACTTGACCGAAACTTCGGCGCCGATCGTCCGCGGAGCCCCCGGATAGGCCGTATTGTAGCCACCCGAAGCACCCATTGCGTAACCCGAGACATAATAGAGCTTGTTGGCCACGTTCTGGACGTAGACACCCAATGAGAAATCACTGTTCATGATGTCATTCCAACTATAGCGCAGGTTGATCGTGGTGTAGCCCTTCAGGCTCGTGCCCGGCGTGACCGACCCCTCGTTGCTCGAGAAGAAGGTCTTGGTCTGCCGATAGAGATCGGCGCGGAGACGCATTTCACCGAGACTGTCGGGAGCCGGCAATTTGAGATCGGCCGCGATCGAACCCGACCATTTCGGCGTATCGGGATAGGAGGTGAATGTGATGAAATAGCCGGCCTGACCCGTCAGCGGCTCCATATTCACGCGGTTCTTCGTATATCTCGCATCGGTGTAGGCGAGGTTGAAACTCAGATCGAGCCAGCTGGCGAGACCGATTCCGCCATCGACTTCCACACCCGTGATCTTTGCTTCGGGAACATTCAGCGTGAAGCCGGCCGGATTGCCCTGGATGACCGCATAGACCGCATGCTGCCCCTTTTTGACGATGCTGTGGTAGATCGCGGTATTGAGGTGGGAGCGCAGCCCCCCGATCGAGCCGTTGAACTTGTAGCCGAACTCCAGGTCCTTCACATATTCGTTGCGGAAGAAATTGGTGTTCGGCGCGGCGATGACCGGCGCCACCGTGCCGTTGAAATTGCCCGCGCGGAAGCTGCCCCGCTGCGAGAGATAGACCATATTGTCGTCATCGATCTGATATTGGAGGCTGGCGGTCCAGGCCGGCGCCGACAGCTTGCGCTTTTGCGGGATATAGGTCGTATCGCCGAAGACATTGCCGGGCGCCTGCGCCAGCGAGACATTCTCCCAGGTGTAGCGGCTGCCCAGAACGGCGGTCAGCCGGTCGGTGACCTTGTAATTGACCTGGGCATAGACCGCCTTGGACGAATTCCGGGCGCGATAGGTATAGTCGATATCCGCGGGGAGCCCGAACGGCGCGGCCGTCACGGGATCGAGATCGGACCCGACATTGACCGGAATGATCTCGAACCTCTTGGCCTTGGAATAATAGACGCCCGCCGTGTAATCGAGCCTGCCTTCATCGAGGCTGCCCTGTATCTGCAATTCCTCGCTGATATATTCCGACTTGAAGGTCTGGCCGCCCGGGCCACCCTCTCCGGAAAGACCCGTCGTGTTGTTGGGCTTGTTGTAGAGCCACAATGCCCCGAAAGGACCGCCGGCAAGATTTCCCGGCGTGCGCGAATAACCCTTCATATAGCTGAAGATATTCTTGATCGTTGCCGTATCACTGGCTTCGATTTCCGTCGTATTGGTCACATAGGTGTTGTGCGCCTTGTGCGGAAGATCGAATTCCAGCCAGATCTTGTAGGGATTGGCACGCGACCAGGCGGCATAACCCGCGACCCCGCCCGGGAATCTGCCCGGCCCATAGGCCGGCCCCGGCGTGAGATTGCTGTCGCCGATGAAATTGCCTTGCGTGTTCCTGATCGAACCCGACAGCACATTATAGACCGTGTCGAGCGTGCTGGTCAGGGCAAATCCATTGGTGTTCAGCGTCGAGCTGATGCCGTTGTTGATACGCTGGCTGCCGATGCCGCCCATCGTATAGTAATTATAGAGATTTCCGGTGCCTTCACTGCCCCTGACATCGCTATACTGGACGAGCAGCGTATTCTTTATCGTCTCGGTGGGGGTCAGAACCACCGTGATACGTCCGGACTTGCTGTTCTTGTCGCCCAGCGTGTTGCCGGTGTTGACGTTCTTTATATATCCGTCCGCCTTGGTGTAGTCGAAGGCGAGGCGGACGGCGAGCTTGTCGGTGGCGATCGGCAGATCGATGGCGCCTTGGGCCTGGAAACTGTTCCGCTCGCCGGCGCGAAGCGTCAGATAGCCCTTCAGCTCATTGCCCGGCATCGGCGTGGAATAGAGAACCGCACCGCCGGTGGCGTTACGCCCGAACAGCGTTCCCTGCGGACCCTTCAACACCTGGATCGATGCCAGGTCGAACAGGGAGGTCGCAGTATTGTTCGGAATATAAGGCGCTTCGTTGACATAGGTCAGCACCGCCGGGCTGGTGCCCGAAAAGGGATCGAGCGTCTGGCCGCGCATGCTGAAGCTCAGCTGATTTGAGTTCTGACCGTTTTTCACGAGCAGGCCGGGCACGAGCGAGCCCATATCCTGTTCGCTGTTGATCACCCGGGTCTTGAGCACGTCGGCGCCAAAGGCGACGACCGAAACGGGCACCTTCGACAGCCTTTCCTCACGCCGCTGCGCAGTGACGATGATGTCGCCGCTGTCCAGCGGCGCCTGTTCGGCCTCGGCACTTGCGGCAGTGGCCGCCTCCTGCGCCATGGCCGGCGTCGCGATCGCAGCAACAAGCGCCGTTCCGCTCAACAATGCGATCTGAAACGAATCGATCGTGCGTCCTTTCATTCATCCCTCCTCTGACCGGCGTAAGCCTGTTTTTCTGAGGCGCCATCAGCACAGCGGCGAATGACGCCATGACCCAGCGCTCTATCAACAGTGAAGTTGACAGCGTCCGGCGCCGTCGTCAACATCAAAGTTGACTGATTTCGCATTGATCGGCGACGAACGCCTGTCAGTGTCGATTGGAAGCCGCCGTGCCGAAGGGAAGAAAGCATGAGATCCGCTGGTTTGAACGCACTGCATGCATTGGCGACAGCCGCTCTCCGCGACCTGGAACAGGGCGAACCGCTCGATCCGATCGACATCGCGCTGGTCCGGCTGGGCCTGGCCGCGAGCGTCACCGCACTCGACCCCGACGCCATCGAGGTCGCGATCGAAAAGGCCGTGGCGGCGAGCGCCACGCCAGCGCAGATCCAGGAAGTGGTGTCGCTGGTATCGGGTCTTGGCGTGCATTCGCTCATGGTGACGGCAGTGCCGATCGCACGCGCCGCCGGCCTGGAGTCATCGCCTTTGACGCCGGAGCAGCAGGCGCTCTGGGACGGATATGTCGGCAGCGATCCGTTCTGGGCGGCGTTCGAAATCGAACTGCCGGGTTTCCTGGGCGCGATGCTCCGCCTGTCGGCCAATCAATTCACCGCCTTTTTCGAGTATTGCGCGGTGCCGTGGAAAAGCGGTCAGGTGCGCGCCAGACTCAAGGAACTGATCGCGATGGCATGCGACGCCACACCGGCGCACCGCTTCATGCCCGGCTTTCGCCTCCATCTGAACAACGCCATCACGCTTGGCGCCGGCCGCAGGGCGATCCTCGAATGCCTCGACCTTGCCGCTGCGGCACCCGGGCATCGCGGCGTCGGCCCGCTATCCGGATAGGCTAGAGTTCGGGGTCGATCACCGCCTTGATGGCTTCGCCCGTGCGAACGGCCTCGAGCGCCTTGCCGGCGTCCGGAATCGCGAAACGATGGCTGATCAACCCGGCCAGCGGCACCTTATCCTGGAGCTGCGCGGCAAGATGCATGGCGCCGTAATAATGGCGAGGCTTCGGAAAGCTCGCGCCCGCGATCGTCAGATTCTTCGTGGTCATGTCGCGCGGCGATATCGGCTGGGTTCCGATCGCACCCCATAGGCCGAGGATGACATAGCGGCCATGGATGCCGGTGAGGTCGACGCCCTCGGGAAAGGCGGGCAGCGCGCCCGCGGCTTCGACGACGAGCGAGGGTCCGGCCGGGCCGGTCAGATCGTAGATCTGGCGCCGCCGTTCCTCCGCGCTCGCCTTCAGCGACACCGTGGCCGTTGCGCCGAGCGTCTTCGCGATCTCGAGGCGGCGGTCGACGCCGTCGATGACGATGACCTGGCGTGCGCCGGCCTGTGCCGCGACCAGGATCGCGGCGAGCCCGACCGGCCCCGCGCCCTGCACGACGACGGCCTCGCCCATCCGCACCGGCCCGCAGCGATCGAAGCCGCGCAGCACGGTCGGCAATGCGCACCCCAATGCGGCGAGCGCGAGCGGATCGGCACCGTCCGGCAGCCTGAAGAATGCGAGCCCGCTCGGCAGCCACGCATAATCGGCATAGCTTCCCCAATTGGGCTTTTCGGCATGTTCGAAGAACTGGCTGTTCTCGCACGGCGTTTCGTCGAGCACCGTGCAGGAATGGCAACGGTGGCACGCGGCGATCGGCGACCAATAGACCAGGTCCCCGGCCTTCACCGGCACCCCCGCATAATCCCTGTCGATGCCGCCCAGTCTCTCGACCCGCCCGATCCCCTCATGGCCGAGGATGATCGGAAACGGCATCACGCCGGCTTCGCCGGTGGCGATATGGAGATCGGAACCACACACGCCGCCGATCACGACGCGCACGAGTGCGCCGCCCGGTTCGGGATCGGGGATCGGAACGTCCCAGGTTTCGAGACGATTGGGCTCGACGAGGACGGCGGCGCGGCCGGTGGCCATGTGATCCTTCTCCTGTTCCTCCGCTTTCTCAGGCGGGCATATTCACTTTCGGACAGACTTCCGTCGCCAGGCGCCGCAGCGATTCTTCCCAGGGGCTGGGATCATCGATGCTGTCATGCTGGTTGGCCACGATCTGGCCCCAGCCGCCAACCTGGCTCGCCAGCTTTTCCAGCTTCTCTATCACGGTCTCCGGCGAGCCGCAGAGCACGACATGCTCGGCCAGGAAATCATCGTCGATCTCGGCGGGTGTGATGTCGACGCCCGAATCCTGGATGATCCCGTCGAACAGTTTGAACTTGATATAGATTTCCTTGAGGTATTTGCGCCAGGTCTCGGCCATGCCGCTGCTCAGATAGCGCCGCTTCGCCTCTGCATCGGTATCGGCGATGAAGACGTCGCGGCAGACGCGATAGCGTTTGCGATCAGGAACCCGGCCCTGCGATTCCATCGCCGTTGCCCAGGTCTGCCAATGCGCGGTCATCTGCGGCGTACCGCCGAAGAAGGAGATCGGACTGTAATCGCGTTCGCCCGCGAATTTCATCGAAGACGAATTCATCGACAGCCCGGTGACAGCGATCTCGAGTTTGTCGCGTCCGCCATAGGGGCTGTTGTCGGCGATCTCGACCCAATATTCGGGCATCGTATCCGGACCGGGGAAGCCCGCCTGGGAATATTCGCCCTTTTCAAGGAAAGGCTTACGCTCCCACACACGCTCCATCAGGCGGAGCGCCTCGAGCTGGCGGGGCGGCAGGCTGAAGATATTGTCGAAACCGTGCAGGATCGCATCGGTATGATGGCCGCCGGGGGCGACGCCGAGAAAATAGCGTCCCTCCATCACCTGGCTGAGCCAGCCGATGCGGATCGCGAGCGTCGCCGGGTCGTGATAGGGCAGCAGGTGCGCCATCGGGGCGAAGCGGATCGTCTTCGTCGTTTGCGCGCAGGCGGCGATGATCGCTTCCGGCATCGGGATATTCTCCCAGCCGAGCGTGTAATGCTCGCCGATCATGAAATCGACATAGCCCGCCTCGTCGGCGATGCGCGCGATGTCGACGGCCCAGTCGAACACCTGGCGCGGCGTTCGGCTCGGCGGATTATAGGGGGTCATGAAGATCCCGCACTGCATGGCCATTGGCTCTCTCTCCTGAAACCTGTCTTGTTCTTCGATCAGACCAGCGTGCCATCCGGCGCCTTTGTCGAAAAGCGCGGCGCCACCTTGCTGATGAATTGCTCGAGCTCCTCCTGATTGGCCTCGGGCTCGAGATGGCCCTGGCCGAACATCAGGAACAGCTCGTCAAAGCCGAGCCGATCATGCGCCTCGCCGATCCGGTCGGCGATCTCGTCGGCGGAGCCGATCAGCACATTGGGCGGACGCTGGCCCAGCGGGATGAACCATTCGTCCCAGAACCACATATGCTCTTCCATCAGCTTGGCCGCGCGATCCTTGTCGTCGGTGAGCATCAGGAAGCCGCCCCAGGCCGACGCGTCAGTGCCGGTGACCTCCCGCCCGTTCCTGGCAGCCGTGGCGATATAGCGATTGTTGAGCGACTCGCAGAAATCGAGATTGTCCGACAGGACGATCAGCTTGCCGCCCTCCTCCGCCCAGAAATCGATGGTCCGTCCCGAAGCCGCGAAGCCGCCATAGATTGGCGGGTGCGGGCGTTGATAGGGCAGCGGCGCGATGCCGATCTCGCGCACGATGCCGTCCGCGTCCTGGCCTTTTCCATATTTCGCATAGGCGGGATGCCCCGCCGAGCCACCCTCGGGCGGGAATTGCCAATTCTCGCCCTTGTGGCTGAAGACATCGTTGGTCCACGCCTTCTTGATCACGCGGACGCCTTCCTCGAACAGCGAGCGGTTGCGGGCATCCTGCTCGTCGCGCGCCTTCACATTGTCGGGGGTGGTGGCGCTGACGCCTTCCTTCACGCCATAGGCGTCGACCCAGCGGGCATGATAACCGCGCGTGAAGCCGCAATAGAGCCGGCCTTGGAGCATATGGTCGAGCGTCGCGATTTCCTCGGCGACCCGCACCGGATTATGCGTCGTCATCGTATAGCCCATGATCCCGGCATGCATCCGCTTGGCATGCTGGCCGACGAAGAGGCTGAACATGCCCGGATGGTTGTTCGCCTCGAAACCCTCGATCTGGAGGTGATGCTCGGGCTGGCAATAGCCGTAGAAACCCAGCTCGTCCGCCAGCTTCACATAGTCCCGCACCTCATCGAGGAAGCGCTGGTAAAGCTCGGGGCGCTGGCCGGCCATGCCCGCCTCGATCTCGTGCCGGCGCCCGACGACGCCCGTCTGCATCAAATGAAATCGCATAGCTCTCCGCCCATCTTATGCGGCAGCGCATTGGTGGCGCTCCGCCATTTGCTGTCAACGCATGTGTTGGAACCACTTCCAGCGCATTCGGCGCGAGTTGTCAACTCATGTGTTGACTGATGGTGGTCGGGTTGGGCATATCGTGGGGCAGACGCCGGACTATAAGTGGCGATGGAGGAGAGGCGATGGCACAGATCGTGACGACGGCAGTGGCGACGCTCGGCGATCTGCTGCTGCGCAGCGCTGCGGATCATCCCGAGCGCGCGGCGCTGATCCTGCCCGACGATCGCGTCGGATTCGGCGAACTTCGCGACCGCGCCTATGCGGTGGCGCGGTCGCTTGCGGCACGCGGCGTGCGGCGCGGCGATCATGTCGCGATCCTGATCCCCAACAGCGTGGCCTATGCCGAAGCGCTGTTCGGAGTCGCGCTGCTGGGCGGCGTGGCGGTGCCGCTCAACGCACGGCATCGCGCGAACGAGCTGGGCTATATCCTCGCCAATTCCGAGTCGGTGGCGCTGCTGACCAGCCGGCATCCGACCGATCCCATCGACTTTCCGGGGATATTGACGGAGGCGCTGCCGTCGCTGGCGGGCGACGGTGCGATCGCCGAGGCGCCGGCGCTGCGCACCGTCGTCCTGCTGCGCGGCGAGCCGTCGGGCCGGTTCGTCGGCCGCGAGGATTTTCTGGCCGGCGGCGAGGCCGTGCCCGAATCGACGATCGAACATGCGCGGCGGAGCATCAGGCTGCGCGATCCGGCACTGATCATCTACACGTCCGGCACCACCGCCAATCCCAAGGGATGCCTGATCTGTCACGAAGCGCTGACGCGCGGGCCGGTGGAGCGCGCGCGCCATCGGCTCGGTACCGGCGCGCCAGGCGTGACCTGGGGCGCGGGCCCGCTGTTCCACATCGGTTCGCTGTCCCCGTTCATCGGATCGATCGGCGCCGGCGGCACCTATCTGACCGATGGCTATTTCGAGGCCGGACGCGCGCTTGCATTGATGGCGGACCACGGCGTGACCTTGGCCTGGCCCTGGTTTCCGGCCATCGTCCAGGGGCTGATCGACCATCCCGACTTCGATCCCGCGACGCTCCCGGCGCTGCGCCACCTCTTCCTGATCGCGCCGCCGACGCTGGTCGACCGCGTGCAGGACGTGCTGCCTCAAGCGGAGGTCATCCAGGCCTGCGGGATGAGCGAGACCGCGGGCATCTTCGCGCTGTGCGAACCCGACGAAAGCCGCGAGTCGCGCTCCACCTCGCATGGCAAACCCGCCGACGGCGTGGAGATACGGATCACCGATCCGGACACCGGCGCCGACCTGCCCGACGGCGTGATGGGTGAGATCCTGGTGCGCGGCTATAACGTCATGGACGGATATTGGGCCGCGCCGGAGAAGACGGCCGATGCGTTCGATGCCGGGGGCTGGCTCAGGACCGGCGACCTCTACACGCGGCTGCCGAACGGCAGCCTCGTCTTTGGCGGACGCTGCAAGGACATGCTCAAGGTCGGCGGCGAGAATGTCGCCGCGATCGAGGTCGAGGCCTTTCTCTGCACGCATCCCGATGTGAAGACCGCCGAAGTGGTGGGCCGCCCCGATCCCCGGCTGGATGAAGTGCCGGTCGCGTTCGTCGAGCTCTATGACGGCCGGGTCGCCAATGAAGCGGCGCTCATCGCCCACTGCCGCGGCCGCATCGCCAGCTACAAGGTGCCGCGCGCGATCCACTTCATGCAGGCCGGCGACTGGCCGATGTCGGCAACCAAGATCGACAAGCGCGCGCTGCGCGCCCGGCTGACGGAGACGGAATGATGCGCGATCCGAAACAGATTGTCCGCGATTTCCTCGCGACCTTTTCCCGCGGGGATGTCGATGGCGTGCTCGATGCGATGGCCGATGACGGCACATGGTGGGTGTCCGGCGGTCTCGACGGCATGTCGGGCACCTATGGGAAAGCGTCGTTCGGACCGCTGCTGCGCGGGGCGACGGCGCTCTATGTCGAAGGCGCGCTGCGCATCACGCCGGTTTCGATGATCGCCGAGGGCGATCATGTGGCGGTCGAAGCCGAAGGTTTCGCGACGATGACGAGCGGCCGGGTCTACCAGCCGCGCTATCATTTCCTGTTCGAGGTGGCGGACGGCAAGGTCCGGCGCGTCCGGGAATATATGGACACGATGCACGCCTGGGATGTTTTCTTCAGGCCCTAGACCATGATCACGTAAGATTGATTCAATCTGGCGTGTGAATCATGGTCACAACCATATGAATAGAGCCTGATTCACGCCATCGGCGGAAGCGCGTAGCGCTTCCACTTCAAGCGATCAGGCCCTAGCGATCCAGCGGCATGCAGGTGGCCAGCACGATCTGGCCCAGCGTGTCCTTCACCGCATCCTCGAAGCTCTCATCGTCCGGCGTCCGGGCGCGATCGTCCGAATAGGCGGTCAGCATGTTGAGGAACATGAAGCAGGCGGTGATCAGCCGGCGCTGCGCGATGCGATCCGGCAGGAAGGCGAGCCGCTCGCGCAACAGCCTCAGCGCGCGATCGATATTGGGCGGCAATTCGGTTCCGAAATCGGCGAACTCCGCGGTCTCGGTGCGCAGGAGATATTGGCACAGGAAATTGGCATAGCTGTGATTGCCATGCTGCCCCGGCAATTCGAGCTGGGGCAGGAAGATGATCTCGACGATCGTGCGCACGTCTTCGAGGCGGCCCGCGGCTTCCGCCGCGTCCAGCATCTCGGCGCGGCGATGCTCCATCTGCCGCATGCGGAAATCGAAGATCGCCTGCACCAGCCCTTCGCGCGAGCGGAAATGATATTGCACGGCGTGATGATTGCCCTGACCGGCCGCCGCCGAGATCTCGCGCAGGGACACGCCCTCGATTCCGCCCCGCGCGAACAGCTTTTCCGCCGCGAGGATCAGCTTGGTCTTTCCATCCATCCGCGGGGCCGCCGCAACTGCCACCATTCGCCTCCGTGTCCGCCCTTTCGAATCCGGTTGACCGGTTCTCGCACCTATGTCAATTAAGCCACGTGGCTTAAAACGAGAATCGAGGAGAGTTTACCATGTCGATGCTGACCGGACTGATTTTCCACCCGTATATGCGGCCGAGCCGCACCGCGCGGCAGACCTTCGAATGGGGGGTGCAGAGCTCGATCGCGTGCGACAAGGCGGGCTTCGATTCGATGATGATTTCCGAGCACGCCTCGCAAATCTGGGAGAATATCCCCAATCCCGAGCTGATCATGGCGGCGGCGGCATTGCACACCAAGACCATCAAATTCGCGCCGATGGCCCATATCCTGCCGCATCATAACCCGACCAAGCTCGCCATGACGGTGGGCTGGTTGTCGCAGATCCTGGAGGGTCGCTATTTCATGGGTATCGGCGCCGGCGCCTACCCGCTCGCATCCTATATGCACGGCATTCGCGGCGAGGATCAGAGCACCGAGCATCTCAACGAGATGGTGCGAGAATCGCTGATGATCATGGAGAAGATCTGGAAGCGCGAGCCTTTCTTCCACGAGGGCAAATATTGGGATGCCGGCTTCCCCGAGGAAGAGGAAGCGGTGACCGAGGAGGACGAGCAGCACAAGCTCGCCAATTATTCGCCCTGGGGCGGATCGTTCCCCGAATTCGCGGTCACCGGATTCAGCCCGAACTCGCCCTCGATGAAGCTCGCGGGAGAACGCAACTTCAAGCCGGTGTCGATCTATTCGGGCCTCGATGCGCTCAAGCGCCATTGGGAGATCTATTCCGAAGCGAACATCAAGGCCGGCTTCACGCCCGATCGCCAGCGCCACGCCGTCTCACAGACCGTGTTCATCGCGGACACCGACGCCGAGGCCAAGCGCCTCGTGATGGAGGGGCCGATCGGCTATTGCTTCAACCGCTATCTGATCCCGATCTGGCGCCGTTTCGGCATGATGGACGGCTTTGCCAAGGATGCGGGCATCGATCCGCTGCGGGCCGATCTCGAATTCCTCGTCGACAATGTGTTCGTCGTCGGATCGCCGGACACGGTGGTCGACAAGATCAACACATTGTTCGAGAGATGCGGCGGCTGGGGCACGCTCCAGATCGAGAGCCACGATTATTACGACGATCCGTCGGCCTGGTTCCACTCGCTCGAACTCGCCGCCAAGGAAGTCGCGCCGCGCATCTCGCTGCCCGAGGGCGCAAAGCCGTCCGCGCAATCGGCGGTGGCCGCCTAGAGCCTGATCGCTTGAGGTGGAAGCGCTACGCGCTTCCGCCGATGGCGTGAATCAGGCTCTATCATATGGTTGAGACCAAGATCACTTCAGATTGATTCAATCTGAAGTGATCTTGGTCTAGCGTCCAGTGTTGGCCGGCGCCGTCGATCAGGCGGCGTCGGCCCCAGTTTTCATGCCATTGACGAATATCGACCAGAAGGCTTCCGCGACTTCCTTGCCCGTCATGCCCTTGCCGGGCTGGAACCAGCGATGCGTCCAGTTGAGCATGCCGAACAAAGCATTCTCGACCAATCGGGGCGGAATGTCGCTGCGGAGCTCGCCCGCGGCGATCGCTTCGCGGATGAAGGTGATCAGCATGGTGTCGAAGGCGCGGGTCTTCTTCATGATCTCCTGCGCCCAGACGGTCTCCTCCGCCCCGACCTGATGCATCTGTTCCTGGATATAGACGAAGGTCGCCGGGTAATTCTCCTCATAGGACACCATCAGGCGCACATAGATTGCATGGAGCCGCTCGATCCAGTTCAGCCCTTCATCGGCGAGCAGGCGTTCCGCCTCCTGCATGTTGGCGTCGAGGACGCCCTCCACGGTTTCGCGGAACAGCTCTTCCTTGCTGCCGAAATAATAATAGACCGTGGCGCGATCGAGCCCCGCGGCGCGGGCGACATCGATTAGGCGCGTGGATTGATATCCCTGTTCCTTGAACAACTGCGCGGCGATCCGGACCAGTTCCTCGCGCTTCGCCGCATAATCCGAACCGCCCTCTGCAAGCGCCGATAGTCTACGGCGGGATATGTTGCTAACTTTCGGCACCGCTGTTTCCCTCATGCAATCCGGTTCTCTTATCCGTCGACACGCCACAAGGCTATCAGTCAACACAGGAGTTGACTAGCCGCCATATTGTGCGCATTGATGTTTCAGGAGAGGCAGATGGATCGCACGCTCGCGCATTTTCCGCGCAATCCCGGATATGGCCGCGGTGTCTATCGGCGGCGCCTGCATTTTTCTGCCGGCCCCGACGGCATGACCGCGCAGGTCGACGACACGCATCATTCCTATTGGCTGGCCCTCGCACATGACGGGGTTCGGGTGACCGAGGTCGATGCCGGTTTCATGCGTGCGCCGAACACGGCCTGCCGCGGCGCCATGGCGGGACTGACGGCGCTGATCGGCTTGCCCGTCGCAACCACGGCGGCGGAGGCATTGGCCCGGCTTCCGCGATCCTCGAACTGCACGCATCTGGCCGACCTCGCCTGCTGGTCGCTGGCGCAGATCGGGCGCACCGCGCTCTGGGAAATCGCCATCCCCGACCAGATCGAGTCACCCGTCCGGATCGAGATCGCCCGCAACGGCATCACGATGCACCGGTGGCAGATCGCGCATCGCCGGATCGTGACGCCGTCGGCGCTGGCGGAGCGGCCGCTGATGAAAGGCTTCATGGCCTGGGCACGGGCGGAGTTCGATGGCGATGCCTTGCTCGCCGCGACGATGCTGCAGCGTGGGCTGTTCGTCGCACGCGGACGCGAACATGTCATCGATCAGGGCGACCCGACACCGCTCGCCCATGCCGAAGGCATGGCCGGAATGTGCTGGAGCTATTCCGGCAGCAGGCTGGAACAGGCGACCGGGACTCTCGATTATGTGCGCGATTTCACGACGGAGGTAACGCCCGAAAACCCGCCGCCGCGCATCGCCGCACGGCTGCAAGGAGCAGGATCATGAGCGATATCGCATCGATCGAAGAGATCATCGAGGATGCCCGCAACGGCCTTCCCTACATATTGGTGGACGCGCCCGATCGCGAGAATGAGGGCGACGTGATCATTCCCGCCCAATTCGCGACTCCCCGCGCGATCAATTTCATGGCGATGCATGCGCGCGGCCTGATCTGCCTCGCCATCGCCGGCGACCGCGCGCGCCAGCTCGATCTGGCGCCGATGACGTCCCGCAACGAAGCGGGGCACGGCACGGCATTCACGGTGTCGATCGAGGCGCGCGAGGGCGTCACGACCGGCATCTCGGCGCATGACCGGGCGCATACGATCGCGGTCGCCATCGACGGTTCCAAGGGGCCGGGCGACATCGTTTCGCCGGGGCATGTCTTCCCGCTTGTCGCGCGGGAGGGCGGTGTCCTCGTTCGTGCGGGGCACACCGAGGCAGCGGTCGACATCTCGCGCCTCGCAGGCCTCACCCCCGCAGGGGTGATCTGCGAGATCATGAATGACGACGGATCCATGGCGCGCTTGCCGGAACTCATCACATTCGCGCGGCAGCACGATCTGAAGATCGGCACGATCGCCGATCTCATCGCCTATCGGCGCCGCTCCGAATCCCTGGTCGAGCGCGTCGTCGAGGCGCCATTCGACAGCTGGCACGGCGATTTTCGCATCGTCGTCTATCGCAACACGATCGATGGCGGAGAGCATGTCGCGCTTGTGCGCGATGCGCCGCAATCCGGGCAGCCCACGCTCGTTCGCGTCCATCAGCTCGATCTGACCGCGGACGTGCTGGGCTGGCGCGCGGCCCATCGCGATTATGTGCCGGCCGCATTGCGGGCGCTCGCGGACTATGACGGGCCGGCGGTCGCCGTCTTCGTGCGCGATCCGAGTCCGGTCTCGATCTCGGAGCGCGTGAAGGGCAACCGCAAGGCCTATTCCGACACCCATGGCTATCGCGACTATGGCATCGGCGCGCAGATCCTGATCGACCTGGGCGTGCGCGAGATGATCCTGCTGACATCGAGCAACGCCAAACTCACGGCATTGGAAGGCTTCGGCTTGAGCGTGGTTTCGCGCCGTGCGCTGGCCGAGCCCGGCGTTCGCCTAGCGCATGGATAGGGTTTAGTCCTCGGGCGCAATCTCGACAGCCAGGCCCTCAAGCGCGGCGTGGATGGTGACCTGACACGACAGGCGCGACGACGGTCGCCGGTGCGATGAACTGTCGAGCAGATCATTCTCATCCTCGCTCATCGGCGATAGCCGGTCGGCGAAGGCGGGATCCACGAAGACGTGACAGGTCGCGCAGGAACAGCAACCGCCGCACAGCGCCAGCAGTCCGTCCTGGCCGGCGTCGCGGATCGCCTCCATCAGGCTCAATCCGTCAGTCGCGGTGATCGGCTCGATCCCGCCTTCGCGGGTCGTTACGGTGATGATGGTCATGACAGTTGTTGTCTAATCGGCGGTCGGCCAGACGAGCGGCACATCGTCCACCGCCGCCACAATGCCCGAATGATAGATCGGCCGGGCGCCGTCCTGCAGATGGAACTCGGGAATCCGCTTCAGCCATTCCTCCAGCGTCACGATCGCCTCCATCCGGGCAAGATGCAGGCCGGCGCAGCGATGCGGACCGCCGCCGAAGGTGGAGTGCGAGATTCCGCGCCGGTCGAGATCGACGACAAGCGGGTCGTGGTTTTCCCTGGCATCGAGTCCATGCAGCGCCGTCGGCAACAGGATCATGTCGCCGCGTTTCAACTCGGCGCCGCGATAGTGCTGATCCTTCGCGACCATGCGCGCTTCGGAAACGACCGGGAAGCGGCGGAACATCTCTTCGGCGCTGCGCTTCAGCTTGAGTTCGTCAGTGCGCAGTTCCGCAACCAGCTCTGGATGCCGGGCGAGATAGATCATCATGAAGCTCAGGAAATTGACGACGGTGTCGAGACCGGCCAGCAGAAGCAACGACACCAAGCCGAGCGCCTTCTCATGGCTGATCGGTTGGCCCTCGATTTCGGCATTGACCATCGTCGTGATCAGATCGACGCCACTCCCCCCGCGGCGGGCGCGGATGATCGGATCGACATAAGCGAAGAAACCCTTGTTGCCCGCTTCCAGCGTGGCTGCCTGCTGCTCGGGGGTATCGCCTTCCGGACGCGTCATCTGTTTGGCGAAGGCGGCAAGCCGCGGCACGTCTTCCATCGGCAGATCGGCCAGCGCCATAAAAACCCTGACCGGAAAGACGTTCGCATAATCGGCGGCGAAGTCGCAGCGCCCGCGCGGCGCGATCTGGTCGACCAGATCGGCGGCGATCTTTCTGACGCGATCTTCGACGTGGCGAATCTGGCCCAGGCTCAAGCCCTTGTCGAGCGCCTTGCGATACGGCGTGTGTTCGGGCGGATCCATCCGCGTCGGCACCATCTCGTATTTCTCGCCGGCTTCCTTGGGCAGCCAGATATTCTCGCTCGAGAAGCGTGTGGGATCGCTGTAGATTTCGCGAACGGTATCGCCATTGGTCGCGATCCAGTGACCGCCCGTGCGCGGCGTCCAGACGATATCCGGGATACCCGGCTGCTGAACCCGCTTCCAGGCCTCGTGATAGCCTTCCTCGATACCGTCGAGCGCGTACATGTCGATGTCGTACACTCTGTCGGCGGGGACATGCGCGGGGCGCTGCGCATGCGCCGATGCATCCGGGATATTGGTCGCCACGATTCTCTCCATCTGATCCTAATGGTCGCCGAGCTTCATCGCTTCGATTCTATTATGCGTGTAGCTAACACGCGTGAAGGGCGTGCCGCAATCACAAAATCAACACATGTGTTGATAGATGCGGTTGCAACCGTCGGGATGGCTTCGGTATGACGCGCCAATGAAGATGCAGGAACTGGAACGCCGTACGGGCGTCGATCGCGAAGTGATCCGCATCTTTCTGCGCAAGAAGCTGATTCCCGAACCGCACCGGCCGGCGCGCAACGCAGCGGTTTATGATGAGGGGCATGTGCGCGCGATCGCGACGGTGCGGGATCTTCAGCGTCAGGGGCGGTTGACGCTCGACCAGATCGGCGATCTGTTCGAAGGTCGCGGGCTGGCGCCGCACGCGTCCAGCGGCGTCTATCAGCATCTGGAGACGTTGCTCGCAATGCGCTTCGGTGTCGACGAAACGCCGCGCGTGACGCTTCGCCAACTGGTCGAGCGTCTGCCGATGGCGGATCATGACGCACGCACATTCGCGGCGATGGGCATGGTGGAGATCGTCGATACGCCGGATGGCGCGATGCTGTCGCATGGCGATGCCAGGCTCGTCGAAATCTGGGGCCATATCCGCCAGGCGGGCTTTATCGAGGAACAGGGCTTTCCGCCCGAAAACATAGCTTTCTATCAGCGTGCGGCCGAGATGATCGCGAACGAGGAGGTTCGCGTCTTTCTGGAGGGCAGCGCGGGACGCATTGCCGAAGACCGCGCGGCGGCGATGCTCCAGACCGCCTTGCCGATGATGCTCGATTTCCTCGGGCTTCTGCGCCTCAAGGCCTTTCTCCGCGCGATGCGCGAAGCGGTTTCACGCGACGGCGGCTGACGATCAGAAGGTCGCAGTCAGCGCAAAGGAAGCATAATGGGTGTCGCCGGTCCGCGGCGCATTCGGCGCGGTCCTGAGGAACCGGCCCTTGTCGATCCACGCGGCATTGATCTCTCCGCGCAGCAGCTTCGGCACGAGCCAATAGCGCAGCCGCCCTTCGACCTGGTGCCCAGCAAAGCTGCCGGACCGTCCGGTCGCGTCGCGGACGCCCGTCGTCGCAAAGGCGTCGGTGCGATCGGCGAGCCACATCGCGCGATAGACGATGAAGCCGTCCAGTCGCGGCGTCGGCGCGACCTCGAGCCTGATGCCGGGCGTGCTGATATTCGCGCGGCCGATCTGCGCATAGATGCCCGCCGGTGCCAGATCGGCGCGACGCATGCCGAACAAAGTGTCGAACCGTCCGAAGCCGCCGCCCGGGCCGTCGCCGCTTGCATAATCATATTCCACCGAAAGCCGCGCCTTCAGCGCGCCGGGAAAGCTGTAGCCGGCATCGAAATGCAGGAACCAGGCCGAGACGTCGAGCGCGGCCGCGCCCGGCGCGGTCGAGGCCCGGATCGAACCGAGCTGGTAGATCGCCTCGACTTCGTAATCGACCTTGCCGGCGGCGGCGTCGCGCATGATCCGCGTGCCGATCGTGTGGAGATCGCGGTTGCGGGTCGGACGGCCGGGGCCATCGCGTTCCTGCAAACGGAAATAGCTGATCTCGGCCATGGCCCGACCGAGCACGCGCGGTTTGGAGACCAGGCCGCCCCACAACCGCAGATCGAAGCTCTCGCGATCGAAACGGCTCTCATTGTCGAGGATCGAGGGGAGGTCGTCGGGCAGGCGCAGTTGCGGCAGGGTATAGATGAAGGTCGCGGCACTGCCGTCGCGCAGGCGCAGATCGGCGCGCACGCCGGTATAGCCGTTGGTGGTGTTGCGATAATCGTCGGCCGCGACCAGGCGCCGCGATCCGAGATTGAGCATGAACCGGCCGAGCTGCAGGCCGGCCTTGCTGCCCTTGCCGAACGGCACGTCGATATCCGCGCCGATATAGGCCTGAACCAGCTCCATCGTATTGACTTCGCCGGTGCCGATCGCACTCTTCGGCGCGCTGCCATAAGCGCGGCTGTCATAGAGTTCCGCCCCGATCCGAAGGCCGTCTCCGCGATATTCGGCGAGCAGCGTCGACCGCACGCTGTAGAGCTGGTCACCGGGGCCGAACCCCGCGCGCGACTGGCCGTCGAGCGTTTCGTACCGCGCGCGGACCGAGCCCGAGATCACCAGTGCGTCCGGCGCGCCGAGCGCGTCGTGGAGCAACGGGCCGGATTTTGCATCCTGCGCCATCGCTGCCCCGGCGCCGCATGACGCGAGGCAGGCCGCCGCAATATGATACATATGTTTCTTTTTCATCACGATTGTGATATACATGATCTATGACAGTTTCAAAGCCCGATTCCGGCTGGCTCGCCCTGCTGCACCAGCTGCCAGCCAAGCCGCCCTATCTGCGGGTGAAGGTCTGGCGGCGGCTTCAGGCGATCGGGGCGGTGCCGATCAAGAATGCGGTGCATGTCCTGCCGCTGCGCGAGGAAAGCGAAACCGCCTTTCGCGAGCTGCTGGACGAGATCGTCAAAGGCGGCGGCGAGGCCATATTGATCGAGGCCGGGCTGATCGCGGGGCTTTCCGACAGCGAGCTGCGCGCCCTGTTCGATGCGGCGCGCGATGCGGACTATGAGGAAATCGCGCAGGCCGCGCGCAACCTTCTCGACACGGGCCCGGCAACCGGCATCGAGATCGAGCGCCTGCAAAAGCGGCTGGTCGAGGTCGAAAGGCTCGATTTCTTCGGCGCGCACGGCCGGCAGGCAGCCGAGGCGGCGCTGCGGGAGCTCGACACGCAGCGCTACGCGCATCCCGATATCAGCCGGTCCGACCCCGCCGACACGCCCGACCCGGCCATGCTGACCAACAGGATCTGGGTGACGCGGCGCGGCGTGCATGTCGATCGTATCGCCTGTGCCTGGCTCATCCGCCGTTTCATCGATCCCGATGCCGTCTTCAGCTTCGTCGATGGCAAAAGCCATGCCGCCGAGCATGGCGAGCTGCGTTTCGACATGGCCGATGCCGAATTCACCCATGAAGGCGATCGCTGCAGCTTCGAGACGTTCATCGCGCGCCTCGGCCTCGAAGAGGACAATGCGCTCGTCGCGATCGGCGAGATGATCCACGAACTCGATATCGGCGACGGCAAATTCGATCGACCCGAGGCGCTTGGCCTGGGCGCCATGCTGTCGGGAATCTGCGCATCCACCGACGACGATCTCGATCGCATCGCCAAGGGCGGCGAAGCGCTCGACCAGTTCCATGCCTTTTTCAGCAGCCGGAGAGCCAAATGACCGACGCGGCGCTTCAACGTCCCGAACCCGGACAAAGCCCGATCCGTCCGAAGGATCACGGCATCCCGCTCGGCGAAGCGGTGCGCGTCTGGGCGCGGATCGCCGCGCTCAGCTTCGGCGGCCCCGCCGGCCAGATCGCGGTGATGCATCGCATCCTGGTCGAAGAGAAGAAATGGATCGGCGAGGAGCGTTTCCTCCACGCGCTCAACTATTGCATGTTGCTGCCCGGCCCCGAGGCCCAGCAGCTTGCCATCTATATCGGCTGGCTGCTCCACA
Source organism: Sphingobium sp. (assembly GCA_030148625.1). The sequence goes on along the minus strand of JASBTC010000083.1, from coordinate 27,193 downwards.
AGACCAAAGGCGGGCTGATCGCGGGCGCATTATTCGTGCTGCCCGGCTTCCTCGCCATCCTCGCGCTTTCCTATGTCTATGTGCTGCTCGGCAATGTCTCGCTGGTCGAGGGCCTGTTCTTCGGCCTGAAAGCCGCGGTGCTGGCGATCGTGCTGCAGGCGGTCGTCCGGGTCGGCTCACGCGCGCTCAAGAACAATGTCATGCGCGGGCTGGCGGCGCTCGCCTTCGTCGCGATCTTCATTCTGGACGCGCCGTTCCCGCTGATCGTGCTGGGTGCGGCGCTGATCGGCTATTTCGGCGGCCGCGCGGGGCTGGCCGCATTCCAGGGCGGCGGCGGTCACGGCAATGGCGGCGCGATCCCCGTCTATGACCGCGACACCGCGCTGGGCGAAGGCCTGCCCGATCATGCGCGCCCCAATCTCGGCTGGTCGTTGCGCATCTCCGGCGCCTTGCTGTTCCTCTGGCTGGCACCAGTTGCGACGCTGCTCGTCCTTCTGGGCCCCGACGATGTGTATAGCCGCATCGCCACCTTCTTCAGCCAGATGGCGGTGGTGACCTTTGGCGGCGCCTATGCCGTGCTCGCCTATGTCGCGCAGGAAGCGGTCGACACGTTCGGCTGGCTGAGGCCCGGCGAGATGCTCGACGGGCTCGGCATGGCCGAGACGACGCCGGGACCGCTGATCATGGTCACCCAGTTCGTCGGATTCCTCGCCGCGTTCCGCGACAGCGGCACGCTCGCCCCGCTGGTCGCCGCCACCCTGGGCGCCATCCTCACCACCTGGGTCACGTTCCTGCCCTGCTTCCTGTGGATCTTCGCGGGTGCCCCCTTTGTCGAGCGGCTGCGCGGAAACCGCGCGCTATCCTCGGCGCTGGCGGCCATCACCGCGGCCGTTGTCGGCGTGATCCTCAACCTCGCGCTCTGGTTCGCGATCCATACGCTGTTCGCACAGGTGCGCATGGTGCCGTTCGCCGGCGGCGAGATCGACGTGCCGGTATGGGGTTCGCTCAACATCGTGGCGGCATTGCTGGCGCTGGGCGCCGCCATCGCAGTGTTCCGGTTCAAGGTCGGCGTGCTGCCGGTTCTCGGCGCCTGTTCGGCGCTCGGTGCCGGCTATGTGCTGCTGGTTCGCGCGGCGCTCTAGAAGCGGAAAAGGAGGTGCTTCATGAAATGGGTCACCCGCGAGCGCCCGAAGATCGATCGCATCGCCTGCCCATGGCTGATCGCGCGTTTCATCGATGACGCGCCCGAATTCCTCTATGTACCGAGCAGAACGGTGCTTGCCGCAGCCGACGAACAGGGCGCCATTCCCTACGACATACCGGGCGTCGCGCTGAGCCATGTCGGGGAGAAGTGCAGCTTCGACGCCTTTCTCGACACATATGGCCTCGACGATCCGGCACTCCGCAAACTGGCCTTGATCGTGCGCGGCGCAGACACGTCGCGGCTCGACCTGACGCCGCAATCGGCCGGCCTGTTCGCGATCTCGCTCGGTCTGTCGGCGTGCCATGCCGACGACCATGAAATGCTCGCCCACGGCATGATCATCTACGACGCGCTCTATGCCTGGTGCCGGTCGGGCGATGCCGAGACGCACAATTGGCCGCCGGCACATTAGAGCCGAACTCGCATCCGTTCAGCACAAATCCTGCTCTCGAAGAACCGCGTCGCCATGCCCGCCCAGCGCCGGCTGTTGCTGGCTGATGCAGTGGAAAGACCCGCCCTCGCTCAACAGCCTATTCGCCGGAAGACCGATGACGGTGCGGCCGGGGAATGCGGCCTGCAATTGCTCGAGCGCCAGCGCCTGGCTCGGGGTGCCATAGACGGGCACCAGCACCGCCCGATTGGCGATGATGAAATTGAGGTGGGAGGCCGCGAGCGGCGCTCCGTCTTCCCCGACCACAGGCCCGGGCGAAGCGACACGGATCACCTTCATCGCACGCCCTCGCGCATCGACCTTGCCCGTCAACGTATCGGCGATCGCATCGTAAAGCGCGGCGTCTCCATCCTCACCCGCCGTCCCGATCGATACCAGCACGGTCGCGGGGCCGGCGAACCTGGCGACATTGTCGATATGACCATGGGTGTGATCATGTTCGAGGCCGCGATCCAGCCATAGCACCGCCTCGACACCCAATGCGTCGCGCAGTGCCGCTTCGGCATCGCGCTCGGTCCAGCGCCGGCCGCGATTGGGATTGAGCACGCATTGCCGCGTCGCGAGCGCGGTGCCTTCGCCGTCGAAATCGAGCATGCCGCCTTCGAGGACGAAGCGATGCGCGTCGAGGCGCGCACCGGCATGGCCCGCGATCGACCGGGCCACATGCAGATCGTCGGCATGTTCGAACTGTTCGCCCCAGCCGTTGAAGGCGAAGGCGGCGGCCGAGCCGTCCGCCCTGAAGATCGGCCCGGTGTCGCGCAGCCAGACGTCGCCGACATCGAAGGGCGGGATCTCGACATGCGCCACATCGGCCAGCAGGCTCAGCGCGCGCTCCCGCGCCGTCCGGTCGCCGACCGCCAGATACACATGTTCGCCGCCATATGTCGCCAGGCTGCGCACCAGCGCCGCGACCTCATGCTGGGCACCGTCGAGATTGCGTCCCCAGACCGCCGCCCGGCTGGGAAAGCCGATCCACAGGCCGTCATGGGGCGCCCATTCGGCGGGGACGCGCCGGGCCTTGTCGGTCGTCATCGCAGCGCGCGCGCGACCGCCGCGAAGAAAGCGTCGTCGTTCAGCTCGTAGCGCAGCCGGTAATTGGGTTTCGAGCGGGCGCTCAGCAGCACGATCATGAGATTCTCGCGCGGGTTCACATGGATATATTGGCCGTAAATGCCCTCGGCCTGGAACGAACCTTCGAGCTCGGGCGCCTGCAGTTCGGGCACCCACCACATATAGCCATAGGGCACCAGCTTTTCGCCGATATGATAGGGGGCGCCGGCCTCCTGGAACCAGCCGGCGGGCACCACGCGTTCACCGTCGATCACGCCGTCGTCGAGCACGAACTGACCGAAGCGCGCATAGTCGCGCATCGTCGCGCCCATGCCGCTGCCCGACACCACCATGCCGCCCGGGCTGTCGAGCCACCATGTCGCGTCCTGATCCATGCCGAGGCGCGACCAGATCTTCTCCGACAGATAATCGGTCAGCGACCGTCCGGTCGCATTTTCAAGCAATGCGGCGACGAGATAGGATTCGCCGGTATTATAGGCCCATGCACCGCCCGCTGCGGTCAGCCGGCTCAGTCCCGACATATGGGCGACCACCGCCCGCGGGCTGAATTCGAGCTGGCGGTCGAGCAGGACGCGGCGCTCGGAGCGCGGATCGACATATTCCTCGCTCCATTTGACACCCGTGCACATGCGCAGCAGCTGGCGCACCGAAACCTCGGCATAGGGCCCGCCAATCTCGACATAGTCGGTCAGCGGCGCATCGAGATCGCCGATCGATCCGTCCAGGATTGCGGCGCCGATCAGTGCCGATGTGAAGGACTTCGCGACCGAGCAGGATGCCCAATGCGTGTCAGCGTCGAGGCCCAGCTCATAATCCTCGAGCACGACCTGGCCGTCCTTCATGATCAGCACGCCGGCGACGCGGTTGACCGACATGAAGTCGCCGAGATCGAAGGTCCGGCCGTCCTGCGCGATCTCGATCTTTGGGAAAGGCGTCGTGGCCACCGGCAGCGGCCGCGCCGGCGCCGTCCCGCGCGCGACCGGCGCATGGGGAAACATGCGGCTGTTGCGCAGCATCACGTCGACGACCTCGCCGGGCATCAGCGAACCGCCGAAAAATCGCAGCAGATCGGCTTTGTCGCCTGGGGTAATGCTCATCTAACGTCGCTCCGGGACCTGTCGAAAGCCGATTTCTAGACGGCGGCGAGACCAGGGTCGCTTTCAATAATTATGCGCCTGGCTGCAAAAAATCCGTGCGGGGCGAACACAGCACCTGATGACCGCCGCCGAGATCGACCATCTCGGCATCATCATCGTCGTCGTCCGCCTGATGATAGGCGAAGCCGGGCGGGGCCGCCGCATCGCCGGTCGGCGCGACGACAAGCTCATAATGATCATGCGCGCCCCGAACGATGCGCGGCGTGGCTTCGAGCAGCTGGTGCGTATAGGGGTGGCGCGGCCGGTCGAAGATCGCTTCGCGCGGCCCCGCCTCGACGATCCGCCCGCGATACATGACGATCACGCGGTCCGCGATCTCCTCGACGACGCCCAGATCGTGCGAGATGAAGAGATAGGAGAGATCGTAAGTCTGTTTCAGGCGCATCAGCAGGTCGAGCACCTGACGCTGCACCGACGCGTCGAGCGCCGACACGGGTTCGTCGGCCACCACCAGCGCGGGCTGCGCCACGATCGCCCGCGCGATGCCGACGCGCTGGCGCTGCCCGCCCGACAATTCATGCGGATAGCGGGCGAAGAAGGTCTCGGCGAGCCCGACCTCTCGCAGCATCTGCCGCGCCTGTTCCAGCCGCGCGTCGCGGGTCAGCCGCGCATCGTGCCGCAATGGCTCGGCCACGATCCGCTCTATCGTCATCTGCGGATCGAGCGACGAATAGGAATCCTGGAAAATCATCTGGATGCCCTCGGCCGATGCGGTGCCGAATTCGATCGCCCCCGACGCGACGCGGTGCAGCCCCAGCAAGGTGCGGCCGATCGTCGTCTTTCCCGAGCCCGATTCACCGACGACGGCCAGCACCTCGCCGCGCCGTATGTCGAAACTCGCATCCTTGACGGCGCGGACGTGCCGCCGGGGTCCGAAGGGCAGCGGGCGCTTCAACGGAAAGGCGACATTGAGCCCCGACACGCCGACCAGCGTCGCATCGGCGACCGCCGCATGCGCCTCGGCCGGACGACTGGGCAGGGCCGCCACGAAGCGGCGCATATAGCCGGTGCGGGGATCGAGCAGGATCTGGCGTGCCCGTCCCTGTTCGACGACCAGGCCGTCATGCAGCACCGTCGCGCTATCCGCATATTGCGACACCATGCCGAGATCGTGGCTGACGAGCAGCACCGCCGTGCCAAGCTCGCGCGTGAGTTCGACCATCTGCTCCATGATCTCACGGCGGATGAGCGCGTCGAGCGCGGTGGTCGGCTCGTCGGCAATCAGCAGCGCGGGACGGGTGAGCAGCACCGACGCCAGCATGAAGCGCTGGCGCATGCCGCCCGAGAATTTGCCGGGATATTCGTCGAAGCATCGTGCCGGATCGCCGATCCGGACGCGGCGCAGCATTTCGAGGCTGCGCGCCCTGGCCTCGCGCGCCGAGACGCCCTCATGCAGCCGGAGCGCTTCCATCATCTGCCGCCCGACCGTCATCGACGGGTTCAGCGACGTCATCGGTTCCTGAAAGACCGCGGCCATGCGCCGGCCGCGCAGGCTGCGCAAAGTGGCGGGATCGGCGCGGACCAGATCGTGCCCCTCGAAGCGGATCGCGCCCCGGGCGATGGCGAGCGCGGGCGACAGCAGCCGGAGCACAGCGCGCCCGATCGTGGTCTTGCCGCTGCCCGATTCACCGATGAGCGCGCCGATCTCCCCCGCCTGCAACGACAGGCTGACGTCGTCCACCACCGCCCGCCCGCCGGGCGCGGTGATCGTCAGCCCGTCAATGGCGAGCACCGGCTTTGCTGCGTCGCGCGTCATGCCTTCATCTTCCGGTCGAAATGATCGCGGCAGGAATCGCCGAACAGGTTGATGCCGAGCAGCGCCCCCGAGATCGCCAGGCCCGGCACGATCGCAAGCCAGGGCGCATCGGCGAAATAATTGCGGCTGTCGGCCAGCATCCCGCCCCAGCTCGCGGCAGGCGGCGGCAGGCCGAGCCCGAGAAAGGACAGAGCGGATTCGGCGAGCAATGCCCATCCGAACAAGGACGTGGACATGACTAGCACCGGCCCGACCGTGTTGGGCAGGATGTGACGGGCCAGCGTATAGAGCGGCCGATTGCCGATGATCTTCGACGCGGTGATGAAATCGCGGTTGCGCATCGTCAGCACGTTCGTCCGCACCACCCGCACCATATAGGGCAGATAGGCGACGCTGAGCGCGATGACGGGCGCCAGCGACGACCCGGCCAGCACCGTCGTCATCGCGATCGCCATCACCAGCGCGGGAAAGGCGAGCAGGGCATCCATCAGCGCGATGACGATGCGATCCAGCCAGCCGCCCGCAAAGGCCGACAGCGCACCCAGCACGGCGCCGAACACGGTGACCATGGCAGTGGTCAGCGCGGCGACCGCGACGGTGATCGCCGCACCGCCCAGCAGGCGGCTGAGCACGTCGCGCCCCCATTCGTCGGTGCCGAGCCAATGCAGGAGCGAAGGTGGCGAAAGCCGCGCCGAAAAATCGACCAATGTCGGATCATAGGGCGTGGCGATCGCACCCGCGAGCGCTGCGGCCAGGGTCAGGATGACGAGGATCCCGCCGATGGCGCCGCTCGGGCGGGCGGCGAATGCGCGGATCGACGAATATCCTGAGCGCTTCCCGGCTGAAAAACCGGTGCCCACTTTTCCGGGAAGCGCTCTAGTCATGGCGCAGCGACGGACAGATGAGCGGAGCGGTCAGCTCGACCGCCAGATTGACGCCGACATAGCTGAGCATCACGATGACCATGCACCCCTGAACGACGGGATAGTCGCGGGCGAAGACGGCCTCGACCATCAATCGGCCGAGACCGGGAAGCGAAAAGACGGTTTCGATCACCACCGCGCCGCCGAGCAGGCCGCCAAGCGCCAGCCCGATCATCGTCCAGGTCGGGCCCATGACGTTCTGGAACGCATGGCGGCGCGCCACCGCGGGCTCGGACAATCCCTTCGACCGGGCATGCGCGATATAGTCGAGCTGAAGCACCTCGATGGTACTGGCCCGGACCAGCCGGACGAGCACCCCGGCCTCGATGAGCGCAAGCGTCACGACCGGCAGGACCAGATAATGCAGCCCTTCACCCGGATCGTCGAACGGCGAGACATATCCGACCACCGGAAACAGATCGAGCTTCACCCCGAAATAGAGCAGCATCATCAGCCCCAGCCAGAAGCTGGGCACCGACAGGAAGAAGGTCGCCGCGGTCACCACCAGCGTATCGGTTCCGCTATTCTGCCGCCACGCCGCGAACATGCCGAGCGGCAATGCGAGCAGCGCCGCGATGATCACCGCCGGCACCACCAGCAAGGCGGTGACTCCGAAGGCGGGCATCAGCAGGTCGATGACGGGGCTTTCCATCGAGATCGACCGTCCGAAATCGCCATGCGCGATCGCGGCGATCCAGTGCATGAACTGCACCGGCAAGGGCTGGTCGAGCGCCAGCGTGGCGCGGATCCGCGCCAGCGCGGCGGGATCGTCGGTGTCGCCGAGGATCAGCTGCGCCGGATCGCCGGGAATGAGCCGGATGAGCGCGAAGATCAGGAACAGGGCGATCAGGATCGTCGGCAGGGCCAGGACGAAGCGGGAAAAGGCGTACCGGATCATGACCGCTTGCTCCCGGCGGCGCGCACGCCCCAGAAACGGGCGCGGCCGAATTGCCACGACCGGAACCCGGTCACGCCGTCGCGCACGGCATTGTTGTCGGCCGGGCTGAACAGCGCGATATAGGGGACGTCGCGGATCATCAGCGCATGCAGCCTTTCGAAAATGGCATGGCGTTGCGCCACATCGTCGGTCGCAGCACTCGCCGCCAGCAGGTCGAGCGCCGCCGGATCGTTCCAGGTCTTGCTGGGCGATTTCGCCCGGTCACCCAGGATGGATTCGTAGCTGAGCGACGGATCGGCCTTTGCCGAGAAACCGAACGACAGCAGCTGGAACTTGCCCGAGCGCCAGCGATCCATATGCGTCGCCCATTCGAGCACCTCGATCTTGAGGTTCAGGCCGACCTGCCGTGCCATCGCCTGCGCCAGCAGCGCCTGGTTGAACATCGCGGGATAGCGGCGATTGGTGGTGAGGATGATCGGCTGGCCGCGATAGCCGGCCGCGCGCAGCAGCGCCCTGGCCTTTGCCGGATCGAACAATTTTCCCGGCCCGTCGGAGTGGAACGGGCTCGCATTCGCGACGATCGAGGCATTGCCCGGTGCGGTTCCTTCGGTGACGAGGCGTGCCAGCGTCTCGCGATCGATCGCATAACCGATCGCTTCGCGGATGCGCGGATCGGCCAGCAGCGGATCCTTGTCCTGCACGAGAATCCCGTAGCTGCCGAGCATCGGCGCCTGGGCGATCCGGATCCCCTTCAGATGGCGGACCTGCAGCATCTCCGCGGCCGGAACCTCGGGCATGACATCGACCTGCCCCTTTTCCAGCGCGGCGAGGCGCGACGAGGCGTCGCGGATGATGAGCCAGCGCAGCCGCTTCTCATAAGCGATCTTGGCGCCGATATTGCCGTCCTCGCGGCCGGGCGCGGGCCGGTATTGCGCAAATGCGTCCATATCAATGAAGCGGCCGCGTTCCCACCGCACGATCCGATAGGGGCCGGTGCTGATCGGCGCGCGCCAGGCGCCCTGCGCGTCGACCGAATCCGGATGAAGGATCGCGCCGCCGCCACAAGTGAACGCCGCCATCTGCGTGAGGAACAACGGCTGGCGGCGATTGAGCGTGAACGCGACGTTCTGTGGATCGATCGCCTCAACCGCCTCGATCTTCATGCCGCGCGAACCGTCGAAATCGGCGAGGCAGGTCCAGTTGGTCGCGGGATCGAGATAGCGCCGCCACGACCAGACCACTTCGGCGGATGTCAGCGGCCGGCCATTGTGGAATTTCACGCCGTCGCGCAGCCGGAAGACATAGCGGCGGCCGTCCGGCGACACCGTCAGCGATTGCGCCAGCATCAGGCCGGGACGTCCGTCCTCCTGATAGCCCACCAGCCCTTCCAGGACATGCATCATCACGGTGTCGGTGTTGGCGTCGCGATTGACGCCGGGATTGGTGCCGCGGATGTCGGAGGTCAGCGGGATCTGCATCACGCCACCGACCGACCGGGGGGCGGCCGCGCGCGGACCGCAGCCCGCCAGCCCGATCAGGGCCACGGCCAGCCCCAACGCCGCACGCCGGCGCGATGGTGAAAGGGCGGTCGTCATGCTCAACGGCCGCCGGCCTCGAGCAACCGACGCGCGCTGCTCATCTCGTCGCAGATCCATTCATGGAACAGGCGCACCTGGCGCCGTGCATTGAGATTGGCCGGACGCACGAGATAATAGGACGTCCCGCTGGCGACGACGCGACGCGATGCCATCGTCAGCTGCCCGGCCTGCACCGCGTCATATGCGAGCAGCTGATCGCTCATCGTGATGCCGAAGCCCGCCTCTGCCGCGCGCAGCGCCATGTCGAGCACATCGAAATCGAGGCCCTGATCGGTGTCGATCTCGCCGCCTTCCCAGCCGAGCGCCCAGATCTTCCAGTCCTGATGGTCGGGCTGGGAATGCAGCAAGGTCGCGCCGCGCAGATCCTCGACCGAGCGCAGCTCGCGCCCGGACAGATAATCGGGTGCGCAGACCGGCACGAGCCGCTCGGCATAAAGCTCGGTCACGTCCTCGCTGCGCCAATTGCCCAGGCCGTAGCGGATGCCGAGTTCGGCGTCGTTGTCGCTGGAGATCATGTCGTGCCAGCGCGTGTGGATCATCACCTTCACCAGCGGATGCTGATCCTGGAAAGTCCGCAGCCGGGGATAGAGCCAGCGCAGCGCAAAACTCGGCAACACCCGGATCTCGACGACGTCCTGATCGCGATGGAAACTCTCGATGGTGCGGGCGATCTGGTCGAACGCGTCCTTGGTGCTGGATGCCAGGATCCGGCCCTCCGGCGTGATCTCCAGGCCGTTATGGCCGCGCTGGAACAGGGTGATGCCGAGCTGCTGTTCCAATATCCGGACCTGGCGGCTGACCGCGCTCTCGCTCACGCGCAGCGCCGCCGCGGCCTTGCGGATGCTCATCTGCGCCGCAACGACTTCGAAGCATTTCAGTGCGTTCACGGATGGAAGACGACGAGACATGGTGGCAGCCCTGCTGTGAAAGGGATCGTCAATATTGCGTGTTGGTGATCCAGATGGTCTTGCTGTGCAGATACTGGTCCAGCGCCTCCACGCCCTTGTCGCGGGCGAGAGAACCGGATCGTTTATAGCCGCCGAACGGGGTCTTCATGTCACCCTCGGTGAAGCCGTTGATCGCCACCGTACCGCATTCCAGACGATTGGCGACGTGCATCGCGGCATCGATGTCGCGCGTGTAGATGGTGGCATGCAAGCCGTAATCGCTGTCATTGGCGACACGCACGGCCTGATCCAGACCATCGACCTTCAGAACCCCCAATACGGGGCCGAATATCTCCTCGCGCGCGAGCGTCATCGCCGGCGTCAATCCGGCAAGGACGGTCGGCCCCATGAACCAGCCGTCCCGGCCCTGATCGGCACGATCGAGCGTCGCCACCGCACCTTCGCGCCGGCCGATATCGAGATGGCGCCGGACATTGGCCCGATGTTCCTCCGACACCAGCGGCCCCATTTCGGTCGCCGGATCGAGCGGATCGCCGATCACGATCGCATCGGCACGCCGCGCCACCGCATCCACGAATGCGTCGTGAAGCCCGCCGCCGACGATCTGGCGCATATTGGCCGAGCAATTCTGTCCGGCGTTCCAGAAAGCGGACATCGCCGCATTCTCGATCAGATCCTCGGACAAGGGTGCATCGTCGAGGATGATGAAGGGGCTCTTGCCGCCCATTTCGAGTCCGACGGTCTTCAGGTTCGTATCCGCTGCATAGCGCAGGAAATGACGGCCGACCTCGGTGGATCCGGTGAAGGACACGGCATCGATGTCGGGATGGCGCCCGATCGCGGCGCCCGCGGTCTCGCCAAATCCCGGAACGACGTTGAGCACGCCCGCCGGCACGCCCGCTTCGGCCGCCAGTTCGGCGAGGCGCAATGCGGTGAGCGATGTCTGCTCGGCCGGCTTCACCACCACCGAGCAGCCCGCGGCCAGCGCCGGCGCGAGTTTCCACGCCGCCATCAACAGCGGGAAATTCCACGGCAGGACCAGCCCGACGACACCGACCGGCTCCTTGACGATCATCGCCCACACATTTTCACCGGTCGGGGCGACCTTGCCGAAACTCTTGTCGATCAGTTCGGCATACCATTGGAAGCAGGACGGGACTTCTTCGCCGATCTCCTTCAGACAATCCCGGATCGGCTTGCCGCTGTCGAGGCTTTCGAGGACCGCGAGATCCTCGGCATTATGCCGGATCAGATCGGCAAGCCGCAGCAATATGGCCTTGCGATATTCGGGCGGCTGCCGTCCCCAGACGCCGTCGCGCACGCTGCGCCGGGCGGCGCGCACCGCGCCGTCCACCTCGGCATCGCCGCAATGGGCCACCGTCGCGAAGGCCCGACCGGTCGCCGGGTTCACGGTTTCGAAAAGCGCGGGCCCGTCGTTCCAGGCGCCGTCGATGAATGCGCGGCCCGCCATCGACAATCGCGAAGCGATCGACCGGTAATGCGCGTGATCGGCAATGGTCATGACGGACTCCTCAAAGCGGCGCGTGGGGCTGGCCGAAAGTGCCCCGTTCGAAACGATCGAGACGGAATGCCGAAAGATCGAGCGGCGACGCCCGTCCGGCCGCGATCGCGGCGACGGTGCGGCCGACCGCCGGTGCAAGGCCGAAACCATGCCCGGAGAAACCGGTCGCCACGACCAGGCCCGACACGCCAGTCGCGCCGTCGACGACCGGCAGGGCATCGGGCAACACGTCGATCGCGCCGGCCCAGGATCTTTCGATCTCCACAGTCTCGGCGCCCGCGAAAAGCTGCCTGAGCAGGTCGCGCATCTTGCCGGCCCGCTTCTCATTGGGGGCCAGGAAGGGCCGGCGCGGTTCGATCAGCCGCTCTTCGCGTTTCCGCACGATCAGGCCGTGCAGATCGTCGAGCAGGGGCCGGCCGATGCTCAACCGGAAGGTCCGCCAGTTCGACAGGAAACTGGACAGGAAATAGCGCGCATTGTGCAGTGAACCCAGGGTCACGTCGACATCCGAGGTCGATTCCGCGGCGATGATGCACGATCCGTCGGCGCGTTGCCGCAGGCCGAGCCCGAAGCCGCAGAAGCAGGGCTGGGCAAGCGGCGCCACCGGGGTGGTCAGCGACACGGTGTTGCGGACCGTCTTTTGCGGCAGCAGCAACCCCAATGGCCGCAGCAGATGGTGGGAGATCGCACCCGCGGCGCAGATCACGACATCGCTGCGGATCAGGCCATGTTCGGTCCGTACACCGGTGACCCGGCCCGCCGCGACATCGATGCCGATCGCGCCGCAATCCTCCAATATCTCGACGCCCGCCGCCCGGGCCGCGCGGGCAAAGGCCATGGTCGCCTGCCCCGGTTCGGCCTGGCCGTCGTCGGGCGTGTACAGCGCGCCCACCGCGGGCCGATTGAGCGACGGCAACAGCCGGGCGGTTTCCCCGGCGCTGAGGAGACGCGACGAGGTCGCGTGCGCGCCCAGCTGGCGGAGCCAGGCTTCGAAGGCGCCATATTCGGCATCGTCGGCCGCGGCGAACAGGCAGCCCGTGGCTCTCCAGCCGAGCGGTGTGCCGAGTTCGGCCTCGAGCCCGGGCCAGATGCGCAGCGCCTCCAGCGCCAGCGGCATTTCGGCGGGATCGCGATATTGCGTGCGCACGAACCCCCAATTGCGGCCCGATTGCTGCGATGCGACGCGATCCTTTTCGATCACCACCGCCTTCACTCCGGCCTGCGCCAGATAATAAGCGGTCGCGATCCCCATGATGCCGCCGCCGATGATGATGGCATCGGCGCGATCGGGCAGCGCCCAGGCGCGGTTCCCGATCCGGGCGAGCACGTCGTCCGGGGTATGCGGCCTGAGATTAAGGGCGGACATCGACAATCGCGTCCATGTCCATCTCGATGCGCATGGCGGGATCGAACAGCTTCGCCTCGACCGTCGTGCAGGCGGGACAGATCCCCTCAAAGGCCCGGGCATAGGCCTCCATGATCGCGTCATAATCTTCGGCATAAGCGAGATACATGCGGACCCGGACGATATCGGCGAGCGTGCCGCCGACCTGGGCGAGCGCGGCCTCGACATTGCGGATCAGCTGCTCGGTCTGCTCGACGGGGCCGTCGGCAAGCGTGCTCGTGGCATAGTCGTAACCGGTGGTTCCGGAGATCATCAGATGGTTTCCGACGAGCACGGCGCGGCTGTAATTATAGATACGCTCGAATTCGCTGCCCGATGTGATGCGCGTGCGTGGAATGGCCGTGGGCCTGTAGGTCGAAGTCATTCTGGATTCCCGAAAAAGATCATGGTGTCTGGACGCGGCCGCCCGTCACGGCGCGGCGGTGAGCCGGTCGGGCGAAAGCGCTGCGGCATCGATCCCGAATTCGCGCAGCGCGTCGGGCAGCGCCTGTCCCAGCGCCGCCGCCGCCGCCGCCTGCCCGAGCGCCGGCGAGGTCAGCACGCCGCATCCGCCCTGCCCGGCCACCCAGACGAAAGAAGGATCGTCGACGCGCGCGCCGCCGACCGGATTGCGGTCGGCAAGGAAGTTGCGCAGCCCCGCCCAGCTGCTCATCGGACGCCCGATGGCGAGCGTCGTATCCGCCGCGATATTCTCGATCGCCTGGGCGACATCCAGATCGTCGGGATAGACGTCGCTCGGCGGCGACAGCACCTCGTCGGCCAGGCTGCCCATGAACCGGCCGGTCTCAGGCTTCAGATACCATTGCCGATCGACCTTGAAGACATGCGGCCAGGCATCGACCGTCAGCCCGGCCGGCGCCGCGAAAGTGAAGGCGGTTCGCCGCATCGGCCGGATGCCGACGGGCGCGACGCCCGCCATCGCCGCGATCTGGTCGACCCAGGCGCCGCCGGCATTGACGATGACCGGTGCCTCGAACGCCCCCTTGCCCGTCGTCACGATCCATCGGCCATTCCGGCGATCGATCGACGAGACCGGTGCGTCGAGAAGGATCTCGGCGCCATGGCTGCGCGCGCTGCGGACATAGCCCTGCAACAGCCTGTTGCTGTCGATGTCGGCAGCGCCGGGTTCATAGATGCCGAGCTCGACACCGTCCGGACGAAGCGCCGGAAACAATGCCAGCGCCTCAACCCCCGAAAGCGGCCGCGCCTCCGCGCGGGCCGATGCCAGGCGCTGCGAGAGCATGTCGAGGCGAGCGCGATGCTCCGCCGCACCGACAGTGAGGCAGCCTCGCGGCGAAAGCAGTGATTCCTCGCCGAATTCCGCCGGCGGCGTATCGAAGAACGACCGGCTGGCCGCCCCGAGATTGCGCATCAGATCCGCGGCGATGCCGACGGTGAACTGCTCGGCCGAGCGCCCCGAACTCTGGGTGCCGAGCGCCGGCTCCCGCTCGATCAGGAGCACCGATGCGGACCGTGCCAGGAAATAGGCGGTCGAGGCACCGGCAAAGCCCCCTCCGACGACGATGACATCGAACTTCATTTATATCCTCGTTTCATGACGGCGTCCCCGACGATGGATGTCGATCGTATTGCGTGTCGGGGACGGTCGGGGGTCATCATCGGAGCCGGATCTGGCCATGGCCGTCAGAAGGAGGTCGCGACCGAGACCTTCACCGTCCTCGGTACGCCCTGTTGCAGCAGGCTCGACCCGGTGGCCGCCCAATATTCGCGGCCGCCGACATTCTCGCCATAGAGGCGGAACGAGGTCGGATGTCCGGCGATCTCGGTCTCGTAGCGCAGGCCCAGATCGAAGGTCGTATAGCCTTTGACGAAGGCGGTATTCGCGGCATTGGCGGCGCGACGCCCGACCCGGAACATGCCCGCGGAGACCCGCAGCCCATCCAGCGCCTCGATGCGATATTCGGCGAAGATCGAACCGCTGAACTTCGAGGTGTTCTCGATCACATTGCCGACCACGGCCGCACTGCCGGTTCTCTGCACGGCATCGAGGAACACGCCGCTGACCGACAGGGACAGGTTGGGCCCGATATTGCCGCTGCCGCTGAATTCGAAGCCCTTGAAGCTGGCCTGGCCATCCTGGACGAACAGGTTCGCGGCATTCAGATAGGCCGATGTCCGGTCGATATCGAAATAGGCGCCGGTGATCAGGAAGCCGCGCCTGGGTTCGAGCTTCACGCCGAACTCGCGCTGCTTGCTGAGCGCGGCCGGCAGGACCTGCCCGGCATTGGTCGCGATCTGCGGGACGATGCCGCCCGATTCGAGCCCTTCGATATAATTTCCGTAGATGCTGAGCCAGCGCATCGGCTTGACCAGCGCGCCGTACGACCAGGAATCCGGGCTGGCCTTGTAGATGGTCGTCAGGCTGCGATCCTCATAATCGGTCTTGCGATAACCGACGATGAGATTCAGCCATTCCCCGACGCTGGCGCGATCGAAGATGAACACCGCGCTTTCCTTGACGCGCGAAATGCTCGTGATCGTGCGCGCCGGCGTCGGCTGTTCCGGAATGACGATGGGATCGTAGAGATTCTGCGCGAATGTGTAGCGGGTCGCGGCGGGGATGTTGCTGGCGCGGGTGTAATAGGACGCTCCGATCAGCAGATTATGCTTGATCGGTCCGGTCTGGATGACGCCCGCCACGTCGCCGCGCACGATCCGCGCGCGATAATCATTGCCATGGGTGAGCGCGAGACCGAGCGTGCCGTTGCCCGTCGCGAGATTATAGCCGGAGAAGGACGAATAGCGGCGGTCGCGCTTGAGATAGGATTCGCCCGTGCCGAAGGTGACGCTCCAATCGTCGGAGATCGTGTATTTCAGGCGGGCGAGCAGGTTGTACTCATAACCCTCGGACAGCAGCCAGGTGGCACCGACATTCTTCGACGCCTTTTGCAGCGGCGGCACGGTGACCACGCCGTTGACGGCGGCGGGCAGGACCAGTTCGGTCGCCTCGGTGATCGACTTGTCGATATATTCGGCGTCGAGCTGCAAGGTCAGCCGGTCGGTGACCGACCAGTCGAAAGCCGCGGACGTGAAGAAACGCCGGCCAGTCGTGCGATCGACGCCGGTTTCGAGCGAATTGGCGGCCGCGTTCACGCGCAGCCCGACATCGCCCCATCGCCGGCCGATATCGACATGGCCGCCAAAGGAGCCGTGGAGATTGCCGCTGACATCGACCTTGTTGACGGGATCGGCGGTCGCGCGGGACGAGACGAGATTGACGATGCCCGATGGCGAGGCGAACCCGTAATAGAGGCCGGCGGCCCCCTTCAGGATCTCGACACGATCCTTGCTCTCGATCGGCATGTCGATGAAGTTGATGATCGGCAGGATGCCGTTGAACCGGAAGTTGGTCAGGTTGTCGACGGCGATGCCGCGAATGGAGAGATTGCTGTAGATCGTGCTGTTGAGCTGCGACTGGGTGACGCCGGCGGTGTTGCGCGCCGCATCCATGATGCTGCCCGCCTGTTGCGCATCGAGCAATTCGCGGCTGAGGACCGAGACGGTCAGCGGCGTATCGATGATGCGCGCATCGCGAAACGCACCGGCCTGCAGATAATCCTGACCGAAACTGTTGCGCCGATCGGCGGTGACAACAATTTCCTCGTTCGATTGCGCACCCTGCGACTCCACCTGCGCTATTGCCATTGACGAAGCCGAGCAGCAGATCGCCGCCATTGCGGATCGAAAGGCCATGGTCTTGATCTTTTCCATTTCACACCCCCTGTTTTTTTATGGAACGCATGTGGATTTCGATAGAATTGAATTTTTACTCGAACTCTATTTCGATCACTGCGAAATTCATGGGTGATGATGATCCCGAGCAGGCAGTCGAGTCGATCACAATTTTTGGAAGCCGCCCCCTAATTGTCGAGCAAAGCGGGCGTGCTGGCACGACGCGACTTTGCCCCACTTCCGCCATTTGAGAACGATCCTCCGCGTCTCCGCGCCTCCGCGTGAACTGTCATCGCCTGGCAGCGCTTCCGGATTGGCAGGTTCACGCGGAGGCGCGGAGACGCGGAGGAGAAAGCTTGCTGCTGGCGCAGATCCTGTCTCGACAACGGGATGATGGGCTCATCATCGGACCGATCGCTCGCGAGCCTGATCAGGATCGGGCGGAGGGCTGTCGGCCCGATCGGGCGGACGCGCCGCGCGCGCGCCGCCGCGACCACCAGAGCCAGAGCCCGAGCATGATCGTCGCGAGCAGGCCGGCGCCCATCACCAAAGTGGCGAAGCGGCCGGCGCTGCCGCCCCATTCGCCGGTATGGATGGTATAGAGCGCGACCACCGCCCTGGCGGGAAGGCCCGCTGCCGTCGCATCCCAACGGCCGATGACATCATAGGATCGCGCGTCCACATAGACGCGGCTGGTGCCGAATATGCGCCGCCATTCCGTGGGCTGCCGCATCTGCAGCACATAGCAGTGCCGGTCCGCACGCGGCAGCGAAACGACGACCAGACCGGCATCGGGGAAGACCTGCCTTGCGCTTTCCAGCGCCCGGGCGGACGACAAAGCGGGCATCGGCCCGGCGGTGGCGGTCCGGCATTGCGGCGGCAACGCGGCCCGGCTTGCCGTCAGCTGTTCGAGCGTCGGGATGAAGGACAGCCCGAGCCCGGTCAGCGTGATGACGAGGCCGAAGGGCAACACCCATAATCCGAGCGCCCTGTGCCAGGAGAAGCTTCTGACCACGGCATTGCCGGCGCGGGCCGGTACGAGTGCGGAACGCCATCGCCGTTTCATCGGCCAGGCCAGTTTCAGCGCGATCAGGATGTTGACGAACAGCATGGCGGCGCTCGCGATGACGATGATCCGTCCCGTGGCGCCCGCGAGCAGGGATTTGTGGAGGAGCAATGCCCCGCGCGCGAGCGAAAGCTTCCACCAGGGCCCGTTCCACGCGCTCACGCGCTGGACGGCGCCGCTCGCCCCGTCCACGCGCCAGACCCGGAACCCTTCGGCGCGATCCTCGACCAGGATATCGATCTGCCCCGGCACGCCGCCGCTGACGAAATATTCGTGGACGGTGGCACCCGAGCGGCCGATCGCCGCGATCGTGCGATCGACGGCGGCCGAGGAGACGGCGCGCGCCGAGGCGCCCATCGCCATGTCGTCGGCAGTGCGGGCATAGATGAGAATGGTGCCCGTCAGCGCCTGGACGATCCAGAACAGCGCGAGCGACAGCGAAACATAACGGTGGATCGTCAATAATCTGCGCTTCATGCGTTGCGATCCTGACCGTCTGTGTTGGCCACCGGTCCGCGTCCTAATTGCCGAACGAGACGGTCAGGCGCAAACCGACCAGCAACGCGCTTTCGGAATCCGGATCATAGGCCGGCCTCAGGATATATTGCACGTCCGGCTGCAGGCTGACGGTCTCGCTCAATGCGAGATGATAGGTCAGCTCGACATTGGTTTCGCGCCGCGAATAGCCGATCCGGCCGGGGCCGTCGGGACGGACGCCGATGCTACTCACCGCCAGGCCGACCCTGTCATGCTCCCGCCCCGGAAACGGTGCGTGGCTGACGATGCCGCCGCTGATCTGGTGACGCACGTCCGAAATCGCCGCATCGGCAAAGCCGATACGAAGCCAGCCGGCAAACCCGCGCGCCGCCGGCAATTCGGCCGTCGCATAGATGCCGCCGCCCTGGCGCGGTGCTATGGTGTCCGGTGTCGAGACGGGCGCACGACTATATCGATAGACGCCGAGCCCGAGCGAGGGGCCGTCCTGACGGAACGCATAGCGCGCCTCGCCGACGATCAGGGCGCCATCCCGCCCGCGCAAACGTAGCGAAGCGAGGCCGCCATGGGCGGTCGCATCCGGCGCGCCGTCGACGACCGCGGCCTGAAGCGTCAGGCCCGACCAGGTCGCGGTGCCGCTGATGCCGAGCCCGGTGGCCGGATAGGTGGAGGGGCCGTTGACTCCGCTCGCCGCGAATTCGGTGCCCATGCCGTGCCCGCCGTTGAGGAAGAGCGATGCGGTATCGATGGCGTCGAACTGCGCATTCAGATCCATCAGCCCCATACGCATCGATGCGTTGGGCGCGAGCCTTGCCTCCACCCATGCTTCGAACAGCCGGTGGTCGGGGTCGCTTTCAGCATTGTCGATGCCGTGCCCGTCACCGACCAGCCGCTCGCTGGGGCCATGGCCGACGATATGGAAATAGCTTGCATGGGCGCTCAGCCATCCGATGCCGGCGGCGTGCCCGTCGATGGTGATCGCCGCGTCGATCTTGTTGAGCGCCGCGATGTTGCGCCGGGCGCCATTGTCGATCGCGGCCCAACCATCGGCGATACTGCTCAGCCGCCAGGTGACGGGGGCATCCGAGCCCTGCGCGCAGGCGATCGACGGATACAGGCCGAGTATCGCGGCAGCCAGGCCGAGGCCCAGCCGCCGGTTGCCGGCGCACCATGCGCCGACCGTGCGAACGGGAGCCCGGCGTCCCCGGCCCCCTGAAAGCCATCGCTGAAAATGATCTGCCAACGCAGTGTCTCGCTATGGGGCCGCCGGCCATGTCGCGCGTGCGGGTGCCGTCCGGGCCGATGCCATGGCCGGCGCCCGCGGCGCCGTGCCGCTCAGGGCTGGACGAAGGTGAGCGTCGCGACATGGGTGACCTTCGACACCCGCATCGTCCCCTGAAGCATGTCGGTCTTTTCGTCATGATCGACATAGATCAGATATCGGCCACCCGGCTCGGCCGGCACCGCGAACCGGCCGGCATCGTCCGATTTGATATTCTTCAGCCAGCCATCCGGGCGGATAATCCTGACGCCCTCGCGCGGCGCGGGCGCGCCCTTGAACATGATCTGGAAATCGTTCGCACCGGATCGCTGCGGGACGATTTCGAAGTCGAGCACCGCCCGGGTCTCGGCCCGGCCCGCTTTGGCATAATAGACCCGCGCACTGTAGCTGCCGTCCTCACCGCGTTCCGGATCGAAGATCGCGGCATCGCGCAGCCTGATATCCCCCGTGCCCGGCACCGCCGCCTCGAGATGATCGACGCGGCGCGTCAATGTGGCGGCCTTTGCCGGATCGTCGCGAAAGACCAGGGGCGCCTTGAGGCGGGGGAATTCCTTGTCCCCGCCCGGCGGCACGGGGTAATCGGGCTCGCCGAGAAAGACCCTGGCCGGCCCGGACGCATCCTGTTCCAGCCAGATCTCGTGCGCATTCGCCTGCGACGCGGCCATCAGAGCGGCCACGCCCAAAAGATATTTCCGGTCCATATCCATCCCTCATCGATCGGCCGCCCATCACCCGAATGGGCGGACTGGCTGACGAGGGATCATCCCTGCTTATCCATCGCTTTGGCGATTACAATTATTGGGGGACCGTTGCGGAATATGATCCCGCCGGGCTAGAGCGTTTCCACGATGAGCGGAAACGCTCTGGTCTTTCGCGGTCGCATTTTCCGAGCCGTTGACCGTAAACGGTCAACTCGAAAATGCTCTAATTCCAGATTTCGGTCGCGACGCGCATCCAGTTGCCGCCGACGATCGCGGCGATCGCCGCCTCGCCATAGCCGGCGCGGTCCATCAGTTCGACGGTCGGCCCCAGAAAGCCGGGCGGGCAAAAGGCGATCGGCTGCCACAGATCGAGCGGGCCCCAGACATCGGGGGCGGCCGCGAAAGCCTGTTCGAGACGTTCATTGTCTGCGGTCCAGTCGAGACCCAGCCCCAGATGATCGGGGCCGACCATCTGCACGACATGATCCATGTGGCGGAACAGCAATTCGGGGGTCGGCTGCCCCCCCAGATAATAGCCGGCGCCGGTGATCCCGACGACGCCGGCGCGCGCCGCGCAGCCACGGATCACGTCGTCGGCGATGTTGCGGACATGCGGATAGAGGCTGGCGACGCCGTGATGCGAGAACATCACCGGCGCCGTCGACACCTCCAGCATGTCGAGCTGCGTGCGATGCCCGGCATGCGCGCCGTCGACGATCATGCCGACTTCGTTCATCCGCTCGATCACGCGGCGGCCGAAGCGGGTCAGGCCGATATCGCTGCCGTCGGCGCAGCCGCCGCCGATCGAGTTGGTGATGTTGAACACCGGGTGGCACAGCCGCACGCCAACGGCATAATAGAGATCGACCATGTCCAGATCGCGTTCCAGGCATCGGAACCCCTCGAGCTGGATCCCCACCGCCAGCTTGCCCTCGCGCTTCGCGCGCCGGATATCCTCGACGCTTTCGACCAGGCTGCACATGTCGCGCCGCGACCAGACCTGCCGACGCATCCGCGCGATGCGCTGGATCGCCTGGGTGATGTTGTGATCGTCGCCCGCCGGGTGGCACTGGATGAAATCGAACCCGGCCTCGGCATAGCGGTCGAACAGATCGGCGCCGTTCCCGATCGGCGGTTCGTAGACGAAGATCATATCGGTGAGGATCACATCGTCGCCGAACCGCTTCCGAAGTCCGGAGCCGGAATAGTCAGAATGCATGAGCGAAATTCCTATAGGAAACGGAACGGGATTCGAGCCTGTCAGGCCGCCGCCGGGCGCCCCATGTCCGCTCATCACCACGCGTCCGGCAAGTTCACATTATAACCATGACAATGTCAATGCGTGGACGGGCCGGAATCCTCTTCAAAAATATCCATTGAAAATAATTTCTTATCGGGGATTCCGCGCCCCGGAAAACGCAGCGCCGGAATCCGCCGTTGAATTCATGAGGTCGTCCGAAGCGACGCCTCGAACCGATCGGCGAGCGCGGCCCCCATATGTTCGACGAGTTCGCCGCGCTGGCCGGTCCTTTCCCAGGCATAGAGCGAGACCACCATTGCCGGCTCCGGCCCCAGCGCCGGGCAAGGCCGGATCCGGTAGCCCGCAACCGTAAAGGTCGGCACGAGCGACAGGCCGAGCCCGGCCTCGACCGCGACGAGCACATTGTTCAGGCTGCTGCCGGTAAAGGCGATGTACCAGCGGCGGCGCTCGCGCTCGATCCGTTCGAACATCGCCTCGCGATAGAGGCCGCCCGGCGGGAAGGCGACCAGCGGCACCGGATCGGGCCATTCATGATCGCGATCCGCGCTTTCGAACCAGCCGATCGCTTCGGGAAAACTGGCATGGTGATCGACGCTGGCGGTCGGTTCCTTGACGATGACGATGTCGAACTCGCCCGCGCGGTAACGCCGGCCGAGATCGCGGCTGAGCCCGGTGGTGACGTCGAGCCGTATCTCGCGATGCCGCTTCGCAAAGGCGGCGAAGATCAGGCTCATCTGCGAGGTGACCATATCGTCGGGCACGCCGATCCGGATCGATGCGGTGCCGGCCTGATCCGACAGCAATGTTTCGGCCTCGCGCTGGAGCGCCAGGATGCGGCGGGCATGGCCGAGCAGGCGTTCGCCCGATGCCGTCGCCCGAACCGGCCGCGCCGTCCGGTCGACGAGTTCGTGGCCGACCGCCTGCTCCAGCCGGCCGAGCTGCTGGCTGATCGTCGACTGGGTCATGTGCAGCCGCGCCGCGGCCAGCGTGAAGCTGCCAGTATCGGCGATGGTGACGAAGGCGCGGAGGAGACGGGGATCGAGCATGGAGTCATTTTGAAAATGGATAATGTTTATCCATACATCTAATTTGCGAATGCTCCAACGCGAAGCTACCCATGGGACGAGTTGGGATTCCGGGACGTTCGACCAATGAAATCTGTGTTCACCGCCATTCTCGCGGGCCTTGCGCTGCTGCCGATACAGGCGGCCGCAAAAGATCGGGCGGACGTGCTGATCCGCCACGCGACCATCGTCGATGTCGAGCATGCGCGGCTGATCCGCGATCAGGCCGTCGCCACCACGGGCGGCGAGATCGTCGCGGTCGGCGGCGACGCCGAGATCGCCCGGCAATGGCGCGCCGGACGGACGGTCGATGCGAAGAGCCGATATCTGATCCCCGGCCTGTGGGACATGCATGTCCATTTCGGCGGCGGCCCCGCGCTCATCGAAGAGAATAAGGCGCTGCTCCCGCTCTATGTCGCACATGGCATCACCACGGTGCGCGACGCGTCGGGCGACCTGCCGCAACAGGTGCTGAGCTGGCGGCAGGCGATCCGCGACGGCAGCCTGTTCGGCCCGACATTGTTGAGTTCGGGGCCCAAGATCGAAGGCATCAAGCCGATCTGGAAAGGCACCATCGAAACCGGATCGACCGGGGATGTCGACAAAGCGGTGGCGCAGTTGAAGGCGCTGGACGTCGATTTCGTCAAGATCACCGACAGCACGCTCAAGCCCGAGCTGTTCCTCTATGCCCTGCGTCAGGTACGCGCCGCCGGGCTGCCTGCGTCGGGCCATATCCCGATGGCGCTCACGGTCCGGCAGGCAGTCGATGCCGGGATCAGCTCGATCGAGCATCTCGGCTATGCGTTCAAGGCGGGCGCGAAGGACGAGGCCGGCATCGCCGCCGATTTCGCCGCCGGCCGCATCGACCGCGCCGAGGCCAATCGCCGGATCAATGCCGGTTTCGACGAGGCGACCGCGATGGCGTCCTATCGCCATTTCGCCGAGACCGGCGTCTTCGTCACCCCCACGCTCAACGGCGGCCGCATCATCGCCTATCTCGACCAGGACGATCACCGGAACGACGATTATCTGGCCTATATCGGCCCCGGATTGCGCGCGACCTATACATGGCGCGTCGAACGCGCCGCGCAGGCCGACGCCGCCGCGATCGCGGCACGGCATGACCAGATCGAGCGCGAGGCGGCGGTGCTGCCGATGCTCCAGGCGGCGGGCGTCACCATCATCGCGGGCACCGATGCCGGTTTTCTCAACTCGTTCAACTATCCCGGCATCGGCCTGCACGACGAGATGGCGCTCTACGTCAAATACGGCCTGACCCCCGCCCAGACGCTGGCGGCCGCGACGCGCGCGGGGCCGGCATGGTTCGGCACGCTCGATCGCTTCGGTTCGATCGCGCGCGGCAAGGCGGCCGACATCGTGCTACTCGATCGCAATCCGCTGGAGGATATCGCCGCGACGCGGGCGATCCGTACGGTGATCATGCGCGGCACCGTCCATGACCGGGCGGCGCTCGACCGGATGCTGGCCGACACCCGCGCCAAGGTCGCCGCATGGAACGCCAAGCCGGCGCCTTGACCGTTCAGTCGATGCACGACGAAGAGCATTTCCTGCACGCGGCGATCGCGCTCGCCCATGCCAATGTCGCGGCGGGCGGACGCCCCTTCGGCGCGGTCGTCGTCCGGGACGGCGAAATCCTCGCGACGGGCGTCAACGACGTGGTCGGCGCGAACGACCCGACCGCCCATGCCGAACTGAACGCCATCCGCGCCGCCAGCCAGGCACTCGGCTCGGCCGACCTCAGCGGCTGCGCGGTCTTCGCCAGCGGCCATCCCTGCCCGATGTGCATGGCGGCGATGCGGCTGGCCGGTATCGGCGCGGTGACCTATGCCTATTCCAACGACGACGGCGAACCCTATGGGCTGTCGACCGCCGCGATCCGCACCGAACTGGCCAAGCCCTTTTCCGAACAGTCGATGAGGATCCGGCACATGCCGGCGCACCTCGACAGCTGCCCCGACCTCTATGGCGAATGGAAGCGGCGGCAGGACGCCGAACGCCGGGGCTGACCCTGTGCGGACACGTATTCCCCTGATCGCGGCCGTCGCCATGATCGGCCTCAATCTGCGGCCGTTTCTCACCGGCATCGGCCCGCTCGCGGCGGGGATCAGCGCTGACACCGGCCTGAACCTGCAGGGCATGGCGCTGCTGACATTGGTGCCGATGCTGATCATGGGCGCCGGCGCCTTTGCCGGCCCCGCCCTGCAAAACACGCTGGGACCGCGGCGCGCGGTGGTCGCCGCACTCGCCCTTCTCGGCGCGGGTTCGCTGTTGCGGCTGGCCGCATTCGGCGGCTGGGCCCTGCTCGGCACCGCGGCTGTATGCGGGCTCGGCGCGGCGATCGTGCAAGCGGTCTTTCCCGGGATCATCAAGCGGCAATTTCCCGGGCACGTCCCGATCGTCACGGGGCTCTATTCGTCGATGCTGATGGGCGGCGGCGCGCTCGGCGCACAGATTGCGCCGATCGTCGCGCGCGCATCGGGAAACTGGCGTCTCGGCCTGGCCACCCTGGCACTGCCCGCGATGATCGCCCTGGCGATGGCGGCGCGCATCCTGCCACGCCATATCATAGCCGGGCGAGATGACCGGCCGATCGCGGCATTGCTGAAACGGCCGCGCAGCTGGCTGCTGATGATCTGTTTCGGCCTGGTCAATGGCGGCTATGCATCGATCGTCGCATGGCTTGCGCCATCCTATCAGGATCATGGCTGGACCGGCACCGCCAGCGGCGGCCTGCTCGCCATGATGGCGGCCAGCCAGGCGATCGCGGCGCTGCTGATCCCCGCACTGGCGTGCAGGGGCGAGGATCGTCGCCCCTGGCTGTGGCTGACGCTGGCGATGCAGGCGATCGGCTTTGCCGGGCTCGCCGCCTGGCCGACGCTGCTGCCCGTCCTCTGGGCGATCCTGCTCGGCGCCGGGCTCGGCGGCTGTTTCGCCCTGTCGATGATCGTCGCGCTCGACCATCTGCCCGATCCGGCGCGCGCCGGCGCGCTGTCCGCACTGATGCAGGGCGGCGGCTTCCTGATCGCGGCGATTCCGCCCTGGATCGTCGCGGCGCTGCACGATGCCAGCGGCGGATTCGTCGCCGGCTGGATCTTTCATCTTTGCTGTGCCGCCATCGTCGCGGGCCTGATCGTGCGGCTGGCACCGAGCGGCTATGCGCGCGCAATGGCCGGCGGGCCGACATCGCCCGCCCCGCAATCACTCAGGCTCTAGGCGGCACTCAAGGTCATGCCGCCATCGGCATTGAGCACAGCGCCGGTGATCGTGGCGCCCCAAGGCCCGAGCAGGAACAGGATCTGCTCGGCCGTCTCCTCGGCCGTGGTCGCGCGCCCGATGGGGACGGCGCGGCGCGCGAACGCGCCAAAGGCCTCCGCCTCGCCGCCGAACTGCGCGGCAAGATCGCGAAACCAGGGCAGGGTCCGGAATAACGGGGTTTCGACGACGCCCGGCGCGATCGCATTGACGCGGATACCCGCGGCGGCGACCTCCGCCGCGGCGGTGCGTGCAAGCTGAACCAGCGCCAGTTTCGAGACGGCATAGCCCGACATACCCTGCTGCGCGCGAAATGCGGTCGAGGACGATAGCAGGACGATGCCGCCACCCCGCGCGCCCGCGCGGATCAGCCGGATACCCGACTGGAGCGCGAGGAAACTGCCGTCGAGATTGACGCTCAGCGTCCGTCGCCACTCGGCAATCGGCAGATCCGCGACGGGCGCGACCGCATGGCCGATGCCCGCCGCCGCGACGACATGGTCGACATGGCCGAACCGCGCACCGATCCGTGTTTCGAGCGCGGCCCAGGCCGCGGCATCGGCGACGTCCTGCACCGCGATCTCGATCGCGTCGCGCGCCAGGTCGAGGCCGTTGGCGACACGCTCCAGCGCCTCGCCGTCACGGTCGACCAGCACCAGCCGCACGGCGCCCTGGGCCCGCAGCGCGCGGACCGTCGCCGCACCGATGCCCGATGCCGCGCCCGTGACGAGCGCGGTCATGCCGCTGAACGGACCGTCGGTCATGCCACCCGCACCACCAGCTTGCCGACATTGCCGCCGTCGAACAGCATGTTGAGCGCTTCGGGTGCGTTCTCCAGCCCCTCGACCAAAGTCTCGCGCCCGTTGAGCGCCCCTTCGGCGATCCATCGGCCGAGCTGCGCCGCCGCAGCGGGCCAGCGATCGGCATAATCGACGATGTTGAAGCCCTGCAGGCGAAGGCGGCGGCCGATCAATATGGCATAGTCCGCACTGGTGGACTGCTCGCCGCCTTGCGCGGACATCATCCCGCACAGCGCGATGCGCCCGCCGATGCGCAATCGCTCTATGCTCGCCGCCATGACGCGCCCGCCAACATTTTCGAACAGCATGTCCGCGCCACCCGGGGTGGCGGCGACCAGCGCCTCGCGCCAGTCCGCGGCCTTGTAGTCGACCGCGGCATCGAAACCGAATGCGTCGATCAGCAGCTGGCATTTCTCGGGCCCGCCCGCAATGCCGACGGTGCGCGCGCCCGCGATCCGCGCGAGTTGTCCGGCGACCGAGCCCACCGCCCCCGCGGCCGCCGACACGATCGCGGTTTCGCCGGCTTGCGGCCGGCAGATGTCGATCATGCCGTAATAGGCGGTCACCCCGGTCGCGCCGCAGGCGCCGAGAAACCGCTCCATCGGCAGCCCCGTATCGCTGGGCAGCTTCGCCAGGCCGATCGGCCCGCCGGCAGACAGCACGCC